>JAGPMA010000016.1 GCA_018053145.1 Oscillospiraceae bacterium | reverse complement strand
GTATTAAGGTTGTCAAGCTCCGCACCGTCACCTGCAATTACAAGCCGTAGCTTTGGCGAATGCCTTTCCGCCTCTGCAAAGCCTCTAATAAGCGTCGCAACATCCTTTACGGGGTCAAGGCGGGCCGCAATGCCGACAACCACACTATCTTCCTCAACAGCAAGTCCGAGCTTGCTAAAATATGTAATTCTATCATTGTTTTTTGGTTGAACCGAATAGTCAACGCCGTTGTAAATCGTAAAAATATCATTCGGTGAGAAGCCACGCTCAATTAGCAGATTCTTCATTGAATCCGAAACGCCAATCAGATAATCCGCCCTGCGCATAGCAAATGAGTTGAGCGTGCCGTAAACGAGTCCCGCCGCCGGCCTGCCAAGATAATCGAGCTTCGGGTCGCTGTGAATGGTGGTAACAACAGGAATTTTGCACGTATGTTTTAGCATAGATGCCATGAAATTCCCTCTCGCACCATGCGAGTGAATAATCTCGTATCCGCCTTGTCGAATCATAGCCTTGAGCTGTTTAAGCGTGTTTAGCACGTTGCCGTCCAAAACAATAGTCCGTATTCCAAGTGCCTGAGCCTCATCGGAAAATTCGCCTCGCATAAAGCAGACGAGCACAGCGTCAATATTCTTGCTTATTCCCGAAAGGAGATAGTGTATATGCGTTTTTGCGCCGCCGGTGTCGCCGCCGCTGATTAAATGGATGACTTTCACTCTAACCTCCAAGCGCACCCTGCGCTGAATGATTTGTTTTTCTTTGAACATACCGCCGAATTATTGAGGCTTTGCTTTCCCCTGTTTAAAAAACAAGAATAGTGCGGAATATCATATTTCCCGATTAAACGGCAGCTAAAAAGGGCTATTTGCTCACTTGTTAAAAATGTGTAAGTGTTATAAAATAGCAAGTGCATAGTATTTTTGAGCAGAAATTAATTTCTACTCGGGTTATATTTTAAATTATAACATTTATTTTATATCACACCCGTTTTAAACGGTCAACATTTGGAGGGCATTATGACAAAAATCTACCTAATACGGCACGCAGAGGCAGAAGGCAACCTGTATCGCCGAATACAAGGGCATTACAACGGTGATATAACGCTAAAAGGGCACAAGCAGATAGCCCTTCTCGCCGAGCGCTTCCGTGATGTGAAAATCGACGCTCTTTATTCAAGTGACCTCCAGCGCACTCAAAAGACGGCAGGCGCGATTTTGAAATACCATGACCTGCCCTTAAACATAGACTCGCGCCTTAAAGAGGTCGACATGGGTGTCTGGGAGGACAAGCCCTGGGGAAATGTCGCCTATGACGAGCCAGAACAAATGTTGGCTTTTGCAAGTAACCCCGCGAAATGGAGCATTGAGGGCAATGAGGACTTTGACCACCTTAAGGCCCGTTTGAAAGGCGCTATCTGTGAGCTTGGAAAGAAACACGACGGTCAAACGATTGCCTGCGTCAGTCACGGCATGGCAATCCGTTCACTGATTAGTGAAATACAGGGTATTCCCTCCGAACGCATACATGAAATTTTGCATGGGGACAACACCTGTGTTGCCTCCATCAACTATTCAGACGGCAAGCTTGAAGTTGAGTATTATAACGACAACAGTCATCTTCCTAGAGCGATAAGTACCTTTGCCGATCAGGATTGGTGGAAGGACAAAGAAAAGCTTGATTTTTCAAACCTTCGCATTGTGCCAATGGATATAAATGAAGATGCGGAGCTTTACGCCAGCTGTTACCGCGATGCTTGGAGGGAAGCACACGCAACTCTCAGTGGTTTTTCCGATGAGCCTTATTTGCGCAGTGCCGCCGTAGCTTCAAAACGAAACCCACTGTCGCTGATGAAGGCTCTGTACGGGGATGATTTTGCCGGAATTATTGAGCTGGACACCGAGCGCATGGCGACCCACGGCGCAGGCTGGATAAGCTTCTGTTATCTCACCGCGGATAAACGTGGGCACAACATGGGTATTCAGCTTATCGGCCACGCGGTATCGGTCTATAGACGACTCGGCAGAAAGTCTCTGCGGCTTCATGTTGCTGAAAGCAACACTGCCGGTATTGCGTTTTATGATAAGCTTGGTTTTAATTGCATAGGAGCAGAAGAAGGTATTTTATCTCCCCTAAAGCTTATGGAATTGACGCTCTAGTACTGATAATCCAATACGTTTTTAACTATACAAATAACTCGTTTTAGCCAAATTATTAAGGAATGGTAAACCCATGGAAATAACGGAATTTTTGCCGGTTTCAAAAGAAGATATGACCTCACGCGGTTGGTACAGCTACGATTTTCTCGTGGTCACGGGCGATGCTTACGTCGACCATCCAAGCTTCGGACCCGTTGTAATTGCGCGTGTACTTGAAGACATGGGCTTCAAGGTGGCGATACTGGCGCAGCCGCGCTGGAAGGATGTCTCTGACTTTGAGAAAATGGGTAAGCCGCGCTTCGGCGTTTTCATAGGAGCGGGTAATTTAGACAGCATGGTTGCTCATTATACCGCCGCAAAAAAACCGAGAAGCGAGGATTTTTATTCTCCCGGCAAAAAGGCTGGTCTTCGCCCCGATCGTGCAACAATAGTATACGCAAATAGGGCAAGAGAAGCCTTTGGCGGAGAAATGCCTATTGTTATAGGCGGACTTGAAGCTTCACTGCGACGTTTTTCTCATTACGACTACTGGGACGACAAGGTGCGCCGCAGCATACTTTTCGATTCAAAAGCGGATTTGCTGGTCTTCGGCATGGGCGAATATGCTACGAGGGAAATCGCAAAACGATTAAAGCGAAAAGTCAAGCCCTCGGAAATTACGGAAATTCGAGGCACGGCTTTTATTGCGGCAACTGCGGATGCCTGCGTCTACGAAAAAGCCGTTCTCCCCTCCTACGAAGAAACCGCCTCGGATTTTAAAGCATACGCCGATGCTACCCGAATTGAATACGAAGAGCACGACCCCGTTCGCGGTATTGCGCTTTGTCAGAGCTGTCAGGGACGAATGCTGGTTGTCAATCCTCCCGCGCCGCTTCTTACAACGCAGGAGCTTGATGCGGTTGCCGGCCTTCCATATACCCGCGAGGTTCACCCGATGTACGATGAGATGGGTGGCGTTCCCGCAATTGAGGAGGTTCGCTTTTCGGTCATACACAACAGGGGCTGTTTCGGAGCCTGCAACTTCTGCGCTCTCGCCTTTCATCAGGGACGAATGATATCCTCCCGCAGTCATGAGTCCGTCATCCGCGAGGTCGAAGCGATGACACATCATCCTCTTTGGAAGGGCTATGTTTCTGATGTCGGCGGTCCGACAGCGAATTTTCGCCATCCCTCCTGCCAAATGCAGAAGGAGCACGGTATGTGCGCAAAGAAGCGCTGCTTATCACCAACGCCATGCAAAAACCTCGATGCCGACCACTCTGATTATCTTGAGCTTCTGCGCAAGCTCCGTGAAATCCCCGGTGTGAAAAAGGTCTTTGTCCGCAGCGGTATACGCTATGACTATATGCTTGAGGACAAGGACGAAAAATTTTTCTCCGAGCTTGTTCATCATCACATCAGCGGGCAGCTCAAGGTTGCTCCTGAGCATTGCATTGACGGAGTTCTGGACTGCATGGGAAAATCGCACATTGATGTCTACGAGCGTTTTATGGATAAATACTCCCGACTTAACCAGCGTTACGACAAGGAACAGTATATTGTTCCCTATCTTATGTCCTCTCACCCGGGCTGCACACTAAACGACGCTGTAGACCTTGCCGAATATCTCCAATCCCGCGGCCGTCAGCCCGAGCAGGTTCAGGATTTTTACCCAACGCCGGGAACAATATCCACCTGTATGTATTACACCGGGCTTGACCCTCGCACCATGAAGCAGGTCTATGTTGCCAAGGATTTTCACGAAAAATCACTTCAGCGTGCGCTGTTGCAATGGAAACGCCCAGAAAAACGGCGTTTGGTTATCGAGGCGCTGAAAGCGGCAAATAGGGAAGACCTCATCGGTTTTGATAAAAAGTGCCTTGTCCGACCTGACTCTACCCAAAGTTCGGGCTACAAAGGAATAGCTAAGGACGGCGTTAAGAGTTCCCAAGATAAAAAAGGCAAAGCTCCTCAGCCCTCTGATGCCGTTAAAGTTACCGGCAGAGCAAAGGGTCTGGGCGGCAAAACGGCGAAGGTGACAAGCTCAACAAAACTGGGTTCCGGTGCAAAAAAAGACGGCACACCCTCCAAACCAAACATCGGTGCAGCTCCCGAATTCGGCGTAAAAAAAGCGCCTTACGGCGGAAAGGTGGCAAATTCGTCTTACATTTCAAAGCCAGCGTTCGGCGCAAAAAACGCAGGTACCAAGGGAAATGCCGGAAAAACCGCTCAGTCCGTTTCTCCGTCAACGCCAAATTTAACGCCAAAACCGCAAAGCCGCACAAAAAACGCCCCCAACAACGGTAAATCGAAAAAAAGGGGATAGAGCTAATGCGATTTTTTGAATTATTAAGAGACAATCCCCTTTGGCTTCTTTGGATTTGGCTTGCCATAATCAACCTTACGGCGCTTTTTTCCATGGGTATCGATAAATATAAGGCAGTACACAAAAAGTGGCGGATTCCCGAAAAAACTCTTTTCCTCACGGCTGTACTCGGTGGAAGCTTGGGTGGCATCGTGGGCATGTATGTTTTCCGTCATAAAACACTGCACAAAAAGTTTTCTGTCGGTTTTCCCGTGGTATTAATTCTCCAAACAGCCATTGCCTTTGCGATTTCCTATGTTACTAAAACATAACGAAAGCCCCCAAAAAAAGCGGCGGGACGCAATCGCGACCCGCCAAAAACAGGGTTGTGGGATAAAGATATGAGCCCGGCACGCAAGCAAGCGTGCCATTGGATAAGCTGTAATGAGAGAATAACCTTTTTCTTAAAGCTTGTAAATAGCAAACGAGCACTACTTTTGTCGAATTGAAATTTTCTGTTATCATTAAACCAATCTTCCAGCTTCATCCACCGTCTGAATAAAAATTGAAATGGAGGCCGATGCCGTCATGCGGAATATTAAATGCTGCACAATAACTGACGCCGTCGCAGAACTCTGCATTAAGGCAAACACAGTTTTACCAAGCGACATCAGAGCTCTTATCGACAGCGCTTCAACCTTGGAAGCTGTGCCCTTGGGACGGGATATTTTACGTGATTTGCGCGAAAACTATAACCTTGCGGAAAAAGAAGGTATTCCGATTTGTCAGGACACCGGCATGGCCGTTGTTTTTGCTGAGCTTGGTCAGGACCTGCATATCACTGACGGCAATTTTGAGGAAGCGATTAACGAGGGTGTTCGTCAAGGCTATGAAAAGGGCTTTCTCCGAAAATCTGTTGTAAAAGACCCTTTGCGTCGCGAGAACACCGGCGACAACACCCCCGCCGTTATCCACACGCGCATTGTTTCCGGTGACAGGCTAAAAATCACGCTCGCCCCAAAGGGCTTTGGAAGCGAGAACATGAGCGCTGTTAAAATGTTTATTCCCTCCTGCACAGTCGACGAAATTCTTGACTTCATTGTCGAAACCGTCGATAATGCCGGCTCAAATCCCTGTCCTCCGGTGATTCTCGGCATAGGTCTGGGTGGCACGCTTGAGATGGCGGCTATTATTGCGAAAAAGGCGCTTACCCGTCCGATGGACAGTCGAAATCCCGATCCGTTTTATGCAGAACTTGAGGCAAGTGCCCTTAAGAGAATTAATGCGCTCGGTCTCGGTCCTCAAGGCTTTGGCGGCAGTACAACCGCCCTCGCGGTAAATATCGAGGCTTATCCTACACACATTGCGGGACTTCCCTGCGTTGTAAACGTCGGTTGCCATGTTACAAGACACGCGGAAATTTTGCTTTGAAAAATCAAAATGAATAAATTAATAATAATCGCATATCATATCACCGAGCTTATAAAAGGAGCGTTGGTTTAATATGATAATAGATAGAATCGCCCTTATTCTCGCCATCATCGGCGGACTAAACTGGGGCCTGGTTGGTCTTTTCCGCTTCGATTTTGTCGCCTTCCTTTTCGGTGGACAAACAGCGACTGTCAGCCGTGTAATTTACACTCTGGTGGGTCTTTCCGCAATATGGTGCATCTCCCTTCTGTTTCGTGATCACCGCGGATGTGACGACGAGGATTGATCTGACCTTAATCGAAAAAACGCGCTACACTCAGCTTTTGGGGTGTAGCGCGCTTTTTTATTCAGCCTGCGCTTTCCGTCATATTTTGCGCAAGATATAGTGTATCATGTGTCTGCGAGCACAATATATGTCAAATCTACACGGCAAGATTGTCTTAATCACCGGCTTTCTTAATTTGGCTGTATTCATTATGGATACAGCTTGGTACACACTTTTTTAGAACGGAGGAGCTGATAACAAATGCAGGCAATTAAGAAAAACCCCCGTACTTATCGAAACGGTCTTAGCTATCTTTCCGTGGACGAAATTTACCCAAGTACGGTTCAGCCCCGAAAGTTCTTCCCTCAGGAGTCGCTGATGGAGCTTTCGGACAGCATCGCACAGCATGGTGTTCTTAACCCTCTCACGGTTCGCAAGCGGAATGGGAAATACGAGTTAATTGCCGGCGAGCGCAGACTACGGGCTTCAAGACTTGCGGGGCTGAAGGAAGTGCCATGCATCGTAATCGATGCCAACATGGAGGAGGCAAGCCTTCTTGCGCTGGTAGAAAATATTCAGCGACGTGACCTCGATTTTATCGAGGAAGCCGAGGGCATTTTACAGCTCATCAGACTTTTTGGTATGAGTCAGGCAGAGGCAGCGCAAAGACTTGGAAAGTCACAGCCTTCCATTGCAAACAAGCTTCGTCTTCTGCGACTTCCCTCTGATGTTCTCGACACTCTGCGCAACGAAGAATTGACTGAACGCCACGGAAGAGCTCTTTTACGCCTTCCGAGTGAAGAAGCGCAACGACAAGCCTTAAGGCGCATGGCAGCCGAGCACATGAACGTCTGCGCCGCAGAGGAATACATAGAATTCCTGCTAAAATCCCCTGAACAGATTTTGGAAAAGGAAATTAAACGCCCGCGAAAGGCTCTCTTCGTATTAAAAGATGTGCGCATTTTCCTGAACACCTTAACTCATGGACTGGATGTGATGAAGCAAGGCGGAATAGATGTCGGTATGGAAAAGCATGAAACAGATACCGAGCTTGTTTTGACGATAAGCATCCCCAAACAAAAATAGATGCCTCCTCGGAGCAAGAACGCCCTTAGCTCCGAGGAGGAGCTTTCATGCTGTTTTTTGCTTTATAATAGTATTTCAGCATACTTTACGTTTTCAATATACCTGAATTAAACAATATTGACAAAATTGTAAACAACTTTACAAGTTTAAAGTGTTTTTTTATTCATAATATGATATTGTCTATTTAATAGGAATACTGTAGACTGTAACGGTGAGCGGAAAATATACAAATGGCATTTTCCGCCTTTATTATTTTTAAGGGGTGATCCACTGTGCGACTTCTTGAGGAGAGAATTCTCCGGGACGGAAAAGTCAGAGATGGGAGCGTTCTCAAAGTTGATAACTTTTTGAATCACCAAATGGACATTACGCTCTTCGGCGAAATGGCAAGGGAGTTTTATCGACTTTTCCAGGCGGAAAATGTCACAAAAATTCTTACTATCGAAGCTTCTGGGATAGGTATAGCCTGCATTACGGCACAAGTCTTCGGCTGTCCCGTTATTTTTGCAAAAAAAAGCAAAACAAAAAATATTGCGGGTGATGTGTATACTTCTCAGGTAGAAAGCTTTACCCACGGAGGAACCTATGATATAATAGTTTCCAAGGAATACCTTAAATCTGAGGATCGTGTGCTTATAATCGATGATTTTCTTGCCAAGGGCGCTGCTTTGCTGGGGCTGTCCTCTCTTGTTAAGGATGCCGGCGCAACGCTTGTTGGCTCAGGAATTGCAATCGAAAAGGCCTTCCAGCATGGAGGCGATGCGCTTCGGGCGCAGGGTATGCGTATAGAATCGCTGGCAAAGATTAAATCCATGGAAGGCGGCAAAATAGAATTCTGTTGATTTTCTAAAATAGCAGCCGAAAATATAAAACAACTTTCACTTAGTTTCATCCTTATAATGGGCTCTTAATTGTGTAATTTAAACATCAGCAAAACGCCCCCCAACGCAGAGTTAGCTCTCAGCGTATTCAAATTCTTATGTATAATAACTTGCAATTGGTTTGGTTTGCTTTAAAATATAGTTGTTATCAATAAAAACGAACTATAATAACCCTCTCGTTTTGCAATTTTGAATATGTTGCTCATGAATTATGCTATCACGGATTGTCGAAAGTCCCCGAGCATTGTAGCCGCTGTTGAATGATCCCTGCTTTGCGTGGTTTTAATTTTCGCTCTGCTTCAACGCCTAAATAATCGTGTGTAGCCTAACCTTGTAGGAGCACTCTCGTCTTTCGGGAGTAATGTTTGAAGATTATTTCTGCATAAGCTCCTTATTGCGCGCGTTTTTTGCTTTAGCAAAATTCAAATAATTTCGACAAAAACGGAGGAAAGAAAATGAAAAAATTCATCGCATTACTTATGTCCCTTGCAATGGTACTTGCTCTTGTCGCTTGCGGAACAAAGACTGCAGAAACATCTGCAAGTCCCGACGCATCCGCTCCTGCAGATACCGCATCTGCAGTCAAAATTGGTGTCATTCTCGTTCACGACGAAAACACCGGCTATGACTTCGCGCACATCGAAGGCATTAAGAAGGCCGCTACTGCCGTTGGCATTGACCCGGACTCACAGATTGTCTGGAAATACAATGTAGCTGAAGACGAAGGCTGCCTTGATACCGCAAACGATCTCGTTGAGCAGGGCTGCACCGCAATTTTCTCTGACAGCTACGGTCACCAGAGCTACATGCTTCAGGCAGCAACTGAGAATCCCGATGTCACTTTCGTTTCCATGGCAGGCGACAACGCTGCTCTGTCCAAGCTCCCCAACCTTAAAAACGCATTTAACTACACATTTGAATCCCGCTATGTTTCCGGCGTTGTTGCAGGAATGAAGCTCAAAGAGCTCGTCGATGCAGGCAAGGTCGCAGACAAGAATAAAAACGCTGACGGCACCATCAAAATCGGCTATGTCGGCGCATATCCCTATGCAGAAGTTGTTTCTGGCTACACCGCTTTCTATCTCGGCGTTAAGTCCGTCGTTGAAAACGTCGCTATGAGCGTTCAGTACACCAACTCTTGGTTTGATCCCACCGCCGAAGGCGAAGCAGCAAATGCTCTTATCTCCGCAGGCTGCATCATCCTCAGCCAGCACGCCGACTCCACCGGTGCTCCTTCCGCTTGCGAAGCAGCTCTTAAGAGCGGCACAGAGATTTACTGCGTTGGCTACAACGTAGATATGCTCTCCGTTGCTCCCACCTCCGCTCTAACCAGCGCGCAGAATGACTGGAGTGTCTTCTACACCTATGCATTTAATTGCCTCCTCAAGGGCGAAGACATTGCAACTGATTGGGCTGCCGGCTTTAATGAAGGCGCTGTCATGATTTCCGCACTCGGTACTTCCTGCGCAGCAGGCACGGATGCAAAGGTTGCCGAGGTCGAAGCAGCTATCAAGGACGGCACTCTCAACGTATTCGACACTGCTAATTTCACAGTTGGCGGCGAGACTCCCACCACCTATATGGCCATCGATGTTGACGGCGACTTCCAGAACGACGAAGGCGAAGCCATTGTAGACGGCATCTTTAAAGAATCCACCCTCCGCAGCGCACCTTATTTTGGAATGCGCATCGACGGCATTACCGAGCTTACAAAGTAATCCTATAAGCTTTAGATAACGGGAAAAAGCCGTCTCGCTAGAGCGGCTTTTTCCTTAAATAAATATCTATTCAAGGGGGTAGTCCAATATGGAAGGCGCCAAAGCCACTGTTTGTATGCGCGAGATCACCAAAACCTTTGGCTCAACCGTTGCAAATGACCGTGTCTGTCTCGACATTAACAAGGGTGAAAT
Source organism: Oscillospiraceae bacterium (assembly GCA_018053145.1). Classification (GTDB taxonomy): domain Bacteria; phylum Bacillota; class Clostridia; order Oscillospirales; family Oscillospiraceae; genus UBA2658. Next base: position 31,805 of record JAGPMA010000016.1, on the reverse strand, counting down.
CCTTTCGTTGCTGGGTGAAAACGGCAGCGGAAAGACGACATTGATGAATATGCTGTCCGGCATATACTATCCGGACGCCGGTCAGATTTTCGTTAATGGCAACGAAGTCTCCATTCGGAGCCCCAAAAACGCCTATGATCTCCGAATTGGCATGATCCACCAGCACTTCAAGCTTGTTGACGTGCTAACTGCTGCCGAAAACATCATTCTCGGCATGTCGGGAACCGGTCGGCTCGACATGAGAGCCGTGGACGAGCGAATACGCGAAATCTCTTCGCTCTATGGTTTTGATGTCGATCCGAAGCAAAAGGTGTATGACATGTCCGTTTCACAGAAGCAAACGGTGGAAATCGTCAAGGTTCTCTATCGCGGTGCGGACATTCTCATTCTTGACGAGCCAACCGCTGTCCTCACCCCGCAAGAAACAGATAAGCTCTTTGCCGTTCTTCGCAACATGCGTGACGATGGCAAAGCGATTGTCATCATCACGCACAAGCTGCACGAGGTTGAGGAGCTTTCAGACCGCGTTGTAGTCCTTCGCCGCGGTCAATTTGTCGGCGACCTTCAGACAAAAAACACCAACGCCGCTGAAATGACCAACATGATGGTCGGACGCACTGTTTCACTCAACATCGAACGTCCCGAGCCCAAAAGCCCCCAGCCGCGCATCGTCGTTGAGGGCTTAACTGTAAAGGATGTTGATGGTGTCAAAAAGCTATCAAATGTTTCTTTCACTGCAAATTCCGGCGAAATTCTCGGCATTGCCGGCATCTCAGGCTGCGGGCAAAGAGAACTTCTGGAATCAATTGCAGGTCTTCAGCCCGTTGAATCTGGCAGCATCTCCTACATTAGTCCATCTACCGGCGAACAGATTTCCATCATCGGAAAAGACCCCCGTGCGATTAGCTCATTGGGAGTTGCTTTGTCCTTCGTACCCGAGGACCGCCTTGGAATGGGTCTGGTTGGCAACATGGACCTTGCCGACAACATGATGCTTCGTTCCTATCGCAAGGGAAAATCCATGTTTGCGGACCGTAAAAATCCGCATATCCTTGCAAAACACGTTGTAGAGGAGCTCGAAGTCAACACTCCAAGTGTATCGACTCCTGTCCGTAAGCTTTCTGGCGGAAACGTTCAGAAAGTGCTTGTCGGACGCGAAATAGCTTCCGCTCCAACCGTACTAATGACAGCCTATGCTGTACGTGGCCTTGACATCAACTCATCCTATACAATATATGATTTGATTAACCAGCAAAAGGAAAAGGGTGTTGCCGTTATTTACGTTGGCGAAGACCTTGACGTCCTTCTTGAGCTCTGTGACCGTATCCTCGTTCTTTGTGGAGGAGAGGTCAGCGGCATCGTTCCCGGAAAAGGTGCTGACAAACGCGATGTCGGTATGTTGATGACTAAGCTCGGAGGGGAGGCTGGAAAATGAACTCAAAAGTAAGAGAACCTTTTGTCCGTATCACAAAGCGGGACGGACTGGCCGTCTGGCATGGATGGCTAATAAGGCTTGTCAGCCTTGTTCTAGCTCTTATCGTTTCTGCTATTGTAATTTATGCAATGGTTAAGCTTAACCCGCTCAAAGTATACGCAGCCATGTGGGAGGGCGCTTTTGGCTCCCAAAAACGCAGCTGGGTCATGCTTCGTGACACTATGATGATGCTCTGCATCGGAATCGGTCTAGCTCCCGCTTTTAAGATGCGCTTTTGGAACATCGGCGCGGAAGGTCAGATTCTTGTCGGAGGCATTGCCACCGCCGCCTGCATGATATACCTCGGCACTTCAATACCAACTTGGGCACTTCTGATAGTCTCCTTTGTTGTAAGCTGTATCGCTGGTGCTATTTGGGGCGTAGTCCCCGCCTTTTTCAAGGCACGCTTCGGAACTAACGAAACGCTCTTTACTCTCATGATGAACTATGTGGCCATCCAGCTCACATCCTACTGCGTGGCTTTATGGGAAAACCCTTTCGGCTCAAACACTGTCGGCGTTATTAACCAACAGACCAGAGCAGGATGGTTTCCGACCATACTTAACCAGCAATACCTCCTCAACGTAATACTCGTTCTTGTTCTCACGGTTGCCATGTACATTTATCTCCGCTACTCAAAGCAGGGCTATGAAATTTCCGTTGTCGGCGAATCTGAACGTACTGCTCGCTACATAGGTATTTCTGTGCGTCGCGTTATTATTCGCACAATGTTGGTATCCGGAGCAATCTGCGGTATTGCAGGCTTCATAGCGGTTTCTGGCGCGTCACACACAATTAGCACAAGCACAGCCGGTGGACGCGGCTTCACAGCCATCATCGTTGCTTGGCTTGCGAAGTTCAATACCTTCGTCATGATACTGGTTGCGGCACTGCTGGTGTTCCTTGAAAAGGGCGCAATACAGATAGCCTCGCAATATAACCTTAACGACTACGCATCTCAGATGATAACAGGCATAATTCTGTTCTTCATTCTGGGCAGCGAATTCTTCATAAACTACAGGCTCGTTTTCCGCGGTAAAAAGGAGGCGAAATAATATGACGCAATTACTCTCTCTCCTGCAGGCGGCAATGGTTTTCGGCACTGTTATACTTTTCGGTGCAATTGGTGAAATTTTAACCGAAAAGTCCGGCAACCTGAACCTTGGTGTTCCGGGCGTTATGTATCTCGGCGGTATCGCAGGCCTTGCCGGTGCCTTCTGGTATCAGAACAACTTTGCTTCGCCAAACGCGCTTGTCGGTCTGCTCATCGCTCTTATTTGCGCTCTCGCGGCAGCCGCTCTCGGCGGTCTGATTTACAGTTTCCTTACAATTACGCTGCGAGCAAACCAGAATGTAACAGGTCTTACGCTCACGATATTTGGCTCAGGTGTTGCCAATCTCTTTGGCGGAGCTATGAACAAGATGGCCGGCGGTGTAGGCCAGATATCCGTGGGCTTAACCAGCGACGCTTTCCGCGACACACTACCGTTCCTATCCAAAGTGGGAGTCTTTTCTGGTCTGGGCTTCATGGTTTATCTTGGTATTATTCTCGCTCTTGTAGCTAGCTATTTCCTAATAAAATCGCGGAAGGGTCTTAATCTCCGTGCAGTAGGCGAAAACCCCGCCACAGCTGACGCCGCCGGCATCAGCGTAACGAGATATAAATACCTTTCCACCTGTATAGGCGCCGCAATTTCAGGTCTTGGCGGCCTGTACTACGTCATGGACTATATAAAAGGCACTTGGTCCACCGACGGCGGTATTGAGAAGCTTGGCTGGCTTGCTGTAGCGCTCGTTATCTTCGCTCGCTGGAAGCCAGTTCAGGCTATCTGGGGTTCCTACCTCTTCGGAGCGCTGTTTTGGCTGTTCCTCTATATCCCCGATCTCACACGTTCTTCTCAAGAGCTGTTCAAAATGCTCCCTTACGTAGTGACGATTATAGTGCTTATAGTCGTGTCAATGCGTAAAAAACGTGAAAACCAGCCCCCGGCAAGCTTGGGTCTTCCATATTTCCGCGAAGAACGATAAATTTAAGGAGACAAAACGTGTTGTTTTGTCTCCTTTTTTGTCGAGTATTCACAGGAGTATACTGATTGTCAGAAATAACGGTCGAAATTTGGGTTTACAAAACATAATTATCTTGTGCTGGCATAAGCTTTATTGTAAACTGTGTACATAAACATATAGTCTGTTGTTTAAACAGACTTTTTAAGACAGGGGAGGCAAAACATGTATAATAATTTCAGCGCGGAAATGGCAAGCGTTTTTTCAGCCATGGCTGGACTATTTATATTTATTGGAATAATATCAATAGCTATTGGTGTCCTCACAATTGTGGCCTTATGGAAGTTGTTCGAAAAGGCGGGGGAGCCCGGCTGGGCGGCCTTAATTCCGTTCTATAACGCATATGTGCTTTTCAAAATCTCGTGGGGAAACGGCTGGTTTTTCCTCTTGTCGGTTGTTCCCGCAATTCTTTATGAAGTGGTATATATAGGATTTTTCACGAAGTTTATTGCCAACATAGTAGGTCACGGAATGGACAAATCCTTCAACGACGCTTTTGTTATATCTACGGCTTCAAGTGCCATCAGTATGAGTCTTATTTTATTTGTACTGTGGGCCGCCATGTTGGCGGTGAATATTATTTTTTGCATCAAGCTTGCGAAGGTATTTGGACAGGGCGGTGGCTTTGCCTGCGGTCTTTTCTTCCTCGAAGTAGTTTTTATTTGCATCATCGCCTTTAGTAAAAACATTCACTACATCGGCATTCCTGGTAAAATTCCGCCTTACGGAGTTGGCGGCGGACAGCCTCGCCAACCCAACGGTTATGGGCCGCAGGGTTACCAGAATCCCTATTACCAGCCAAACGGTTATCAGCAGGGTTACCAAAATCCCTATTACCGGCCAAACGATTATCAGCAGCAGGGTTACCAAAATCCTTATTATCAACCAAATGCTTATCAAGCACCGAACCTTCAACCGACCGAACAAAAACCCGACGGATTCAAACAGCAAGCTCCTGCTTCGGGCATTAACATGTATTGCCCCGAATGCGGCACCCGTCTTGAAAGCGGCGAGAAGGTCTGTCCCAAGTGCGGAAAAGAACAGTAAAACAAACCATATTTAGTCGGCAACACCCCGCTGTCAGCTTATTATGAATAACTGTTGAATATCAGCTACACATTAAAATAGTTAAATTCTGCTTAGAAATTGAAAATACTATTGTAACGATTGGAACTTTATTGTAAACTAGGTTCAGCGGAATAAGCTCCGCGTTTTGAGAGAGACTTATATTAACAGGGAGGTATTTTATGTATTACAATTATGACTACGACTGGACTCCGGGTCTAATGCGAATGTCAGCAGGAAGCACCATTATTTCGTGGCTGATTGCGGCACTCATGGTAGTTTCGCTCTGGTTCCTGTTCAAAAAAGCAGGAGAGGAAGGCTGGGCCGCCATCGTCCCCTTCTACAATCTCTATATTCTTTTCAAAATCACATGGGGCAACGGCATCATGTTCCTACTTTTGCTTATCCCTATTGCGAACATTGTTATTATGATAATGACTTACGTCAAGCTGGCAAAGGCATTTGGCAAAGGCGGTGGATGGGCTTGTGGTTTGATCTTTTTAGGTTGCATCTTTATGCCTATCATGGCCTTCAGCAAGGATATCGTTTATGTCGGCATCCCGGGAAAAACCCCTAATTACGGCACTGGCTACGGTCAGCCCGGATATCAGCAGCCCGGCTACCAGAACCCCTATTCTCAGGGATATCAGCAGCCAAACGGCGGCTATCAGCAACAGGGCTATCAGGCTCCTCCTCAGCAGAACGCATATCAGCAGCCGAGTGCACAAAACCCCGACTACTACTATCAGCAGACCTCTGCTCCCGCCGGTCCGAAGTACTGTCCGGGCTGTGGCGCTCCTGTTGAGGGCGACGTAAAATATTGCCCCAAATGCGGCAAAGCTCTTTAAGAATGATGTAACGAAACCGCCTCATACAAAGCATGAGGCGGTTTTTTTGATATCAATTATCTGGGCAGATAAGCACTGCTTATTCTCCCTCAGCGCCGAGCTTTTATTCCGGCATTTCCGCAGACCAAGACGGAGTTTTTTCTCCGTAAAGCCTGCTGGCTCTTTTTATATCATTAACCAAGACATCAATCGTTTCGGGTTTTGTTGCCCAGCTTGTGGCAAAGCGCACCGCTGTTCTGTCCCCCGGAAGCTCCTTCCAAATTGAAACCACATAGTTTTTTTGCAAATCTTGAAGCACAGCACCGTTGATTATGGGAAACTGCTGGTTTGTCGGCGAATCGTAAAGGAACTCAGTGCCCACACACCGAAAAGCATCTTTGATGCGAATCGCCTGCGTAACGGCGTGCTTTCCCAGCTCAAGATACAGCCCGTCCTTGAAAAGCGTTTCGAACTGTATTCCTAAAAGTCTCCCCTTAGCCAGCATTCCGCCGTGCTGTTTGATATGATAACGGAAGTCTTGATTAAGGTTTTCGTTGCAAATACAAACAGCCTCCCCGAACATCGCCCCAACCTTTGTTCCACCAATGTAAAACACATCGCACAGCTTTGCGAGGTCTGCCATGAAAACATCGTTTTCGGTGGCTCCCAGTGCATAGCCCAGCCTTGCTCCGTCGAGAAACAGCGGTATATGCTTTTCGTCGCAAACACGCCGCAGCTCGACAAGCTCGCGTTTTGTATAAATAAGTCCTGTTTCAGTCGGGTGAGAAATGTAGACCATCGCTGGTTGAGGACAATGAACGCGGGTAGGGTCGCTATAGTGCTCCTCAATGAGCTTATTTACCTGTGCCGCGCTTATCTTTCCATTTTCGGAAGGCAAGGTTATAACCTTATGTCCGGTAGCTTCGATTGCGCCCGATTCGTGGCAGGCTATGTGGCCTTGCTCCGCGCAGACAACCGCCTGATGGGGTCTGAGCACCGACGCAATAACAGTTGCGTTTGCCTGTGTTCCGCCAACGAGGAAATGTACGTTCATGTCCTCTTTTCCGCAGGCAAAACAAATCATTTTTCGTGCCGTCTGGCAATAATCATCCTCGCCATAGCCCGGTGTTTGCTCTCTGTTTGTTTTTATCAGTGCATCGAGTATCTTTGGGTGCGCTCCCTCGGTATAATCGCATTCAAATCTATACATCTTTCCTTACCCCCGTAAAGGCATCTCTATTTAATGCCATACTTGCTTATTATATTTACATCCTTCATGAAAGTCAATTGCCACAAGGAAATTCGGTCAATATCGTACAAACGACCTTAATGTGTAAATCTATTTGTTGCACAACAATCAATTTACATTTTCGTCTATTTGTGTTAAAATACAATTCACCGTGTTAAATATCTGATTTTTACGAAACTTTTCCACACCCTCCCATCTTTAGGCAAGGAGCTACCTTATGAAACACAGCTTTTTCGCGCTTATATCGCGTATGCGTTACATTGGGCGCTGGGGGCTGATGCGTAACAGCCTGCCCGAAAACATTCAAGAGCATAGCCATATGGTCGCTGTTATCGCACACAGCCTTGCCGTTATCGGTCGCGATGTCTTCGGAAAAAACTGCGACCCCGACAAATGCGCGACTGCCGCGCTTTATCACGACGCATCGGAGATATTAACAGGGGATATGCCCACTCCCATCAAATACCACGATGAGGCAATCAGAAACTCCTATAAAGAAATCGAGCACAATGCCTGTGTTCGCCTAATCGGCTTTCTGCCCGAGGAGCTTAAAAGCTCATACGAGCCGCTGCTGATTCAAGAAGACCCAGAGGTCTGCGCATATGTCAAGGCAGCAGACAAGCTCTCCGCCTATATTAAGTGCATCGAAGAGCGCAAAGCCGGAAACAACGAGTTCATCTCCGCCGAAGCGCAAATTCTTGGCGTGCTTAAGTCCAATCCGCTTCCCGAAGTCGAATACTTCATGAAAAGCTTCATCCCCTCATTCGAGCTTACACTTGATGAGCTGGGTGCCATGAGCTAATCTTCGAAGGCAAAGCTACACAAATTTCGTACAAACTCCTCCGACAATCGGAGCTTTCAATAAATATATTGCGCGTTATCGCGTGGGAGGTCACTTAAAATGCGTACTTTCATCACTGTTATCGGAAAAGATAAGGTCGGAATCATTGCCGCCATCTGTATTCTCCTCGCGGAGAAAAACGTCAACATTTTGGACATCAGCCAGACAATTTTGCAGGACTGCTTCACAATGATGATGCTCGTGGATGCTTCCGCATGCAGCGTTTCCTTCGAAGCACTAACCGAAAGCCTTTCCGAGCTAGGTCAAAAAATGGATCTCACCATCCGCGTACAGCGCGAGGAAATTTTTAACGCAATGCACAGAATATAAGGGTGGACGAGACGATATGATTAATCAAAGCGAAATTCTGCACACTATCAAAATGATAGACCAGCAGCATCTTGATGTTAGGACAATAACAATGGGCATTTCGCTTCGCGACTGCTCTCATTCCGACATTAAGATTAGCTGCGACAAAATATATGATAAAATCTGCCGATACGCAGGTAAGCTTGTCATAACAGGCGAGCAGCTTGAGGCCGAGTTTGGCATACCTATCGTCAACAAGCGCATTTCGGTCACGCCTATTGCTCTTGTTGCCGAAAGCTGCGATGCTGAGGATTACGTCCCCTTCGCATTGGCTCTTGACAGAGCGGCAAAGGAAGTAGGCGTTAATTTCCTCGGCGGATATTCCGCACTTGTACACAAGGGCTGCACCATCGGTGACGCCAGACTTATCCGCAGTATACCGCAAGCACTTGCCGAAACCGACCTTGTTTGTTCCAGCGTCAACATCGGCACAACCCGCGCAGGAGTAAATATGAACGCTGTTCGCACTATGGGAGAAATAATCAAGCAAACGGCATACCTTACTCGCGACAAGCAAAGCCTCGGCTGTGCAAAACTCGTCGTGTTTTGCAATGCGGTAGAGGACAACCCCTTTATGGCAGGAGCCTTCCATGGTATAGGCGAGCCGGAGTGCGAAATAAACGTCGGCGTTTCAGGTCCCGGTGTTGTATACGAAGCGCTTAAATCCGCAAAGGGTCAGCCGCTCGATGTCGTTGCCGAAACAATTAAAAAGACCGCTTTTCACATAACGCGCGTGGGTCAGCTAGTTGCGCAGGAGGCTTCAACCCGCCTCGGCGTACCCTTTGGAGTTGTTGACCTTTCTCTCGCGCCCACTCCGGCAATCGGAGACAGCGTTGCCGATATTCTGGAGGAAATGGGGCTCGCCTCCGTCGGCGCACCCGGTACAACGGCGGCACTTGCGCTTTTAAACGACGCTGTCAAAAAGGGCGGCGTTATGGCGTCCAGCAATGTCGGTGGTCTTTCCGGCGCATTCATTCCCGTAAGCGAGGATGCTGGCATGATTGCCGCGGCTAAGGCTGGTTATCTTACCATTGAAAAGCTTGAGGCGATGACCTGCGTGTGCTCTGTGGGACTTGATATGATAGCTGTTCCCGGCGACACCCCTGCCGAAACCATCTCCGCAATAATCGCGGATGAGGCGGCAATCGGCATGGTAAACAACAAAACAACCGCTGTCCGCTTAATTCCGGCTTACGGAAAAAAAGTCGGTGACATGGTCGAATTCGGCGGACTTTTGGGCAGCGCGCCGATTATGCCTGTTAACACCTGTTCTCCGGCGGAATTTGTCATGCGCGGCGGACGTATCCCGGCACCTTTGCACAGCCTAAAAAATTAGCTTGAGCCGTTTCAGACGATAAAACCCTCAACTCAACTGGAGCAACAAATGGAACAATGTAAACTTGACCGCATCAGCGAGCTTACCCGCCTCTCGCGCGAGCGTGAGCTGACAAATGCGGAGCAAACGGAGCGTCATCTGCTCCGCGAGGAATACCTTGCCGAGTGGCGAAACGGCGCTAAGCAAACGCTTGACCGTGTGTATATCGTCGATGAAAAAGGTATAGAACGCAAACTCACAAAGTAAAGTAGCGGATAACCGCTAACGAATAATTTTCCCATGGTTGCCAGCCATGGGTAAGGGAGAAAACAAAATGCTAAAAAATACAGAAAAAACCATGGACAAAATCGTAGCCCTCTGTAAAAACCGCGGTATTGTATACTCGGGTTCCGAAATTTACGGCGGTCTAGCAAACAGCTGGGACTACGGCCCTCTCGGTGTTGAGCTGAAAAACAACATTAAGCGTGCCTGGTGGAAAAAATTCGTTCAGGAGAATCCTTACAATGTCGGCCTGGATTCTGCCATTTTGATGAATCCGCAGGTTTGGGTTGCCTCCGGTCACGTCACAACCTTTAACGACCCTCTTATCGATTGCAAATCCTGCAAAATGCGTCACCGTGCCGACAAGCTTATCGAGGATTGGCTGAAGGTCAATCCCCGAGAAGGCATTAACGTCGAGTCCATGACTAACGAGCAAATGATTGCTTTTATACGCGAGAATAATGTTGCTTGCCCCGGTTGCGGAAAGTCCGACTTCACGGATATCCGAAAGTTTAACCTCATGTTCAAGACCCATCAGGGCGTTACCGAGGATAATTCCACCGAAGTCTATCTTCGTCCCGAAACCGCCCAGGGTATATTTGTTAACTTCAAAAATATTCAGCGTACCACACGCCGCAAGATACCCTTCGGTGTGTGTCAGATTGGCAAGAGCTTCCGCAATGAAATTACCCCGGGTAACTTCATCTTCCGCATTCGAGAATTTGAGCAGATGGAGCTTGAGTTTTTCTGCGAGCCCGGCACCGACCTTAAGTGGTTTGAGTATTGGCGCGCTTATTGCCACGAGTGGCTGTTAAACCTCGGTATGCGCGATGAAAATCTTCGTCTGCGCGACCACGACAAGGATGAGCTGTGCTTTTATTCAAAGGCAACCACTGACTTTGAGTATTTCTTCCCCTTCGGCTGGGGCGAGCTTTGGGGCGTTGCCGACCGCACAGATTATGACCTCACACAGCACCAGAAAACCTCCGGTCAAGATTTGGATTACTTCGATCAGGAGAAAAATGAGCACTATGTTCCCTATGTCATCGAGCCTTCGCTCGGTGCCGACCGCTCTACGCTCGCTTTCCTTGTCGATGCCTATGACGAGGAAATTGTTGACGCCTCCACAAACGACACTCGTGTTGTTTTGCGCTTGCATCCGGCTCTTGCTCCTATAAAGTGTGCAATTCTTCCGCTTTCCAAGAAGCTTTCGGAACCTGCCGAGGAGCTTTTCCGCTCTTTGCAGAAGCACTTCATGGTCGAATATGACGAATCCGGTTCAATCGGCAAGCGCTATCGCCGTCAGGACGAAATCGGCACGCCCTTCTGCGTGACTTATGATTTTGATAGCCTTGAAGACGGCTGTGTCACCGTTCGCGAGCGTGATACGATGACGCAGGAGCGTGTAAAGATAACCGAGCTTGCGGATTATATCGCAAAGCGATTGGAGTTTTAATGAATTTGCGCAGTTAATAACTGCGCAAACTCCATTTATTTAGGCAACAGGAGGACATTATGTCTGCTGGTCAAGATTTTGCAAAAAAAATAGGGCCCATAGGCGGCGCGTTTTTTCTTTTGCTGTTTGTGCTCTTTCTTGTATATTGCTTCACTGCGAAACCAAACCCACTCCCAGGCTACCAGGCTCCGCATGATTCAACATATTATGCACAGAACGATACGACCCTTTCCGAGTTGAAAACAGAGCTTGAAACGAATGTCTTTCCAAAGCTGACTGGCGAGGAGAGCAGTACTGTCGCTGAAGGAAAACTTGAAATAGTCATAAATAGCGAAAGTTTTAAAACTTGCCGCTCAGCCATTCTGCGATACTACGACGATAGTCTTTTTGAGTTTGTCAGCAACAAAAACTGAATTGTCCTGCACTCAGGAGGTCAAAATGAAAGACGGTTATATTAAAGTCGCGGCAGGCACGCCCGAGATTCGCGTTGCCGACTGCGAATACAACAAAAAATCAATACTGCAAACCATAAAAAGTGCAGAAAACCAGGGTGTCAAGCTTTTAGCTTTGCCTGAAATGTGTATCACGGGATATACCTGCAGCGATCTGTTCCTTCAGCGCGCGCTGACCTTAAGTGCAGAGGACGCGCTTTCGCATATTCTGGCCGACACCTCAGGCATCGATATGCTCTTTGCCGTCGGCCTTCCCGTACTTTTTAACGGCAAGCTTTACAACTGCGCCGCTGTGTGCTGTAAGGGTGAGCTTCTGGCGCTTGTTCCGAAGATGTTTTTGCCTAATTACGGTGAATTCTATGAAAATCGTTGGTTTGCAGAGGGCAAGTGTGAAGGATATCCGTTTTCATTTGCTGGACGTGAAACTTATTTTGGTTCAAATATAATATTCGAGTGCACTTCAATGCCCGGGCTTTGCGTAGGCGTGGAGATTTGCGAGGATTTGTGGGCTGCTGTTCCACCGTCTTCCGCTCTTGCTCAGGCAGGCGCGACTGTCATCCTTAACCTTTCCGCAAGCGACGAGATCGCCTCAAAGGACTCTTACCGTCGCTGTCTGGTAACCGGGCAGTCGGGAAGGCTTATTTGCGGCTACATCTATGCTGATGCAGGCGAGGGTGAAAGCACAACCGATATGGTTTTTGCTGGGCATAATTTGATTGCGGAAAACGGCGTGTTACTTCAGGAAATACGCTTTGAAACAGGACTTATCGTTTCCGAACTCGATATCAACTACCTCAGCTACGAACGAATGAGAATCAGCACTTTTCGTCCCGACAATTGCGGTCAATATATACGCACAGAGTTCTCACTTATTTCTCGAACCACAAAGCTTACAAGAGGCATATCACCAACGCCTTTCGTCCCGCACAATCTAAACGAACGCCTTCTCCGCTGTGAGGAAATTTTCCGCATTGCCGCGCTGGGACTAAAAAAGCGTATGGAGCATACTGGAGCAAAAAACCTTGTAATCGGAATTTCGGGCGGACTTGATTCCACACTTGCAATGCTGATTGCCGCAAGAGCAGTTGATATGCTGGGTCTTCCTCGCGAGGGAATAATTGCTGTGAGCATGCCTTGCTTTGGGACAACGGAGCGCACAAAGGGGAATTCCGAAATACTTGCCGATGAACTTCGCGCAACACGCAAAACAATAAACATAACCGCTGCTGTCAGACAGCACTTTGCCGACATTGGCCACGATGAAAAAGAGCTTAACATCGTATTTGAAAACTCTCAGGCGCGTGAGCGCACTCAGGTGCTCATGGACATCGCAAACGATTGCGGCGGCTTAGTCGTCGGCACAGGGGACATGTCCGAGCTTGCTCTTGGCTGGGCGACCTATAATGGCGACCATATGTCCAATTACGGCGTAAACTCCGGAATTCCGAAGACACTAGTGCGTTACTTGGTTGATTACTGTGCCGATATTGCGGAAACTTCTGCTCTCGCCGCTGTTTTGCGCGACATTCTGGCAACCCCAGTTTCACCTGAACTTCTTCCCGCGCAGGATGGCGATATCAGCCAAAAGACCGAGGAACTGGTTGGTCCCTATGAGCTTCACGACTTTTTCCTTTATCACATGATACGCCGCGGCTGTGAACCCAAAAAGGTTCTGCGGCTTGCCGAATATGCCTTTGACGGCACATATGACCACGAAACCATTTTAAAATGGCTCCGTGTCTTTGTTCGCCGCTTCTTCGCACAACAATTCAAGCGTAACTGCCTACCCGACGGGCCGAAGGTCGGCACTTTATCACTCAGTCCGCGTGGTGACCTCAAGATGCCCTCGGATGCTGTTTGTGATTTATGGCTGAAACAGCTTAATTGATGTGGGTTTCTTTCTCTTGATAATTCGTATCGACCGTGGTAATATGCAATTATTAACTGGTCGGGGGTGTCGTAATTAAAATTCAAAAATCCTCAGAGGACTATCTTGAGATGATTCTCATGCTGCATGAAAAAAAGGGCTTTGTGCGTTCAATCGACATTGCGGCCGAATTATCCGTTACAAAGCCAAGCGTTAGCTATGCAACAAAGCGCCTACGCGAAAACGGCTATATCAACATGGAGCACGATGGGCATATCACCTTGACACAGTCTGGCTATGATATCGCCTTTCGGATGTATAACCGCCATAAAATGCTCACGAATTTTCTTATTTCAATAGGAATCGATGAAAAAACCGCACGCGAGGATGCCTGCAAAATGGAGCATGACTTAAGCGATAAAAGCTTTGAGGCCATGTGCCGTTTTTCAAATTGGCCGCCTGAAAAATGCAATCCTTGATTCGTATAAAAGACGCTTTCGGTTAAACACCGAAAGCGTCTTTTATACTAGGGACGCGGCAATCAGCTTTTTTGAATAATCGGTTTTCGGAGCATTAAACACCTCTTCCGGCGTGCCTTGCTCAACGATGTAACCCTCATTCATTACGATTACACGGTCACTCATCTGGCGCACCACGTTTAAATCATGCGAAATAAAAAGATAACTCAAGTCAAATTCCTTGTGAAGGTCTAGCAAAAGCTCCAGAATCTGCGCCTGAATCGTAACATCGAGGGCAGAAACCGGTTCGTCTGCAATGATAAATTTTGGTCTTTGAATGAGTGCTACGGCAATTCCAACGCGCTGTCGTTGCCCTCCGGAGAGCTCCCTCGGCTTTCTATCAGCGAATTCCGCACCTAAGCCAACCTTTTTAAGCATATCGAAAACACGGTCACGGCGCTCAGCTTTGTCATACTTCCCGTAAGCACGAAGAGGCTCTTCAACTATCCATTCAACTGTCTTTGCAGGATTAAGCGAGCCTTTGGGATCTTGAAAGACCATTTGAGGTCTTTGCGTGTAGTGAATTATCTCGCCTGTATAATCGGTATGAAGTCCCAGTATTGTTTTTGAAAGCGTGGACTTTCCGCAGCCGGATTCACCCACAAGTCCTAATATTTCTCCCTGTCCGACGGTGAAATTCATATCGAATAGAATCTGTTTTATTGTTTTTTTCCCCAGCAAGCCGTGATTGACGTAGTAGGCGTTAAGGTTTTTAACCTCCAAAACAGATTCAGGCATCAATTTTTCTCCTTGCCGAAACAGCGGCAACAAGCTCTTTTGTGTATTCGTGCTGAGGGTCGTTGAAAACCTGCTCCGTATCGCCTTGTTCAACTATTTCACCGTTGTACATTACGGCAACCTTTTTGCACACTCGCTTAATTACGCGCAAATCATGGGATATAAAGAGCAGGCTAACGCCGCATTTTTCATTCAAACGCTTAAGTAAATCAATTATCTGTGCCTGCACCGTAACGTCAAGAGCGGTTGTCGGCTCATCCAAAATTAACAGCTTTGGATGAGTTATAAACGCCGCGGCTATCATAGCTCTCTGCCGCTGTCCGCCTGAGAGCTGATGCGGATATTTTTTATAGGTTAAATCGGGGTTAGGTAAGCCTACAAGCTTCATTACCTCGAGTGCCATGTTACGCCTTTCCTCCGCGGTGAACTTGCAGTGCAGCTTAACGGTTTCCTCGATTTGGCGTCCGATTTTCATTAGGGGGTCAAGGCTGGTCATTGGTTCCTGGAAAATGACGCCGATGTCCTTGCCTTGCAAGAGGCGCATTTCATCTACAGTGCATTTAAGGAGGTCGCGCCCTTCGAAAATCACTTCACCGCTGACCGTGGCATAGTCGCGTTCAATAAGTCCCGCTATTGTATGCGCTGTAACGGTTTTCCCCGAGCCGGATTCGCCGACAAGCCCAAGCGTGTCGCCGGCCTCCATATGCAAATCGATGCCCTTAACAGCCATGCCGGAACGACCGTCGTTGAAAGTAACAGCCAAGTTTTTAATTTCAAGCATTTGATTTTCGCCTCCGTTTTGCGGCTGGCCGCCACATTTGACGGTAACCCAGACCTTCCGAAATCAGGGCAAAGCCCAGGATAAGTATCGAAATTGCACATCCGGCAGACAGAGCCTGCCACGGCGCAGAAAACAGATATGACTGCGAATCCAGAAGCATCCGTCCAAGACTTGCGCTCTCTGTAGGCTGGATGCCAACGCCCAGATAGCTCATACTCGCCTCTGCAAGCACAGCGTTGTTGAAGCCGATGGCAACCGAGCTCAAAAGCACCGGTGCAATGTTTGGAAGAATATGCACATACATAATTCGCGTGTGCCGTACGCCCATAAGCCTTGCGTTTCTAACATAGTCCATTTGCCTTTGCTTGGCAAATTCACCTCTTACAACTCGCGCGAAGCTCGGTATAAAGAGTATTCCCAAAACGGCGATAATAATTGTTTTTCCCGTTCCTGTTATGCTGACGGCAACGAGTGCCAACAGTATACTTGGAAACGCTGTAACCGCGTCGTTTATTCTCATCATTATCTCGTCTGCGATGCCGCCGAAATATCCCGTTAGCCCTCCGATTATTGTGCCAAAAGTCGCACCTATCATAACCGCAAAAAACGCTATAGAAAGTGTTGTCCCTGCGCCTTCCATGACTCGGCTTAGAATATCGCGCCCAAAATTGTCCGTTCCTAAAAGGTGTTCAAAACTGGGTCCCACGCTTTTTTCGGCAGATGACATCATATCTGGGTCAAACGGCGTCCAAAAAAAGCCCAAAACGATAACCGAGACGGTAATCGCCGTTAGAGAACAACCATATATTAAGTTGTAATTTGGTCTTTTTCTCACGGAGTTCCTCCAGATTGTTTTAAAGCCACGGAGAACAATCGTTGTGCAATAATATTATTTGCCTTTTATCACGCAAACCGCGAATCTTATTCTACTCACGGCTGCCCAAGCAATTAAAATAGTAGCAGTTATTTCAACGGAATCTAATTCTCGGGTCGATATATTTATAGGATATGTCGGCGATGTAGTTAACTGTAATCACGGCTACCGAAATTATTGTAATAATTGTTTGGACAACAGGTAAATCACGTCCAATTATGGAGGTAAGGAGCAGTCTTCCAATTCCGGGAATCGCAAATACCTGTTCAATTATAATGCTGCCTGCGATAATATCCACCAAAGTTACGGCAAGAAATGTTACGACAGGAATAATTGCGTTTCGCATAACGTGGCTGCGCAGCACCTGCCATCTGTTGTTTCCGCGACTGTAGGCTGTGCGCACATAGTCCTCTGACATTTCTCTGACCATGCTGTTACGTAAAAGCTTGACCACCATCGCACTCTTTGGAAGCGCTATAGCAAGCGCTGGAAACACAAGATACCCCCAGAAGCCAGAGGGATTCTCTGAATGCTGGACAAAATCGCCTGGGGTGAAGAGCTTGAACATCAGCCCAAAAACGTAGGTGAAAATAATGCCGATAAAAAAAGGGGGAATAGACATAATGATCTGATTGAACACCATAGAAATTCTGTCAGGAATGCTATGTGCAAAGCGTGCACGAAGAACACCAATTGGTATTGACATACACAGCACCATCAGAAAGGACATCCCCGAAAGCGCAGCTGTGATTGCCAGTTTTCCAGAAATCAGCTCACTGACCGGCATGTTATAGCTATATGAAGAACCAAAATCCCCTTTTAAAAATCCTGTAAGCCAACGGAAATAGCGGACTATGCCCGGATCATTAAGTCCAAGCTGTTCACGCAGCGCCGCTATTTTTTCGGGCGTTGCCGTAGTGCCCAGCATTCTGGTTGTCGGGTCGCCGGGTATAACCTGAAAAGCGAAAAAAACCAAAACGGAGATGCCAAGGAGGGTAAGAACAAAGATACCCAGTTTTTTTAAAACGTACGTCATTTATTCTCCTCCTTCGCGGCAGTCTGTGAAAATGCGATGTGTTGTCTGACCAAAATCAGCAAGATTTTTGCCACAAAGTGTACTTAAATGCAGGGCGGTCTTTTCGTCAATACTTGGATGAAAGACCGCCCCGGCAAATTAAATTCAGAGTTTGTCTTTTCTCTGTGCTGTTTTATTTTGTGAAATACACCTTCGATAAATCCATAACATAGATGGGGTAGAACTCATAGCCCTGAAGTCCGTTGCCCATTGCAACCAAGTCACACATGTCCTGAATGTACACGTTTGCAGCATCCTGTGCGAGAATGGTCTGAAGCTTACCATAGATTTCAACCTGCTGGGTGTCATCCATGCAGGCAATCGCCTCTTTGAAGGTGCTATCATATTCGGGGTCACTGAAATTTGTGAAGTTAGAACCAGAATCGGAAGTAAAGCGCTCGAGCATAGCGCGCGCCGTCATCATGGAGGCGTCAACGCCGATTACAGTACTCTGATACTCGCGGCCCAGATAAACATCATTCAGCCATGTTTCCCAGTCAACCGACTTAATGTTAACCGTTACTCCGATTGCTTTTAGCTGCTGCGCAATAACCTCCGCGGTGTCAACATGCGGCTGATAATTTGATGGAACAGTTATGTCCATCTCAAAGCCGTCCGGATAACCTGCATCGGTCAAAAGCTGCTTTGCCTTTTCCACATCGTAGGTATACTTTTCAACCAGCTCAGGACGGAAATATTTTTCAAAAGCGGGATACATACTGCTGCCGACTGCGGCTCCTCTGCCATCGGCGAGGTAGTCCATGATTTCCTGGCGGTTAATAGCGTAGCTAAGTGCCTGACGAACCTTGACATTGTTGAAGGGCTCGACTGCGTTGTTGAGGTAGACAGCTTGCACAAGGTTCATTGTGCCCTCAGCCACTGTGAAACCATCACCAAGCTCATTGACCTGCGCGCTGGTAAGGTGCGCCACAAGATCAACGGCGCCGCTTTTCAGCGACATCACAAGCGTTTCCGCATTGTCAATGATTTTATATGTTACAGAGTCGACATGTGGGGCAGTTCCCCAATAGCCGTCAAATTTTTCAAGAATTATGTTTTCCTGTGGAGAACGGGAGACAAACTTGAACGGTCCGGTACCAACAACTGCAGCCGTAGGGTCGTTTCCATCGGGTATTATCGCCGCTGTAAACAGCGCGAGGAACTCGATGTTCGGTTCCTTAAGCTTTACAACCACAGTTTTGTCATCTGTCGCTTCAACCGATTCAACGGCGTCGAAGCCATCGATGAGGGGTGTTCCGGTTTCAAGTCCTGCAGCACGTGTAATGGAATAGACAACGTCCTTAGCGGTTACGGTATTTCCATTATGAAAAAGCACGTTATCACGAAGTGTGAAAGTAAATGTGTCGCCTGTATCGGAAATAGAATACTCGCTAGCGACCGCGGGAACAAGGTTGCCTTTTGTATCGGGCTTTACAAGGCCTTCAAATACATTAAAGAGAACCTCTCTGGTTCCCGCCGAAACCATTGTGTGTGGGTCAAGTGTGTCATCCAAATCCTGAGCTATGCCGACTGTGAGGTCGCCGCCAGCAACAGGCTCTGCCGACTGTGGTGCTTCCGAACCGGGTTGTGCTGAACCTTGCGTTTCCTTGCCACCTGAGCATGCGCTCAGTGCAGCAGACAACATAAGGGTGGCCAAAACAATTGCGAGGGTTTTCCTGGTGTGTCTCATTGCTTCTTTCTCCTTAAATGATTGATATATTATCTCTTTAACAAATACCTATCAGCGCCCAAATTATCGCTTTCGCAAAGCGGGTCGCGGCAGAGATTGTTTAAGAAATATTTACAATTACCAAAGCAGTATATACAATATTTAAGCTTATTGCAATAGCTTATTGCCCTAATATTAAGCATAAATGTCTATAATCAAAGCGATTTGGGGGTATTGTAAATTTCGGCACCCTTTAATTTGGTAAAGCGACGAAAAAAGCGCGTTCCATAAAACAATCTGCTTTTGGAACGCGCTTATTTTTTAAACTTTTTCTTAATAGTACTTTACTATTTCGCGTATTCAACCGCTTTTGTTTCGCGGAGAACATGGACTTTTATCTGTCCTGGATAGGTTAGCTCGCTCTCGATTTTCTTTGCTATCTCGCGAGCCAGAAGAACCATGTTATCTTCTGAAACCTCTTCGGGCTTGACCATTATGCGGATTTCACGGCCAGCCTGAATTGCGTAGCAGCTTTCGACCCCTGTAAAGCTCTTCGAAACCTCTTCAAGTTTCTCAAGACGCTTGACATAGTTTTCGATGTTTTCGCGGCGTGCGCCGGGACGTGCAGCCGAAATGGTATCTGCCGCCTGAACGATGCAGGCGATAACCGTGTGGGGTTCGACATCACCGTGGTGAGCCTCGATAGCGTGGATAACTTCTTCGCTCTCCTTGTACTTTCGCGCAAGGTCAACGCCGATGGTTACATGGCTTCCTTCAACCTCGTGGTCAATTGCCTTGCCGATATCGTGGAGAAGTCCGGCTCGCTTTGCAACGGTAACATTAACGCCAAGCTCAGAAGCGATTAGTCCCGCTATATGCGAAACCTCGATAGAGTGACTCAAAACATTTTGACCATAGCTTGTGCGGTATTTCATTCGGCCAAGAATCTTGATAATGTCGGGGTGCAGACCGTGCACATTGGTTTCAAACACCGCTCTTTCACCTTCGGCTTTGATGGTGGCGTTAACCTCTTTTTGGGCTTTGGCAACCATTTCCTCAATTCTGGCGGGGTGAATACGTCCGTCCTGAATGAGCTTTTCGAGGGAAAGCCGAGCGACCTCGCGCCTGACGGGGTCAAAGCTTGAAAGTGTGATTGCCTCGGGCGTGTCGTCGATAATAAGGTCGACACCGGTAAGTGTTTCGATCGCGCGAATATTGCGGCCTTCACGGCCTATAATGCGGCCCTTCATTTCGTCGTTGGGGAGAGGTACGACGGAAACTGTGACCTCGGAAGCGTGGTCTGCCGCGCAACGCTGGATTGCAAGAGTAACAATCTCTCTTGCGCGAGCATCTGCTTCCTCTTTATACTTTGCTTCGGCATCCTTAATTTTAAGGGCCATTTCATGGGTAACCTCGCTTTTGAGGTTGTTAATTATGTGTTCCTTTGCTTCTTCAACAGTGTATCCTGAGATTTTTTCCAGCATTTCGAGTTGACTGCGCTTGAGAAGAACTATTTCTTCCTTGTGTTCCTCAGCTTCTGTGATTTTTCGATTAAGCTGTTCGGTTTTGTTTTCGATTTGCTCTGTTTTCTTGTCGAGCATTTCTTCTTTTTGCTGAAGCCTGCGCTCCTGCTTTTGGAGCTCTGCTCTGCGTTCTTTTACCTCGCGCTCTGATTCCGCGCGGCTTTTGTGTATTTCTTCCTTTGCCTCTAAAAGAGCCTCTCTCCGCTTATTCTCTGCGGTTTTGATAGACTCGTTTATAATTCGTTTAGCTTCCTCCTCGGCGCTCTGTATCTCGCGTTCCGAAACGCGCTTGCGGTAAATAATTCCGAGCAAAAAAGCAATTACAAAAACCAGCACCAATGCAATTATGATGCCGATAGTCCATGGAGTATTAGGCATAGTAAGTTATACACCTCCTTTTCATTTAATGAATTCGGTGGCTAGCATAACTAAAAAATCGGATAAACATCCTTATAAAACTGCGTCATCCGCTGAAGTGCAATGAAAGTTAAAGGATTCCCCTATCCTTAAAAATATCATCAGTTTATTCTAACTTGTCTTCTATATTATGTCAAGCGCAAATATCGCCCCGTAAATGGTTTTCATTTACGGGGCGATATTATTTATTAGATTGTGCGCGGTCTAGAACATTCCACCCATTCCGCCGCCCATTCCGCCGACCTCAGCGCCGATGTTTGGCATCGGAGGTTCGGGAATGTTGGCAACGAGGCTCTCGGTGGTGAGAATCAGTGCAGAAACAGAAGCTGCGTTCTGGATTGCGCTGCGGCAAACCTTTGTCGGATCAACAATGCCTGCTTCAATCATGTCGACATACTCTTCGGAAGCAGCGTTAAACCCAAAGTTGATATTTCCGCTCTTCTTAACCTCTTGAAGAACAACCGCACCTTCAAGTCCGGCGTTCTCAGCTATCTGGCGGATAGGAGCCTGAAGAGCCTTTATAACAATCGCGGCACCGGTTTTTTCATCCCCTTCAAGCTCGTCAAGGATCTTTGACGCTGTCATCGCGGCTCTGACATAAGCTGTGCCTCCGCCTGCAACGATGCCTTCTTCAACCGCTGCGCGGGTTGCGTTGAGCGCATCCTCAATGCGGAGCTTCTTTTCCTTCATCTCGGTTTCGGTTTCGGCACCGACCTTAATAACGGCAACACCGCCAGCAAGCTTTGCGATACGCTCGTTGTACTTATCCTTGTCATAATCTGAGGTAGTGTCGGCTATCTGGCGGTTGATAAGATCAACTCTCTCCTTGATAGCTTTGGAATCTCCTGCACCATCAATGATGATGGTGTTGTCCTTTGTGACCTTAACCTGACGGGCGTTACCAAAGTTGTTAATGTCGAAGTTATCAAGCTGCATGCCAAGCTCTGTGCTAACGACCTGTCCGCCTGTGAGGATTGCAATGTCCTCAAGCATTTCCTTACGTCTGTCGCCGAAGCCGGGGGCCTTGACGCATACGCAGGTAAAGGTGCCGCGAAGCTTATTAACAATAATGCCGGTGAGTGCGTCGCCTTCAATTTCTTCTGCGATGATAAGGAGCTTCTTGCCGGCCTTCATGGTCTCCTCAAGAACGGGAAGGATTTCCTGCAGGCTGGAGATTTTTTTATCGGTAATGAGAATGAAGGGGTTGTCAAGAACAGCCTCCATCTTTTCAGTATTGGTTACCATGTAAGGGGTGAGGTAGCCGCGCTCAAACTGCATACCCTCAACGATGTCACAATAGGTTTCCGCAGTTTTGCTCTCTTCGATTGTGATAACGCCGTTCTGCGAAACCTTTTCCATAGCGTTTGCAATGAGGTTGCCAATAAACGGATCGTCGGAGGAAACTGTTCCGACTCTGGCAATGTCGCCTGTACCGCTAACGGGCTTTGAGTTAGCGCGAAGAGCGTCAACAGCGGCATCGGCAGCCTTCTTGATTCCTCGACGCATGCTCATGGGATTTGCACCTGCGGCTACATTCTTAAGACCTTCTGTAACCATTGCCTGAGCCAAAATGGTGGCCGAGGTGGTTCCGTCGCCTGCGATGTCATTTGTCTTTGTGGAAACTTCTTTGATGAGCTGTGCGCCCATATCTTCAAACGGGTCCTTGAGCTCGATTTCCTTTGCGATTGTAACGCCATCGTTGGTAATGAGTGGGATACCATATTTCTTCTCAAGAACTACGTTGCGACCCTTGGGTCCGAGTGTAATTTTTACTGTATCTGCTAGCTGGTCAACGCCGCGCTTAAGTGCACTGCGTGCTTCTTCGCCGTAAATAATCTGCTTTGCCATATCTTGTTAACCTCCAAAATGTGTTTTAAAATATATTATGACATATCCGTCACGAGCAATAGTCCGTAATCAGCAGTCGTTTTTTAACGTTTTCAGTCGATAATAAACGCCTTAATTTCGTTCTGAGGAATTACATAGACATCCTCATCGTTAATCTTCGCGGGAAAAGCTGCGTGCTTGTTTGCAACAACCTTATCGCCAACCTTAACAATCATTTTAATTTCTGTTCCGTCGCTCTGCTTTCCGTCGCCGACAACAACAACTTCGAAAATCGGGGGTTTTTCCTTCGCGGCGCTTGTGAGAACGATGCCGCTTTTTGTCTTTTCTTCAGCTTCTATCTGCTTGATAACTACTCTATCACCTATGGGTATAATGTTCATTTTATATTCCTCCTAAATTGTGTTTTTGTAATTATGGTCGTTAGCACTCTTTACGCTCGAGTGCTAACGACTATTATAATAATCCATGAAGTGATATTCTGCAAGCTGTATTTTGACGAAATTACGGCTAAATTTAGCTATATTTTTCATTATTTTGTGAATAAGCCCTCAATAACA
This sequence comes from Oscillospiraceae bacterium, assembly GCA_018053145.1. Lineage (GTDB taxonomy): Bacteria > Bacillota > Clostridia > Oscillospirales > Oscillospiraceae > UBA2658. The sequence continues at coordinate 8,544 of JAGPMA010000016.1, read as the reverse complement.
ACTTCTAACATGGATTTACTTCGATTTTCTCCTGTTTTCGCCTATATCAGATTAATAATTGATTACTGTTTTGATATGAGGTACATATACAGGTCGCACTTAATCATACCGTTATAGAGCTTACGCTTTTTATCGGCATTCTTTCCGAATGTACGTTCAAACTCGGTATGCGACGAAAGAAGATAGAGATTCCAGTTTTCCGAGGCAAAATATGCCTTTCCAAAAGCACTGTAAAGCCCCTCTGCTTCGCGCTTTTCCATAATTCTTTCACCGTAGGGCGGGTTTGTAACTATAACGCCCCGCTCCGTTTTACGGTCAAATTTCGTGGCATCGGCAACGGAAAAGTTTACAATGTCCTCAACGCCAGCAAGTGCCGCATTCTTTTTTGAAATTGCAACCGCCTCGGGGTCGATATCGGAACCGGAAATGCGATAGTCGCCCTTAAATTCGCGTGTAGGTGCTTCCTCTCGCGCGTCACGCCAAGTCTTTCGGTCAAAGCAAGTCCATTCCTCCGCCGCGAATTTGCGGTTAAGACCAGGCGCACGATTTTTTGCTATAAGTGCCGCTTCAATAGCAAGCGTTCCGCTGCCGCAGAAGGGGTCGTAGAAATCGTCTCTGCCGCGATAACGCGAAAGGATAACCATTGCCGCGGCAAGCGTTTCGCTCAAAGGTGCTGCAACATGAGCGGGTCGATAGCCGCGCTTATGAAGACCTTCACCGCTGGTGTCGAGATAAATTGTTGCAATGTCGTTCATAATCGCAAACTGGATTTGTATGGTTTCTCCGTCCTCAGGAAACCACTCAAGACCGTATTTCTGCGAGAGTCTTGTGACGACAGCTTTTTTGATTATGCTTTGACAGTCCGAAATTGAGAACAGCTTTGAGGTGAGGCTGTAGCCTTTTACGGGAAATCTTCCATTTTTCGGAATAAAATCCTCGAAGGGTAAAGCCTTCACTCCCTCGAAAAGCTGATCAAAGGTAGCTGCTTCAAAGCTTCCAACCTCGACCAAAAGCCTTTCTGCGCAGCGCAAATTGACGCTCGCCTTAGCCAAATCGGCTTCCGTTCCGTCAAAGCGGACTCTCCCGTTTTCGGCGCGAACATTCGAAAGCCCCAAACGCCTCATTTCGTCCGCCACAATCCCTTCAAGTCCGAAGTGACAGGGCGCGCATAAAGTTAGCTTCATTACTTATCCTCTTGAATTTCGGATTTTACCGTTTCTTCTTCTGAAACCTCGCCGGTTTCTGTTGTCTCCTGGGTTTTTTCGTCCTTAATATCAGCTTCGGGAAGCAGTTCATCTTCATTAGCCGAGGTTTCTTCAGTGGCTGTAGTTTCATCGATAGCGGAAGTTTCTTCGTCTTTGCCAGCTGTGTCTTCCGCGCTGTCTGACTCGGCCTTTTTCTTTTTCGGTCCGTTAAGATAAAAGCCTGTTGCCATGAGTATCAGCTCGACAATCATATAGAGCACTAAAGCCGCTGCAAGCCCTGTCAGCGCATATACGAGAGCCTCGCTCAAGCCCTTAACGGTGTCAACCTCCAAAATCACATCGGACAGGTAGGTTGCATTATCGTCCGAGTCGGAGATAACCCCTGCCTGAACCATCCAATCCTTATTAAGTGCAAACCAGTCATACATCTGCGTGGACAAGTCCTCTGAAATCGTTTTTGTCGTGCCTTCTATCGGAACATAACTGTCAAGCGCACTGGCGCTTCCGTTAATGTAGCTGTAGGTTTGCGCTTCAATTGCATAGGCAGAATCAAGATAGCGCTTTGTAAAGTGAACCGTTACAAACTTGCCGCCCATAGGAACAAGAGCGTATTCGCCAGAAGTTGAGTCCGCGGGAGTAAGGCTCTCGGTGGTTGATGAATCTGTTGTTGCATCAGTGGCAGTGGTTTCAGAATCTGCTGCTGCTTCCGCATCGAAAAAACCGAGAATTGCAAAAACATCGCGTTTTACAAAGGTGCCGACTTCCTCATCCTGAACGGAATCGGATTCTTTTGCGCCCTTAATCAGGTCAACGACAGAAAGCTTTGTCACGGCGAGGAGAAGCAGCGCCGCCAAGAAAGCGACTCCGACTCTAACAAGTGCTTTGTGCAGCTTTTTCTTGGCTTCAGCCGCTCCGGCGACAGCTTTAGAAGCCTCTTCGCTTGAGCTTTCTTCATTAATTTTAGCACAACTTTCGTCACTTACTTCAGCTTTCTCTTCGGTTGCTTCAACGACTTCAACAGCTGCTTCCGCCGAAATACTATCGCCTGATTCTTCTTTTAAAACTTCTTTTTCTTTTTCGTCCATTGTCTGCTCTCTTTTCTCACGGCTCGGCCGTGTTTTTTTTATCATCGATTATTAATTGTCAAGTAGTATGTAAAGTGTTCTATTAACGGACGCTTATTCCTGTTCAGAACAAAATGCGTCCATTAAACAGAATGCCACCATGCTCTCCACAACAGGTACGGCTCGTGGAACAATACACGGATCATGCCTTCCGACAACGCGTAAAGTCGTATTCTCCTGTTTTAATAGGTCAACAGTTTTCTGTTCGCGGCTGATAGACGGTGTTGGCCGAAAGGCACAGCGCACGACAAGGGGCATGCCATTAGTAATGCCGCCGTTAATTCCGCCCGAATTGTTTGTTTCGGTAAAAATTCTGCCGTCCTCCAGCCTAATCGGGTCATTTGCTTCCGAACCTCGTAATTTTGCAATATCAAAACCCAAACCGAATTCAACACCCTTAACGCCCGGAATCGCAAACAGTGCCGAAGCCACTCTGCTTTCCATTCCGCCAAACATAAGCCCGCCCAAGCCGGCAGAAAGCCCCGATACAGTACACTCGATAACTCCTCCGATGCTGTCGCCGCTCGCACGAGCGTCCAGTATTTCCTTACGCATTTCAAAATCAAAGTCGGGCTTTGTTCTTTCGGCTGTGCCGACACGGACAATATAAGCTTGGGTGGAAATGTTCTTTTTCTCCAGTGCCTGCTTACATATTGCGCCTGCAATTACCATTGCAGCCGTCAGTCTTCCGCTAAAGGGTCCGCCCCCTCGAAAATCAGAAAAACCGTTGTACTTAATCTGAGCTGTCAGATCTGCGTGTCCTGGTCGCGGCTTTTCCGGATGGTAATCCGTTGACTTAGTATTCGTGTTTTTAATTATCGCACAAAGTGGTGCACCTGTGCTTTTACCGTTGAACAAGCCGCTTAGAAAGACCGGCTCATCAGCCTCAACTCTAGGTGTACTAAGTTCCGACGTTCCCGGTGCTCTACGTTCAAGCTCAGCCTTAATACCGTCAAGGTCGATACTCTCGCCCGCCGGAAACCCGTCCAACACCATTCCAATAGCCTCGCCGTGTGATTCGCCGAATATGGTTAACTTTAAGTTTTCTCCAAATGTATTCATTCGGCTTCCTTTCGCTGTTTTTATTTGAAACGACTACATTTCAATTACACGCACATTGGAAGCGCTCTTCATTAGCTCCGCCTCACGTCTGTGACAGGTGAAAAGCACTATTTGACGGTCGCTTGACAATTCGCGTAAAAGCTTAAGCGCTTTCTCGCAACGCTCATCATCAAAATTCACCAGCGCATCATCCAAGATTATGGGACACGCTTTATCCGTCGGGAGCGCAAGCTCGCAGATTGCCAGTCTGACAGCCAGATAAAGCTGGTCAACCGTACCGGTGCTCAAAAGCGCCGTGTCTCTGGGAATGGAATCTCCTTCCGGCCGTACCGCCGCTTTCAGCTCTCTGTCAAGAAGGATAGAGTCATAACGGGCGGCTGTAAGCTTTGAAAAAATTTCCGCCGTCCTCGTGCTAAGCCGCGGAGTTATTCGATGGGAGATTTCCTCTCCCGCGTCCTTTAATGTATCTAGCGCCAACACAAGCGCATTATACTCCTTTGTCAGCTTCTCCTGCTCAGCCAATAGCTCCGCAAGCTTTGCTTTCTGCTCCTCGGGGTCCTTTAGGGCGCTCTGACGGCCTTCCCAGGCTGCGCTCTCCTCACGGACAGTGCGCAATGCGTTTTCAGCGTCTTCAAGCAGCTTTGTAAACTGCGCTGCCTCACTTCCGCCCTCGGTAAAATCAAGGTCCTTTAACAGTGCGGCCTCAAGCTCCGTGCGAATTCCGTTTGCTTTCTTAAGTTTTCCTTCGGTTTCCTGGCGTTCTTTAATTAGCCCCGCACATTCCTCAAACAGTCTGATGTGCTCTGAGAGTACCTGCTCCATGCCCTCGACAGTCAGGCATCTGTATTCTCCGAGAACAGCTCTTTTTTCGTCTTCCGACCTTTTATGTGTTCTTTCGATTAAGAACACCCTTACCGCTTGAATAATGGCAACCCCACCCAAGACCGAGGCCGGAATATAATATGTCAAAAAAGCTGCGGCAACTCCGATTAATAGTATAACAAATAATATTACCAAATTCAGCGCAACCGACCCATGGTGCTTTGCGTCTTTTTCAATGCAGTCAAGTTTCTTTTTATCAATGGTGAATTTTTGCTTGCATTTACTTGGCTCTTCTCTGCCAAAAACGCCCGTGTCAAGCCTTCTAAAAACGATATCCAGCTTCTGTCCGACTTCGGCGTATTCCGTTTCCTGCTTTTTCACCATATTACGCGAGCTCGAGAGCTTGTCGAGTGTTTCGCGTCTGGTTATTTTACGGACGTCGGCAACCTTGTCATACAAATCGTCTCTTCGCTTGAGTGCTTCTCTTTTTGCTTTCTTAAGCTCCTCGCCCTTTTGCGACTCTCGTGCGTTTTCGGAAAGGTTATCGCGTATCTCCTGAATTTCCCTCTCTATGTCCGAAAGCCGTCCGCTCTTGTTGTAGCGGCGTTTCCGGATTGCAGCCTTCAGGCGCTCCTCCGCTTCCGATACAGAGGACTTTTCCTCGCCAGTCTGAACAATTGCCGAAACGCGTTTTTCAAGTTCGGGGCTTCCGCCGACGGTCATTTTCCCCTGTCCGATAAATGCGGTTCGCTCAAAAACATCCTTGGAAACTCCCAACAATGTTTCACCTACAGCCATTTGGTCGATACTCCTTACAGCATTTGAAGTACCCGTAAAGCTCGCCGAAAAGTCACGCATAGGTGTGCTTTCTTTTCCCTGGCGGGAAAGCGTGAGAAGTTTACCCTCATGTTCAATATCCATTGAGCCAGCCATTGGAGCTCCGCTCCAAGGCGCAAATCTTACCTTATCCGGCTTAACCCCGCCCTTTTCGCGGGCATTACTTTCAATTCCGAAAAGCATAGCCTTAATAAATCCGCACCATGTAGACTTTCCACTCTCGTTTGGAGCATAGACGATGTTAAGGCCTTCGCCCAGCTCAAGCGAATCGTTTTTAAGCATACCAAAGGAGGCTGTCATTTTTCTTATAATCAAATCAAGTCGCCTCCGTTTTCTATCGCGGACAAGCCGTATCTCGCGGCAAGCTCGATTTTTTCTCGTTCCTCTACGTTGCTTGCGGCATTATACATTATATATAGTCTGTCAAGGTATACTCCGCTTAGTGTATTCTGCCCTTTTTGCGTCCAAACGTCACGCTTTAGCGTGGTTTCGTCCCTGAGCTGAAGCTCACGGAAGCGCCCCTCGAAAACCTTTCTCAAGGAGTTTACATCGGGCAGCTCGCCGCACTCGCCCGAAAGGATAATACGGCAGCAATCGTTCTGTGAAAGGCCCGAAACGGTGCTTTCGATAGCCTGAACCACATCTTTACCGCCGATATTTACATTAATTATCTCGTAGCGCACTCCACCAAGCGGTATGAATTCTGAGCTGACACCGTTTTCCGAAATCGTGATAATTAAAACGCCCTTTTCTCCGGTTTCGTCATAACCGCGGCCCTCTGTACAGCCGGGATATGCAAAGGCTGTTTCGCCCGCTTTTTGAAGCGGACTGCGTGCGTGGATATGCCCCAGCGCGACATAGTCCATTCCGCTTTTTATAAGGTCTTCGCGGCTGATGGGGTTATAGTCGGCAGCCCCTGTGCTGAGATCACCATGGATTATCATTATGTTAGGCTTCTCTATGTTCTTTTCGGGCGGCACGAACCCGCGCAGAAGCGGTTTGCTGAAGGTATTTTGGAAGCCCGCACCCCAGAACAGTGCCCGAACTCCTAAAAATTCGACCGGTTCTAACTCCGCGTTTTTAAATACATATACGTTTTCCGGCAGACGCATCGTTTCCCACACAGAACGTGCGGAATACGGGTCGTGGTTGCCGGGTGAAATCAAAACAGGGCATGACAATGCGCCCAGCGCGCTGTTAAAGTCGCGCTGTGTTTCACTCCTTATGCTGTTACTTTCAAAAACATCTCCGCTAAGAAGAACAGCTGAAACTCCGCGTTTCTCAGCAATTTCTTCAATACTGAACAGAAGTTCTCTCTGACCTTGCCGTCTTTTCTCCGCCGCTTCGGGCGAAAGCGCTTCAAAGGCGGAGTCCAGATGCAGGTCTGCGGCATGGAGCAGCTTTATTTCTTTCATTGTAAGCTCCCTTCGCTTTACGCACGCTCAAATATCTCAGCGGAACCTCACACTATGTGAAACTTCGCGCATCTGCGCTGAATCACATTATCCTAAGCGCTTCCGCTTTTAAGCATTTGCCCGTTTCGGTATCGATTGTAAACACTGCGCCTTCCATTTTACCCGCACCTTCAGCCGCCTCGTAACGTCTGGGTGGCTCGCCCAAAAACTTGCCGATGCTTTGGTTTGGGTCAATGCCCAGAACAGAAATTGCCGGGCCTGTCATCCCAAGGTCAGTTATAAAGCCGCTTCCATTTGGCAAAACTCCGCCGTCTGAAGTCTGAACATGAGTATGCGTTCCCCATACAGCCGAAACTCTGCCGTCAAGAAAAAAGCCCATAGCGGCTTTTTCGCTTGTTGCCTCAGCGTGCATATCAACGAGAATAATTTTTGTTGTAATGGAGGATAAAATTTCGTCTGCGACAAAAAAGGGATTGTCCGTATTTGAATCGAGCGTAAATCGCCCCATAAGGTTAATAACCGCAACGTCACCAAAAGGCGTTTTAAAAACCCCGTGACCCATGCCCGGACAGCAAAGCGCAAAATTTGCGGGTCTCAGAATACGCTTGTTCGCGTCCAAATATTCTTTAATCTCATATCGCGTCCACGTGTGATTTCCCAGTGTAATAACATCCGCACCGGCAGAGAAAATGTTCTCCGCCTGCGCAGGAGTAATACCAACGACATTTGCGTTTTCGCCGTTTATCACCGTAAATGCGATGTTATAAGTTTTTTTTATTGAGGAAAGGTTTTTATTCAGAAAATCAATTCCCGTTTTACCGCAGACATCTCCGACTGCGAGGATATTAACTGTCATTACGAAATTCCTTTCGGTTTTATTGGAAGGGCTTATCGCTCAAATAATGCTTTTTTCGCACCGCGCCTTTGTGAGAATGCGCATATAGCAAACAACTTGTATTGTAACATATTTTCTCATGCATGTGCAAACCAATTCATATAAATTTACAATTTGCACATACTATTTTCGCAGTACGAAGGCAAACGCTTTGGTTTTATCAATCGAGGCGCCTTGTCTTGTTTCTCCAACAATGTTAATCCGCTTTCGAGTATAAGCAGCTTAACAACAGGGGAAGAATCAACTAATTTTGCGCATAAGCGCGCGGGAGGTATTATTATGAATGCAAGAAACTTTGCAAAAGGTGTCGGAATCGGAATGGTCGTAGGGTCAGCTATAGGCATGACAGTCTCCACTGTCAACAGAAAAAGCTACAGGCAGAAGAGCAAAATGGGCAAAACTCTCAGAACCGTCGGAGATATTGTGGAGAATATTGGCAGCGCTCTCAACATGTAGTAGCAATCATACACAGCTGAGTAAAACCTTCGTTTTTTCAGAAAAGGGCTTGCATTTCGTTGGGGCTTGTGGTATTATACTCAAGCGCTGCGCGTGTATGCGCCCTTAGCTCAGCTGGATAGAGCGTCTGGCTACGGACCAGAAGGTCGGGGGTTCGAATCCCTCAGGGCGTACCAAAGCAACAAACCCCTGTGTTTTTTAGCGCACCAAAAAAGTCCGAATCTTTAAAAGATTCGGACTTTTTTGGTGTTCTTGTGTTTTCAATGATTTGCAGGTTTTACTTTTTGTAAATATGAGCAATCGTCACGCCTGAGTTTTAAGACTAATGACGGTGTTTAGCGGAATATTTGTTGTCAAAAAAGGCTCAGTCTTCTACATATTTCTATGTAAGTCATTTCCAGAATTACTTTAAAAGCTTTTCCCGAAAAGTCTGTTTACACATTATATAATAGTAACAGCTATTGTTTGCCGGGCTGACAAGACCTCTTACAAGTCGAACTGTATTATGTTACAGTTATGTGACATCGCGCCCAGAATTATTGACCCCCTTTTAAACTTGTGTTAACATAACGACTGTAAAAGGTGTATTTGTACACATTGTTCCTTGTCATGGTACTTCCGTTTGATGGTTGGCCTTGGATATCCAGATCATCAAGCGTTGTACATAAATCAGGCCCCTTATTCAAGGGGTACTACTTAAAGGAGGAGTTTCATTATATGAAATCTCT
>JAGPMA010000015.1 GCA_018053145.1 Oscillospiraceae bacterium | reverse complement strand
ACATCACTGTGTATGAGAGGGAGTTTTCAAATGCAACTGGCATTTTACTGTAGACTTGGAGACGCAGCAAGGTTTCAAAATGGTATTATATAATGGCGAGGCTTACCCTACTCCGGCCGAATTTGACCTGAAATCAAAGGCTGAGGCCGTTTGAAAGCCGAATATTTTTCATTAAGACTGGACCTCTTTGGGGGGGACACCTCATATCATTTCGTGAACAATATTCCTATTTGTTTAGTTTTTCGTGTTCAGGGCACCTCTTCTCGGGGATGTTCCAAAATAATATTAGGCTATTAATTTATATCGAAAAGCTCGTATTGATGGGTCATATCAGATAGAAGTGCTGCTTGAGCAGCAAGTTCTTCTGCCGCGGCCGCACTCTCTTCTGCTGTTGCTGAGTTTGTCTGTGTAACGGTTGAGACCTGTTCAATACCTACCAGGACTTGCTCCGTTACGTAAGCTTGATTTGTTGAAGCCTCAGCGATTTTTATAATCTCATCACAAACGAATCTCGTTTTTTCATCAACAAGTTGAAGGGATTTTGCTGTGGCATATGCGATCGTTTTGCCATTGTTAATAGCCACTACTATGTTCTCTATAAGCTCAGTAGTATTCTTTGCTGCTTCAGCAGAACGTTGAGCCAGATTGCGAACCTCACTTGCAACAACTGCAAAACTTTGCCTGATGCACCAGCACGGGCAGCTTCAACAGCCGCATTAAGAGAAAGAATATTAGTTTGGAACGCTATGTCGTCAATTGCTTTTATTATTCTATTTATTTTCTCAGATGTCTCAGTGATCTCATCCATCGCTCCAAGCATTTGTATCATATAATCATTACTTTCTTTTACTTCTTTCGAAGTTTCAATACTCATAATGCTTGCTTTATTAGCGTACGGCAGCATTTCAAGCTGGGCACAGGCACCCATCCAATGGGCTGTGAATAACAGCATCATTTCAGGTAATACCGACGGCAGCTTCGACCCGCAGTCGAGCGTCGCCCGCGCTCGGGCCGCAAAAATGGTCGGGACTCTAATGAAGTTAATTATTTCTTAAAATGCATTATGTATTTCGCGGCTTTTGGTCATATTTATTTCGATAATATGTACAAAAAGTGTCCCATGCTACCCACGGGACACTTTTTGTCTGTAAGCTGTGAAGGAACCGTTTAGTTCCTTCTTTTGCTTTGGAGCGGTGCGGTTTTCGGGACAAGAAATTTAAGGAGATGAGGATTAAGTAACTATCTCAAGGAAGCTGGGGATAACGACGCCCTCATAGTAGAACAGTCCGCGACCGAGTTGATCGGAATCCCAGACGCGCTGGGGGTTGTCGGGATAGGCCGTATAGCCGCCCGCATAGACCTCGATGCGGTTGCCGGACGGCTCCCAGAAATAGATGGTTTGTCCGCGGGTAATGGCGTGGCGGGTGGGGCCGACATCCTTTTTAAGACGATTGATGGCGATAAGGTCAGCCGCCTTTCCGACATGATCCCAATCCTGAAGCAGGAAGCCAACGTGGTGGATTTTTCCGGGCTTCGGATATTCGACAAAAGCCAGATCATGGGGCTTGTTCGAGCTGGTAATCCAGGTGGCGAGGCGGTTACCGTCGGGAAGATTGCAGACCTCAGGAACAAACATGTGCATGACCTCTGTGCAGTAGCGCTCGGCCTCTGCAATGTTCGGGCCGTAGAGCAGGAAGTGGTCGAGGCGAATTACGCCCATGCCACGGGGAGGCTCATTCCAGATATCAGGGTTGCGGAGGCCGGGACCCTTGGCGGCCAGCGCGACTTCGCAGTAAAGCTCGAAAATGTGTCCGGTGCTAATCGTAAAGCGATAGCGCTTGCCATAGCCGGGCTGCTCGCCAGCGGGAACCTCGGACACCTTGTAGCCGAAGGCCTCCGTTGCCTTGACCATGTTTTCAAGTTCCGCTGAGGACGCGACCTTGAAAGAAACAAAGTCCAGCCCAGCTTCGTCTGCAAGACGCAGAGTCACGGAGTGATGATCGAATTCATCGTAGGTCTTTAGACACACGCGGCCATCAGCCGTTCTGCACACCTCGTCCAGCCCGAGAACATTCTTATAGAAATCAAGGGTTTTGTCCAAATCCAGAACGCGAAGCTGGATGAGACCGGGGCGTAAGGTTTGATTCATTGCCATATCAGTTCCTCCTAATAAGTGTTTGTTATTTGTTTCTCCCCCGCGAAACCGAGGGTTAGATCACTGAGTGGTTTGATGCAGCACAGAAGCGCAAGCCCCTGCTGCTCCTGTCCGGCGCTTACATGCGCGCGGCTCATCGGCTTAAAACTGACATATTCGCCGGAGACGACCCGCATCGCGCAGACACCGCAACCTCCGCCGAAGCAGCCGCTGATGATAGGCCCACGTCCGAAACGACCCATCGCTTCCAGAACGCTTTCGTCGAAAAGGCAGGGAAAGCACGTGCCGTCCGGCAGACTGATACGATAGGTTTCAGACCTGTTTTTCATGGCTTAGCTCATACGCAACGTCAAGGATGAGATCCTCCTGCCCACCAACCATTTTGCGCCTGCCGACCTCTACCAGAATGTCGCGCGACTCCAGATGATATTTTTCGGCAGCGGCATAGACGTGCAGCAAAAAGCTGGAGTAAACACCCGCATACCCGAGCATCAGAGACCCGCCGTCAATCACCTGCGGACGGAACATCAGCGGCGCTACCGCCTGTTCGGCGGCGTCAATCAGTCCGTAAAAATCCAGTCCAGTTGCAATGCCCTTACGATTGAGTACGCCGGCAAGCACTTCGAGCTGCGTGTTGCCCGCGCCCGCGCCCAGTCCGCGCAGAGTGCCGTCGACATAGCTTACGCCCCCGTCAATCGCGGCAAGCGTATTGGCAACCGCAAGACCAAGGTTGTTGTGAGCATGGAAGCCGACCGGAATACTCACAGCGGCGCGTACGGCCTCAATGCGCTCCCGAACCTGCTCAGGAAGGAGGGCTCCTGCGGAATCGGCAAGATTGATATAGTCAGCGCCGTAGGACTCCATTTTTTTTGCCTGCTGTGCCAGTCCCTCGGCATCGAGCATATGTGCCATCATCAGAAATCCGACTGCCATCATGCCCATGGATTTCGCGGCGCCGATATGCTCGGCACTCACATCCGCCTCCGTCGCATGCGTCGCGACACGGACGACCTGCGCCCCACAGTCCTTGGCACGCTTTAGATCCTCAATGGTACCTATGCCGGGCAGAAGTAGCACCGCAAGCTTACCGTTTTTAATTTCTTCCGCCGCCGCCGCGATGAGCTCAAACGGATCCGTTTTTGAAAAGCCGTAGGTGAAGCTCGAACCGCCCAGCCCGTCTCCGTGGGACACCTCGATAATGGGAACGCCGCATTTGTCGAGCCGGGATGCAATTTCACGAACCTGCGGAACCGTAAAGCTGTGCCGAACAGCGTGACTGCCGTCACGCAGAGTTGTATCAACAAATGTGATTTCGTGCTGAGTACTCATTGCAACGCACCTCCCTCCAATAGCCGACGGGCAATTTTTTCAGCCGCCGCAACGGCAGCCGCATTCATGATATCCAGATTGCCGGAATATTTGGGCAAAAAGTCGCCCTGTCCTTCGACCTGAACGATTACCGTAACCTTGTCGCCTTCCATCTGCGGAGGTACACGCAGACGGTAACCAGGGACATAGCCCTGAACCTGCTCCGCCATCTGAAGAATGGAATTACGTATGGCCTCAAAGCCAACCTCGGGGTGCTTTACACGGACAATGACCGTGTCGGTCATGAGAATCGGAGGATCGGCGGGATTGAGCACGATGATGGCCTTACCCTTATCAGCCCCGCCCACGACCTCAATGGCCTTGCTTGTCGTTTCCGTAAACTCATCCATGTTAGCCCGTGTGCCCGGCCCCGCACTTTTCGAGGAAATCGCCGCGACGATTTCGGCATAGGCTGCCCCCGCAACGCGGTCAATGGCGTGGACAATCGGTATTGTGGCCTGCCCGCCGCAGGTGACCATATTGATGTTCGGCGCTGTGCTGAGCCGGTCGAGATTTACTGCCGGCACACAGTAGGGGCCGATTGCCGCCGGTGTGAGGTCAACAGCGATTATACCTGCCGCCGCAAGAAGCGGGGCGTTTTTCATATGCGCCGAGGCGCTTGTGGCGTCGAACGCAAGCTTAATATCAGACCTTTCGCAAACAGCCTTCACGCCCTCAATGGAAACGGGTATGCCCTCCGCCGCGGCGCGGCGCAGCCCTTCGGATTCAACTATACCTGCCATCAGCGACATTTCGAGATATTTGCTGCGCTTTATCTTATACATTAGATCGCTGCCGATGTTGCCGGGACCGATGACGGCAACCTTGAGCTTATCCATAAATCTCGTCCTTTCTAAAAAAGCGTATGACTACCACACCCTCCCGCGTATCCTTTTCAAAAAAGACTGTACGGGAAGCTTTTCTCCTGAATTAATATGTTCGTAAGATAGCCTCAGCGGCTATTAAGTGTTATATAAAGAAAGCTTCGACGCTGCCCAGAACCGAGAAGTCCGCACGGAAAACATCGCCCTTGACCGCAATATGCGCGGCGGAAAACGCGCCGGAGAGAATGACCTCATCCTTCTTGAGGCTTACGCCGTAGCGGTACAGGCAGTTTGCCAGCCAAGCCACGGAGACACAAGGATCTCCCATCACGGCGGAGCCTTCGCCACCGCCAACCGGCTCCCCGCCGTTTTTTATCATCCGCATCGTGATTTTGCCAAGATCAAGCTCGCCGACGGGGATGTGCTCTTTTCCCAGAACATAGCAGCCGGATGAAGCGTTGTCCGCAACGGTGTCCGGAAGCTTGATGCGCCAGTCGGCAATGCGGCTGTCAACAATTTCAAAGGCCGCGACGATGTAGCTTGTTGCACGGCGGACATCAGCCGCCGTAACATTTCCTCCCGTCAAATCCTCTTTCAGAACGAAGGCGATTTCGGCCTCAATCTTTGGCTGAAGTAGAGTGTTTGCCGGAATCTCACGCGCATAAGACATGGAGGCAAACAGGTGTCCGTAGTCCGGCTCGCTTACGCCGAGCTGTTTCTGGATTCCGGGGGAGGTCAGGCCGATTTTCTTGCCGGAAATAACATCACCGGCTTTGAGGCGCCTTTCAATGTTCTCCAGCTGTATCGCATAGGCCTCGGCAACCGTGATATCGGGATTCGTATAAGTCAAGGGGAAAATCGGTATCCGCGTCTGCTGGGCGGAATAGAGCTGCTGCGCAGCGGTGTTGATTTCGGATTTGTCCATACGCAATGCCCTAATTCTTTGTATAGGGCGGGTCAAGCATGAGGAAGCTGTGTACCAGTGCCGCAAACTCCTCTGTGCGCTCAATCTGCGTCCAGTGACCGCATTTGCCGAAGACGTGGAGCTGGGCGTTTTCGATGAGCTGTATGAGCTTCATCGAGGTTTCAAGTGGGATAACCCTATCCTCGCGTCCGTGGACAATCAGCGTTTGGTGACGGATTTCTCTGAGATATATTTCATACTGTGCCATAGCCTCTACGCCTGCCTGACGCGGTGCGGGGAACATGGAGGAAAAGCTCTCCTGAAAGCCGGGTTGGATGCTTCCATCGTAGCGCGCCTGCGCGAGCTCCGGCGGCATCATTGCGCGGTTGTAGGCAAAGATGCCAATTAGCTCCTGCATGTTTGTCAGGGACGGGGTGTAGCCCCAGACCCTGTCAAGGCCGAAGCTGAGAGGGAAGGTCACACCCATGCTGCCCATCAGAACAATTTTGCGTATGCGCTTGGGAAATTTAACGGCCAGCGCCAGCGCCAGCGCACCGCCAAAGGAATTGCCGACGATATCCGTCTGCGTGATTCCAAGCGCGTCAAGCAAATCGACCGCCTGCTTTATCCACGCGTCCATATTGAAAACCATGTCCTCGGGTCTGTCGGTGTAACCGAAGCCTACAAGGTCGGGGGCGATAATACGATGATTCGGGGAAAGAAGAGGAAAAAGCTTGTTCCAGTTCGCCCAAGCCGACACGCCCGGCCCGGAGCCGTGCAGCAGCATAAGCGGGAAACCTTCTCCCACATCGTGATAATTTGTATTAAAGTCTCCGGTTTTAACAGATTTTGCGATTTCCGGTCTTGCGCTCATTGTCAGCACTCCTTTATTGGTATTTCGGCGAAGCCGCCGTTAAATGCTTATTTTGGCAATATCCTTTGAGATTGCTTCCGCTGCGGCAACAATGCTCTTTTTCATATGATTGAGCTGACTGCCCTCCATGTTGGCCATCATGCCCGAAACGCTGATGGCATACCTGACCTGCCCCCTGCCATCGAATATCGGGGCGGCAATACAGCGCAGCCCCTCCATAATCTCGCCGTCGTCAATGGCATAGCCACGCTCACGTATATGGGCAAGCTCCTTGGTCAGCTCCGGCAGCGTCGTTATAGTATTTGAAGTGAAGCCCTTTAGACCGCGATCCCGAACAATTTGTTTGAATTTCGGCTCCGGCATATTGGCAAGAATGGCTTTTCCCAGCCCCGTACAGTGGATGGGCAGCCTGCCGCCGATTTCTGAGACAATTCGGATAAGGTGTAAGGAATCGAGCTTTTCAAGATACAGCACTTGGCCGCGATCCTCGGTGCCAAGCTGCACCATTTCGCCGAAAGTATTATTGAGCCGCTGCATATGCGGCATTGCAATTGAGCGAATATCCCACATCCTGCCGACGCGGACGCCCAGTTCAAAAAAATGTATGCCCAGCTTATAGTGCCCCGTCTCCTCTGACTGCTCGGCGTAGCGATACTGTACCAAAGTGGAAAGCAGACCGTGAACCGTGCTTTTGGGCCAGCCGAGGGCTTTTGAAAGCTCTGTAAGCGTGTATTCACGCGGTTCCCGCGCAAGCTCCTCCACAAGGAGAAACGCCCGCTCAACCGAAGTCACATGCGGGGTCTCTTTTGTTTTCTTGTCCGTTGGCGTTCACCTCCAGCTTGGTATAATCATCTAAGTCTGATGAAATTATAGCATCCGGCAAAGGGGAATTCAACAAAAGTGTTCCCAAATGTAGAACTATTGTTCGTGTATGACGAATCTTGAGCGTGTCAGACCTGGAGTGCGGCGGAAAACTGATAGTGGATTTTGATATCATCATATGGGTAGGAAAGGTAGGAAGAAACCATGGCAAGTAATAACAGCAAATATTCCGAAGAAATGAGGACGCAGACAGCGGAGGATATTCTACGGAGTGGCAAGTCAGCAACCGGCGTTGCCGAGGAATTACGAATCGACACGAACACGGTGTGCCGGTGGGGCAGGGATCACCGAAGAGCAAATGGGCTGACAAACTATTCGGAATTTAAAGAACAGCAAAAAAGCGTAGGCGTAAGTCTGGATATGTCGCAAAAAATGAAGAAGCTCGAGCAGGAACTGAAAAAGAGAGAAAAAGAGCTGAAGGACGAGAAGGAAAAGGTAAAAATCTTAAAAACCTTCCAAGGGAAGTCAAGTGTTTTTTAGAGAGTTTAATAAAACAACTGTTAGATTATGTGTATAGAAAAAAGACCAACGGAATAAACGAGGTTGGCCGATTACCATTTTGAAGATAAAGGAATCCAATTATTACAGATGGCGAGACGGACAGAAATGCCGGTAGAAAACCTGCTGGCAAGAAAAGCTGTAGGTTATGAAGACATAAGCGCTGTTTTCAGAGAGCCGAAGAACCTTTGGCTACAGGAAAATGCAGCGGGCCTGAGCGCAGACCGGACAATTCAGCCCAAACCTACTAAAGCAAAACTTTAGAACAGGAACTCCGGATAAGGTTTGTGTAGGCGATATTACATATAGATAGCTGGTTGTCTATATTAAGCTATGAAAGAGATCCGGAATCTTTTGTTCTGAGCTATGCTGAACAGGAAACCGATCTGTCTTCACAACTGCAGAAGGCGAGAGAGCTCTATTCACAGGTCACGACGGACGATGATGTAATTGAATTCTGTGCGGGTATTTAAGCGAAAATGCAGGTGCTACCGTAGCATCTCTTCTTGGCGGCAGTTTCGAGCTGATGAGCCTGACAAAAATGGGTATCTATGACGCCTACAAATTTTTCAATGGGCCCAGGGCCCAAAAAATGTCCTCGGGCTTTTCCAATGTCAGCGGAGAAACCAACTTCGACGACATTAATAACATGCTGAAGAAAAAACTGCCTAAATTCGCATATAAAGACATTGGGGATTGGTTTGAAGTGACGAGATACTGGGGTATCAACGGTACGGGGAACATCAAGCGTATGATTTCCATGCTTGCAAAGAATTACTGTAAAGTTCATTCTCTGCCTAAGCCTGCTCCGCCATTGAAAGAAACTTCTCCCACAATCAGACATCCAGATATGGAGAAAAGCTATGATAATTTACAGGATTAAGCGATTATATTTTATAATAATAAACAGTAACACTTAACTATAAAACCGCCCCGCCAATAAGAACTGGCGGGGCGCAGTCGTCAATGCATAATGCAGCCTGAGTATAGCAGAGAAAACTATATAAAAACTTGATTCGTAATAATTATTACGATTCTTCCTTAATATCGAATTCGAAATTAATAATAATAATTGCATATCGGTAGCTCTGGCAAAAGAAATGCCGATTCTTCATACATAGAAAGCTTGGATTTAAGCTCATATTCTTTGCAAACAGGACGGAACTTTGAGAAAAGCTGAGTCTCAGAATGTGAAATGTAAAAAATGCAACGTACCAATTTTTTTATCGCTTATCAACTGGACGATATCCCATATCCCTCGATATCTTATCCATTGTACTGTGTATATGAGGAATGAATTCTTCGATTTTTCGGTCATTTATACGTGATGTCGGAATAGAAACGCTGAACGCGCCGGCAATGCTTCCGGAATAATCAAACACAGGAGCAGCAATACATTTGACGCCGCGCTCGTTTTCTTCGTTATCAAAAGCGTGTCCGGAATTTCTTATATCCGCTAGCTCCTTTTTCAGCTCGTCCATAGTTATAATAGTGTTTTCCGTGAGCGCTATGATTTTGCTTCTTTCCCATATATCGCAAAGCTCGCTCTCAGGCAAATGTGCCAGTATGCATTTGCCGACTGCCGTGCAGTACATCGGAGCGCGCAGCCCGATACGAGACGACATACGGACCCCACCGCTGCTGAAATCGACCTTGTAGACATAGATGATTTCGTCGCCGTCGCGAACCACGAGGTGAACAGCTTCATCCGTAAGGCGGCTGAGTTCGTCAAGGCAGGGCTTTGCCGCAGAATATATATCAAGACCATTGACAATCCGGCTTGAAACCTCGAACATTTTCAGCGAAAGCTTGTAGTTTCCGGTGGCTCCGGCTCTTTCGACATAGCCCAGCGAAGAAAGCGAGGCAAGAATCCTGTGGACTGTGCTTTTATGAAGACCGGCTGCCTCACTTATCGAAATTAGAGGAAGACCATCCGGCGATTTTGATAGAGTTTCCATTATGGAAAAAGCGCGTTCGATTGACTGGACATTTCCCTGCTCCATGTTTGCCTCCTGCTTCGGTATTGCCATGACATCGGCAGCTGCCACAATGCTTGCCTTAATAATAGCATAAATTTCATCAACAGAAAAGAATTATTAAAATTCAGGAAAAGCAGACAAGTATTATTAAAATGTCATCAAAAAAGTATTGACGATTTTGAATTACAACGTATAATAATAAGTGGAGTATCGTCATGCGGTATGGCGTTTCACATTATGAAACTATGGAGCGGGAAAATGAATGATATACTGAAACAAATCAGAGAAATAGGCATTGTTCCGGTAATTAAGCTGGATGATCCGAAAGACGCGGTTCCTCTTGCTGCGGCGCTATGCAAAGGCGGCATCCCCTGCGCGGAAATAACCTTCCGTACAGCGGCGGCGAGGGCTTCTATCAAAGCCATAACGGAAGCTTTCCCAAATATGTTGGTGGGCGCCGGAACCGTGTTGACAACAGAGCAGGTCGATGAAGCCATTGAAGCCGGCGCGAAATTTATCGTCAGTCCCGGATTTAATCCGAAAATCGTCAGCTACTGTATTGAAAGAGGTATTCCCATAACTCCGGGTTGCTCAAACCCTAGCGATATCGAGCAGGCGATTGAGTTTGGGCTGGAGGTTGTAAAGTTCTTCCCCGCGGAAGCAGCAGGCGGCATTAAAATGATAAAAGCGATGTCTGCGCCGTATACAGGCGTCAAGTTTATGCCCACAGGGGGAATAAACGCACAGAATCTGAACGAGTATCTGGCGTTTGATAAGGTTATTGCCTGCGGCGGAAGCTGGATGGTGAGTGAATCGCTGATAAAAGAGGGACGGTTTGACGATATTTCCGTGCTGACCGCGCAGGCAATGGAGCAGATGCTGGGCTTTGAAATAGCTCACATCGGGATAAACGCAGATGACGCGTCATCTGCAACGGGAATTGCCGGTGCCTTCGGCGATCTCTTTGGATTGGCGGTGAAGGACGGAAACAGCTCGCTTTTTGCGGGTTCCATAATCGAGGTGATGAAGGCAAACGGTCTTGGGACGAAAGGACATATCGCATTCAAAACCAATTATCTCTCTCGCGCCGTTAAGTATCTTGAAAGAAAGGGCGTTCGTTTCAACGAAGCAACTTTGAAGCTTGATTCCTTTGGAAATCCGATGATTATATATTTACAGGACGAGATAGGCGGCTTTGCTGTTCATATTGTGCAAAAAAAGTGAATGGAGAGATCATTATGAGAAAAATAGTGACTTTTGGTGAGATTATGCTCAGGCTTGCGCCAAACGAATATTGCAGATTTGTTCAGGCAACCCAATATGGTGCAACATACGGCGGAGGTGAGGCTAATGTTGCTGTCTCACTCGCAAATTTCGGTCTTGACGCGAAGTTCGTGACCAAGCTTCCTAAGCATGAGATTGGTCAGGCGGCTGTCAACAATCTCCGCAGCTTTGGGGTAGATACATCGAATATTGTGCGCGGCGGAGACAGAGTGGGCATCTATTTCCTCGAAAAAGGAGCGAGCCAGCGCCCTTCAAAGGTTATATACGACAGGTCGGGCTCTTCCATTGCCAAGGCGGCGAAGGAGGATTTCAATTGGAACAAAATTTTTGAGGGTGTGACATGGTTTCATTTTACAGGAATCACACCCGCGCTTGGAGACAATGTTGCGGAAATTTGCCTTGATGCGCTCAGGGCGGCGAAATCCAAGGGCATCACGGTAAGCTGCGATCTGAATTACCGTAGAAACCTCTGGAGCCGCGAAAAGGCAGGAGAAGTTATGGGCGAGCTGTGCAAATATGTTGATGTGTGTATATCCAACGAGGAGGATGCAAGCGACATTTTCGGCATTAAGGCAGACGACACGGATATTACCGGCGGCAAGCTTAACCACGAGGGCTATAAAAGTGTGGCAAAAAAACTGGCGGACAGATTTGGATTTAAAGCTGTTGCCATAACCCTGCGCGGATCGATTTCAGCAAATGATAACAATTGGGCCGCCATGCTGTACGACGGGCAGGAATGCTATTTCTCCAAAAACTACCTTATACATATAGTCGACAGGGTAGGCGGAGGTGACAGTTTTGGTGCCGGGCTGATATATTCCATGCTGAATGGTTTCTCTCCTCAGGGGACAATTGAATTTGCGGTTGCCGCGAGCTGTCTTAAGCACAGCATTGAGGGCGACTTTAATCAGGTCTGTGTGGAAGAAGTCAAAAAGCTGGCCGGAGGAGATGGTAGCGGCCGTGTTCAGCGCTAAACACACGAAAATCGAGCACCCAAACGGGAAGTTTCCGGTTTGGGTGCTCGATTTATATGCAAAAAAATATTTAAACGGTGGATAAAAAATCCTTTTCCCATATCTTCTGCTTTTGAGGGTTCGTAAGTACTATGCCCGTAAACAAATCGGGGTACTTCCGCTTCATTATGTTTTCTTCATTGACCTTCTCGACGATATGCAGTTCAAGCAGCCTCTTTATCTTTGAAATATCCTTTTCAAGAACCAAGTTCAGTATTTCTTCGTGCTGCGCGAGGGAAAGGTGACGGATGTCTGATTCAGACAGAGACAGCAGGCGTATGCGATAATAATGACTTGACATATTCAAAACAGCATCAAGACAGTAGGGATGGTTCGTGGCGTTGAAGAACACCGAGTGGAAAGCGTCGTCCAGACGTAAAAACTCCCTTGCATCGGTCGCCTGCTTCTGCGCCTCAAGTATATTGCCAAGGCTTTCAATGTGAGACGACTGATAAAGCCGAAGAAACTCGTCCATTACCCGCTCTTCTATGCACGCACGCATAAAACGCTCGTCCTTAACTCTGCCGACATCAATTTTGGAAACAACGGTTCCCTTTTGGGGGATGGTTTCAACCAATCCATCCTTTCCGAGCTGAATCAGCGCATCCCGAATAGGCGACCGGCTGACCTTGAGATACTCGCCGAGCTCATTCATGTTGATGGATTGACCGGGCTTTATCCGAAGCTCAATAATGCTGGAACGAAGGTATTTGTAAACGTTTTCTCCCGCGGTCTGAGTTTCACTTACTTCCTTTTTTGCTGCCACCGGGAAGCCCTCCATGTAATCATATAAAATAACATAACGAGTCAAATAAATACTTTGCGATTCATTAATATACTTGACTGATATATTATAGTATAACTCAATCGAGTTTTCAATAACTATATTTTAATCTTTGCAACCGGTCAATTTACTATATTAAGCTGATTATATTTAGTTATTGGCATAAAAACGAGATAAAATATTTGTAAGTAGTGTTTATAGACACTGATATATAAGTGTGATATATTGATATTGTAATAGAAAAATATCGGCACTGTATATCAATATGATATTTGATATATAAATATCAATGTACCCGCGCCGGTTTCCGAAGGGCGGTTTAGTTATGAAAGAAGCGATTGTTACAGGTCCGGGCAAGTTCGAAATCAGGGAAGTCCCTGTTCCGGTGCCGGGCGACGGTGAGGTTTTAGTAAAAATGAAAGCGGCAGGTGTCTGCGGCTCTGATTTTCACCTTTTCCTGGGCGAGAATCCGAACGCAGTTTACCCACGTGTTCCGGGGCATGAAAACGCCGGCGTAGTTGTTGCGGTCGGTAAAAATGTCAAATCGGTAAAGCCCGGTGATGCCGTAGTCATTGATTTGGTGGTTGCTTGCGGATTATGTCCCCAATGCCTGAGTGGGCGACGAAACATTTGCCGAACGGTAAAAGCACGCGGCTCGGCGATAGACGGAGGCTGGCGTGAGTATCTCGCGGTATCCGAGCATGAGGTGTTTCTCCTGCCTCATAGCATTTCCTTTCTTGATGCCGCGTTGATAGAGCCTTTTGCAATCGGCGGACACTGTTCGTCCAGAGTTGGAGTTCGCGGAGATGAGCTCGCTTTGATTCTCGGAAGCGGAACGATCGGGGCGGTCATTCTCCAGACCTTGAAGCAAAAGGGCTGCCGCGTTATATGCGCGGATATAAACGAAAGTTCGCTGGAAAGGGCAAAGAATTACGGGGCAGACCATGTTGTCAACACGAGGACGCAGGATTTAAAGGAAGAGATTCAGCGAATCACCGACGGAGCGGGAGCCGATTTAATTATCGATTCGGCTTGCTACACCGGCTCACTGACAGAGCTTATGCAGCCGGGAATACCAGCTAACGGTGCGACAATAGTTCCTATGGGCTTCAACAATGAAAAAGAGGGCATTACCCAAATGATGATAAACGGCAGAGAGCTGTCGATAATAGGAACGAGAATGTCTTCCGGACAGTTTGAGCCGACAATTAAAAAATTCGAGCAGAAGCAGTTTGTTTTGGACGGAATGGTAAGCCATTACATATCTTTCAAACAGATTGAGCAGGTTTTTGAGAATATGCTCAATCCTGTCAAGGATTTGAAAAAGATGGTCATAGTATTTGAGGAATAAACACATTCGAGAATTCTTGGAGTGGATTTAACGGCATTTTCAGTTTATAATAGAAGCAGACTGAAAGCCGCTAGACAGATATTAATATTCATTTATGAGGAGGCCCTAAATGAAAAAGCGACTTTTAACACTGGCAATGGCACTTGTACTTATCGCAAGCCTTGCAGCGTGCGGCTCGAGCAGCGAGCCTGCAGCAGAGAGCACCGCGCCCGCCGCTTCAGCGGCATCGGAAACAGATGCAGCAAAAACAGAATACGTTATTGGCTTTAGCAACTCCTATAACGGCAACACCTATCGTCAGGCTATGGAAGCCTATGCGCAGGCGGCCGCTGATGAGCTGATTGCAACCGGGGAAGTCAAGGAGCTTATTTTTGCCGAGTCCAATCAGAACAACAGCACACAGGTACAGCAGATTCAGAACTTCATCATGCAGGGCGTTGACGCGATCATCATTGATCCGGGCTCTGCAACCGCACTGAATGAGGCAATTCAGGAAGCATCAGATGCCGGCATCCCCTGCATAATCGTAAACGACGGACCAGTTGACTCCACAGCTGACCTTTGCTATCAGATTAACTTTGACACCATTGCTCAGATGGGCGAGCTGACAAAGTATGTTTGCGACGCAATCGGCGGTAAGGGCAACATTATCGAGCTCCGCGGTACAGCCGGTACAGAGTTCGACGCTATCGCTCACGAGGGCGTTCAGAAGGTTCTTGCGGATTACCCCGACATCAAGGTCGTCGCGGAAATCTACACTGATTGGACAGGCTCCAAGGCTCAGTCCGAGCTGGCCTCCGTTCTCCCGACATTGGATAAGGTTGACGGTATTGTAACACAGGGAGGGGACTCCTACGCAGCAGTTCAGGCTTTCCTTTCCGCAAAACGAGACCTTCCGGTCATCGGCGGCGATAACCGCGGCTACTTCCTCAAGTGGTGGGCCAATGAGGCTCCCGAAGGCTACAACACCATATCCGTATCTTCTAACCCATGGGACGGCGCAAGCGCTGTTTATGTGGCAGTGGACATCCTTAATAAGATGGACGTTCCCAAGGTAATGACGCATCCCTTCGGTGTTGTAACCAAGGATGATGTTAAGCAGTTCGCAGATGTTGCTGACGAAGCAATAGCATGCCCGACCTATGATCGCGATTGGGTGCGCGAAAATCTCTATAAGTAATAAAACTCGCTTAAGAAACAGGCTGCTGCCCTTTGACGGTGGCAGCCTGTTTCAAAGGTGAGGAACAGGAGGATATCATGATGGAATATTCAATTATCGAAGTTATGGAGCGTATGATAAAAAATGCTTCTGTTGTTGACCTTTCATACACAATGGAAGAAAAAATGCCTGTCTGGCCGACCCACGCAAGATTTGGCGCAACAATTTACGAATCCTACGAATACGGTGATGTCGCGCTTCAATCCATGGTTTCCTTCGGTGAACACTGCGGTACACACATTGACGCGCCGCGTCATTTCATCCCGGGGGCATGCCCTGTCGATCTTCTGCCAACATCGTCGGTAATGGGGCGCGGTGTGAAAATTGAGGCGGGCTTTGTAAAGCCGCGCGGCCTTTTGACGCTGGAGTCAATTTTAAACTTTGAGCAGGAAAACGGTGAAATTAAAAAAGGCGATATCGTTATGATTCACTTCGGATGGGACGCAAAATACCGCCTCCAGCCGGACAGCCATGAGTTCCTGAGCGACTGGCCCGGACTCAGCGGAGAGGCGGCGGAGTATTTGGCGGGGAAAAAGGTTTCTGCCGTCGGCTGCGACGCACTGTCTCTTGACGCTTTCGGCGCCGAGGCTTCCGTTTGTCATAACGCCTTGCTGGGCAGTGGCATCCCCATAATCGAAAACATCTGCAATTTATCGAATATCTCAGTGTTTACCTATGTCATAGGGCTTCCGATAAAGCTTAGAAACGGATCCGGTTCTCCGATTCGTTTGGTGGCGCTTCAGTAATAGTTTAAGGAGATCCAGTTATGAAACGACAGGCAGGTCAAAAACCATTTTTGGAGCTGCACGAAATCACAAAGAACTTTGGCATAACCAAGGCGCTGTCAGGCGTTGATTTAAAAATCTATCCCGGAGAGGTAATCGGGTTGGTCGGACCGAATGGTTCGGGCAAGTCTACATTAATGAAAATTCTCACAGGCGTTTTGCCTCCTACTGAGGGACGGGTGTTGCTTGAGGGAAATGAAACGGTAAAATACAGCACAAAAGAGGCTATGGATGCGGGAATCAGCTGTGCGTATCAAGATCTTTCGTTATGCACAAATCTCAGTGTCTATGAAAATTTTGCACTGCTCAACATGCCACACACCCTGCTTTCACAGCCGGGTTGGCGCAACATAAAGAAAAAAGAAGCAAATGATTTGCTCGAACGCTACTTTCCGGGCAGCAACATAAACGTCATGAAATCTGTCAGCACGCTTAGTCTTGCTGAGCGACAGGTGGTCGAGATATGCAAAACGCTGATGATGGAGCACCTAAAGGTGCTCGTTTTGGACGAACCTACATCGGCGCTTTCAACGGATCGCGCGCGTCAACTTCACCGTGTGGTGCATGAACTGACCGAAAGAGGCGTGGCTGTCATTTACATATCTCATAAACTGGAAGAGATAAATATTGTCAGCGACCGTATTATTGTTTTACGTAACGGCAAAATCAGTGTTGAATGTGATCCGGCAGAAATAAGCGGCGAGAAGCTCATTGAAATCCTTGGCGGCGAGATGAAGAACAAGAGCGAAAACGCGCAGACAAAACAAAATGACTGCGGTGAGTGTATCGTTGAGGTGTCGAATCTTAATACAAAGAATCTCAGCAATATAAACATGAACCTCAAAAAAGGCGAAATATTAGGTATTTCGGGTCTGGCAGGCTCCGGACAGCCTGACCTTTTGAACACTATTTTTGACGCGAACAAAAACTCCCACCATAACAGCGTCAAAATTAAAGGCAGCGTTTCCTATGTAAGCGGAGACCGCGCCAAAGAGGGCGTGTTTCAGCTGTGGAGCATAAAGGACAATATCCTTATCGCGAATCTCCGGCAGGTTCAGCGCGGACTTTTTTTGGACAGGCAAAAATCTACAGAACTCGCGCAGCACTGGTACGACAAGCTGAAATTTAAGGCAGAGGGAGTAGACAGCCAAATAACCTCGCTTAGCGGTGGAAACCAGCAGAAGGCGCTTATCGCGCGCGGTATTGCCTCCGGTGCAGATATTATTATTCTGAATGATCCGACGGCAGGCGTTGATATTGAAACCAAGCAGGAAATATACGGTCTGCTTCAGGAGGCAAAGGCTTCGGGAAAGGCTATTATCCTATACAGCACTGAGGATACTGAGATGGAGATATGCGACAGAGCCTATGTAATGCGTGATGGCGCAATTACACAGGAGCTTCTGGGTGCAGACATTACTGTCCCGAATATCATCCAGGCATCGTTTAAGGAAACGGGAACCAAAAAGGCAAATAAAAACTCACGCTCCGGTGTGGTTTCGGCTGTGCTGGGTTCAAGAATGTTCCTGCCTATAGTCACGATGATCCTTATGATTGCAATTAACGCTTTTGTTAATCCAAAAGTGCTTTCGTATAACAGCATTCGTATGCTTCTCGGTTCAGCACTGCCGCTTGTATTTGCAAGTCTGGGGCAGATGTTTATTGTCGCTTCGGGTGATATTGATATGGGAAATGGCTACGCAATCGGCCTTGTAAACGTGCTTATCGCGGTTGTACTCACTGGGAATCCGCTTGTTGGTGTTATAAGCCTCTTGGTGTTTGTCGCGGCTTACATACTGATGGGTGCGCTTATCCACGTTCGTAACATACCGGCGATTGTTGTTACGCTCGGAGCGCAGTTTATCTGGCTTGGCGCCGCACTGATTTTCAGCCCGACACCGGGGGGCACCTGTCCACACTGGCTCTCGGCAGTCTATAAATTCAAGCTGGTTTTTATCCCAATGCCGGCGGTTATTATTGTCGCGGCCGCCGCCGCAACCTTCTATATTCTTTATAAATCAAAATACGGTATGGTTCTGCGCGGGATTGGAAACAACCCCATAGCTATCGAGCGCTCTGGTTGGTCATATCTGACGGCCAAGATGACAAATTACGGGCTTTCCGCTCTAATGGTCGTTCTTGCGGGCATGTCTTTCACGGCCGTCTGCGGAGGCGCGGACGCCAACAGCGCTGCGGCCTACTGCATGATGAGTATTGCCGTTGTCATTCTGGGCGGCTGCAAAATGTCAGGCGGTGAGGTCGAACCGATAGGCGTGGCAGCAGGCGCGATTGCAATGTCACTCATTACCTCGCTGCTAACCTTCATAAAGGTTGGCTCCAATTATCAAACGGCGGTAACCGGCCTAATCCTTATTCTTGTGCTTGCGTTTTCACTGTTTTCTGATATGAGAAAGGGAGGGCACAAAGTATGATTAAATCCTTTACACATAAGCACAGCTTTATCTGGCCTGTGCTCGGCTCCGTGCTCATCTGGATTCTTATTGGGGCTGTTTCGGGGCGTTTTACGACAGAAATATTTTTATCCTCGGCAAAACTTGCTACCTTCGCGCTCCTACTCGGGCTTGCGCAGATGCTTGTAGTAACTAGCGGAGACGGTGCGATTGATCTTTCGCAGATATATATCCTTACACTGAGTGCCTATATTTCGACTACCCTGTCGCAGGGAAACCTGATAGTCGGACTTATTGCTGCGGTCCTTGTCGGTGCGCTTTGCGGGCTTGTTAATGGCTGCATAAACGTGTATCTCAGAATACCGGCCATGATAACCACACTTGCTACAGGCTATATCATCTTTACCATCATACTTGTTGCCGCGCCTCATATGACAACGCTTCCCAATTCCAATTTTGTTAAATTCATAAATATTGATGTTGCCGGGATCTCCATGCTGACGGTCGTCTCGATTGTCCTGTCGGCGCTACTGGCGCTCTTGCTTTACAGAATGCCTTATGGCAAAAAGCTGCACGCCGTTGGTCAGAATCGAAGGGCAGCGAAGCTTTCGGGAATATCGGACATAAAAGTGACTATCACGGCATTCACACTTGCCGGAGCAATATCTGGTTTTGCAGGGGTGCTCTGCGGAGCGTTTATAGGCGGAGCGTTTCAGGATATGGGCACGACATATTTTCTCCCCTCAATCGCAGCGGTTTTTGTGGGTGGAACGGCGGCCTCCGGCGGAAAATCCAGTGTGCTTGGCGTTTGCTTCGGCGCGCTGATGATGTCACTTATGACCACCTTTTTAAACGCCGCAAATCTGGCACCGGGACTTCAGAAGCTGATACTCGGCGCATTTCTCGTTTTCCTTCTTGTAGCGTCGGTCAGCAATGCGGCGAAGAAAGAATAGAAAATTAATCACAGCTTGACTTAGGGGTCATGGGAGTAAACATTATGAGACTGAAAAATGATGAAGAGAGCTCTTGGCAGAGTTGGAAACAGCTCAACATTGAAGTTCCAAACTATAGCATTACTCAAATGCACAAAAACACAGTTGAAAAACCGCAGTGGGTTCATTTCGGAGCCGGAAATATCTTCCGGGGATTTATTGCGGAGCTTCAGCAGAGCCTTCTTAACAAAGGACTTGCAGAAACCGGAATTATTGCGGCAGAAACCTTTGATTATGAAATAATCGAAAAGATATACCGCCCATATGACAATCTCTCGCTGATTGTTCTCATGCATCCCGATGGAACCCTTGAAAAAAAGCTTATTGCCAGCGTCTCCGAGGGACTTCGCGCAAGTCCGGGCTTTCAAACCGAGTGGCAAAAACTGAAGGATGCTTTCCGCAGCCCATCTCTTCAAATAGCCAGCTTCACGATTACGGAAAAGGGCTATAGTCTGCGCAATCTCAGCGGAGAACATTTGGCTGTCGTTAAACGGGACATGGAGACGGGACCGGATATGCCAAAGCACGCGATGTCTGTTGCCGTAGCTCTCGCATATGAGAGATTTCTAGCGGGGGCATACCCGATTGCTTTCGTCAGCATGGATAACTGCTCGCATAACGGAGAAAAGCTCCGCTCGGCTCTGCTTGAAATAACTGATGCATGGGTCGTTAACGGCCTTGTGCCAGGAGAGTTTTCCAAGTACATAGAGGATGAAAAGAAGGTTAGTTTCCCGTGGTCAATGATTGATAAAATCACTCCGCGTCCCTCCGAATATGTTCGGCAGGCGCTCGAAAAAGACAAAATTGAAGGTATGGCTACGGTCGTTACAGATAAAAATACCTTTATTGCACCGTTCGTCAACGCGGAGGTACCGCAATACCTAGTTGTTGAGGATACCTTCCCTAACGGACGCCCCCCCCTTGAAAAGGCAGGCGTGTATTTTGCTGACCGCGAAACGGTTGAAAAAACCGAGAGAATGAAGGTCACCACCTGCCTTAACCCGCTACACACAGCTCTTGCGGTTTACGGATGTTTGCTGGGATATGATTCGATAGCTAAGGAAATGGACGACCCGGAGCTAAAAAAACTTGTTGAAAAGATTGGCTATGAAGAAGGCATGCCCGTTGTAGTTGATCCCATCATCGTCCATCCGAGAGACTTCATCCGCGAAGTAATCGAGCAGCGTCTGCCCAACCCGTTCATTCCCGACATGCCGCAGAGAATAGCTACCGACACTTCACAAAAGGTTGCGATTCGTTTCGGCGAAACCATTAAGGCATACTGTGCCTCACCAGATCTCAGCCCCGAGAGCCTCGTCTATATCCCGCTTGCGCTGGCAGGGTGGCTGCGATACCTCTTGGGCATCGATGACAAAGGTGAGCCAATGGAAATCAGTTCGGATCCGATGAAGCAGGAGCTTCAAAAATACCTTGAGGGCGTAAGGCTCGGCGAACCGAACTCCTATAAGGGACAGGCCGAGTCAATTTTGAAAAATGCAGCCTTGTTCGGAGCCGATTTGTACAAGGCCGGAATAGCGCAAAAAATCGAGGGCATTTTTAGGGAGCTTATCTCAGGCCCTGGCGCGGTGAGGAAGACCCTGAAACACTATCTCGATAATTAAGGAGACAAAAAATGAAAATGGTATTTCGCTGGTACGGCAGCAAATTTGACCCCATACCGCTCCGTTACATACGCCAGATACCCGGCGTTTCCGGAGTGGTCGGAACCCTCATGGAATTTCCCTCCGGGGAAGTATGGCCTGTTGAAGCCATTATGACACAGAAAGCGGAGGTCAATGCCGCAGGGCTGGAACTTGAGGTTATCGAAAGTGTCAATGTCCATGAGGATATAAAGCTTGGGTTGCCCACCCGCGACCGCTATATAGAAAACTACAAACAGACACTGCGTAACCTGAAGCTTGCCGGAGCAAAGGTAGTCTGCTATAACTTTATGCCGGTGTTCGACTGGACCAGATCAAATCTGGCAAAGGTACTTCCGGACGGCTCGAACGCGCTTTCCTACGATCAGAGCATAATTGACAAAATAACTGATCCGCAGAAAATGGCGGACGAGATACAGAAAGGCTCAGGCGGTTTTACAATGCCCGGCTGGGAGCCGGAACGAATGGCTAGCCTAAAGAGTCTTTTTGAGCAGTACAAATCCGTCTCACACGATGATCTGTTCAATAATCTCAAATATTTTCTTGAGCAGATTATTCCCGTCTGCGAGGAATGCGATATCAAGATGGCTATACATCCGGATGATCCACCATGGGATATTTTTTGTCTCCCGAGAATTACTACGAACAAAGAAAATCTTAGGCGTATTCTAAGTCTTGTGGACAGTGAGTATAACGGCCTTACACTCTGCTCAGGTTCTCTCGGTTCGAACCCCGAAAATGATATCCCAGAGATTGTTCGCCTATTTGGAAAACGCATACATTTCGCGCATGTGAGAAATATAAAGATTCATGAGCCGGGGAAATTTGACGAAAGCTCTCACCTCAGCAGCGACGGCTCGCTTGACCTCTTCGAGATTATGAAGGCCTACTACGATGTCGGCTTCGACGGATATATCCGTCCCGACCACGGCAGAATGATCTGGGACGAAAAGGGCCGTGCAGGCTATGGCCTTTATGACCGCGCTTTGGGCATCTCCTATCTCAATGGTCTGTGGGAAGCTATCGAGAAAATGAGCAAGTAAAGTCACCGAAGGTATTTATAAGATTGTGTTGCAAAATATGTTACCAAAAAGCAAGAAATCGGACAGTCCATAAGGGTTGGCCGATTTCTTTGTGCACTGCTTTGAAAATATGAGAGTGGGTATGATCAAACATATGCATAGGAATTAGGAGTTGTAAGCCAAACATCTTGATGCACCTTCAACCGAAAAATATGCGCAAGCTGTGCCCTGTTATCAAGCGCATGCAGGTTCGACCGCGTAGACCTCCAAACCTGTAGGCCGAGGGTCGATCCCGTCAAGCCCCTGCCATAAAAAGCCGAAGTGGAAAGCTTTACGGCGCGACAGTCCTGTCCCTACAAGCGGCATGGATATTAAAGTTCGAACGAAACAATCGACAAATAACTGACATTATCGATTCTCAACGCTTGCCCAAGTATCCGTCGTGTGCTATTCTTGTCTGAGTAAACAAGTTTTGCAAAACCCACTCGCGGAGGAAATAGATTTCATGGATTCAAACATTGGAAGACCGGCAAGCAACGAAGGCCGAATCATACAGGAGCTTCGCTCCTATGACATTTTGGATAGTTTAAACATCAAGTATGAGCGCGTGGATCACGAAGCTGCGGAAACAATCGAGGTTTGCCTCGAACGCTCTGCGGTTTTAGGAACACGCATCTGCAAAAACCTGTTTTTATGCAACCGCCAGGAAACTGTATTTTATCTTTTGGTGATGCCTGCAGACAAGCAATTCAAGACCTCAGTGGTTTCCTCTCAGCTAGGCGTGGCCCGTCTGCACTTTGCAGATGAGTCGCACATGGAGCAGTTTTTAGACCTTCGTCCCGGCAGCGTCAGCGTATTAGGCCTTATGAACGACAGGGAAAACAAGGTGAATCTTCTGATTGATAGGGAGATACTTGGACAGGAATTCTTTGCCTGTCACCCTTGTATAAATACAAGCAGCCTCAAGTTTCTTACAGTGGAGCTGTTTGACAAGCTTCTTCCCGCAATGAGACACACGCCGACCTTCATAGAGCTTTGAGCCACTGTTTTAACTGGAAGCTGATGCGAGAGGGGACATTTTGCATGGAAAAGAAAAAACGCAAATTGCTTATTTATGCCTGCGTTTTTTTTGCGCTTGCTGCGTTTGCTGTAAGCCCTATTTTTCCTTATGCCCTCAGCCTTTCCGTTATGTCAGTCTACAGCCCAATATGTGCCAAGGACAGCCTTATGGAAGAGGAAAACATCAAGATTAAGATTCAGAGCGGAAAAGATTGGTTCCCCTTAGTAATGACCTATACGGCGGACGGGGCGTTTTCCTCGTATTTAAATATTCCCGACTCGAAGCTTACGATACTATATAATTTCCCCGCATTTGACCTTACCCGCGGCTGTAGCAGGCTTTTTGATGAGTCCTCGCCATATTACAACAGCTTTTACGGTGCGTATCTTATTCAACGTGGCGACGGCTTGCCCTATGGCTTTTCTTCGGAAACGCAGGAGCTTGATAATGATGCTGTTTCTCTTGTCGCAGGCTTCGATTTTTTCAGCTTGGTGCTGGATGATTTCGGGCTGACTCAGGACAAACGCGTTTTCAACTATTCGCTCACTTCGAAAGAGAATGATGTTCCGTTTGCTGGCAGTGAGCATTGGACGTGCATTTGTTCAAATATAACCGTTAACGGCGTAAACCATGAGAGAAGCGACTTTGTTAACTCCTATCTTCAATACGGCTTACCAAAATTCCCTGTTTCCTCTGATTTTGCTCCTGTTGCGATGAAAAGTATAGTCTATGCAAAGTGCTTTCCGGAGAAAAATGTATCCGTCTTCTTCTATGTGATGTCTCCCTCGGAAAAGGTCTGTTCGGAGTGTATTTACAACGTATTGTCAAAAAGCACGCTAACTGAGGCGAGCTAAGTGTGCTTGTTAGTCTAACCGATCTGTGTAAAAAACTAATATTCATTTTACTGGTTAAGTTGTTATTTGCAAACTAATTTAACCACATAAAACAAGGAGTCGCCAATGCTTCTTTCTGCCGAACACTTAAATAAAAATTACGGGATGAAACAGCTCCTTTCTGACAGCTCGCTATTTCTTGAGGAAGGACAAAAGCTTGGAATAATCGGGCTTAACGGCACAGGCAAAAGCACACTTTTACGTATTCTTGCCGAGGTGGAGGAGCCGGACGAGGGCCATGTCACGCGTTATCCAAATGTGCAGCTTGCATATCTTCCGCAAAATCCAAGCATGAGTGACGAGCTGACTGTTCTCGAACAGGTTTTTAAAAGCTTTCCGTCCGAATTTCGAGAGCTTAACGAATATGAGGCAAAAACAATACTTACTAAGCTTTGCATAACTGATTTTACAAAAGAAATCGGAACACTTTCCGGCGGTCAGCGAAAACGCGTCGCGTTGGCGCAAACGCTAATTTGCCCTGCCGAAGTGCTAATTTTAGACGAGCCGACAAACCATTTGGACAGCGAAATGGTCGCATGGCTTGAGGAAAGGCTTAGACGTTTTTCGGGTTCGATTATTATGGTCACGCATGACCGGTATTTTTTGGAGCGTGTCGCAAACAGAATTGTGGAGCTTTCACGCGGAAAACTGTATTATTACGATGCCAACTATTCTAAATACCTTGAGGAAAAGCTCCTTCGAGAAGAAATTGAGCAGGCTTCCGAGCGTAAGAGGCAAACAACTCTGAAGCGTGAATACCAGTGGATTATGCGCGGAGCGAGAGCACGGAGCACAAAAAGCCGCGAGCGTATCGAGCGTTACGATGCTTTAAAAGCACAGTCCTCTCCCGAAGCAGATGCCGCTGTTTCACTTGCCGCGGCTTCTTCACGAATGGGGAAAAAGGTAATAGCTTTGGAGGGTATCTCCAAAAATTATGACGGTAGAACGATAATTCAGCCTTTTTCCTACAATCTTCTGCGTGATGACCGCATAGGCGTTGTCGGCCGTAACGGGGCGGGCAAATCGACACTTTTGGACATCGTTTCCGGCAGCATCCTGCCCGATACGGGTACTGTTGACGTAGGCTCAACCATAAAAATCGGTTATTTTTCTCAGGAGTGTCGCGAGCTAGACCAAAATGCGCGCGTTTATGACTTTATAACCGATATTGCAAGCGAGCTTGATACCTCCGAGGGAAAGCTCTCCGCCACCAAAATGCTGGAACGTTTCCTCTTTTCATCGGACATGCAGTATTCGGTAATCGGGAAGCTTTCTGGTGGGGAAAAGCGCCGGCTCAATCTTCTCGCTATACTAATGACTGCCCCGAATGTTCTGCTATTAGACGAGCCGACAAACGACCTCGACATTGAGACACTCTCGATTTTGGAGGACTATTTGCAGGACTTCCCCGGTGCTGTAATTGCCATTTCACATGACCGTTTTTTCCTTGACCGTGTTGCAAACTCGATTTTTGAGTTTCGGCAGGACGGGGAAATACGTCGATACACAGGCAATTATTCTGACTATCTCGATGAACGCCCTGCCGAAACTCCTCTGCCGATTAAGGAGAAGGAAAAGCCTTGCCGTCAGCCGTCGGCGGAGACTCAAAGGACTCTGAAATTTTCTTTCAAGGAACAGCGGGAATTTGAAACCATCGACGACGAGATTGCACAGCTTGAAGCCAATAAACGCGAAATAATAAAGCTTGAGCAGGAGTTTTCCAGCGATTACGTTCGGCTTCAGGCTCTTATGGAGGAGCGCCAAAAGCTTGACACCAAGCTTGCGGCAAAAACAGACCGCTGGCTCTATTTAAACGAGCTTGCTGAAGAAATCCAGGCTTTGAAAAACTCATAAAGACAAAAAAATAATACAGGTGCGGACACAATTACCGCGCCTGTATTATTTTTGCTCTTTATCCTAACAAATCTCTGAGTTTTTATTCATTTTCACATTTTTACCAAATCTTATATATTTGCTCTTCTCCAATGGAATTTGTGTGTTATTATGGCTTTATAATGTTTTCCATAATAATGTGAGGAGTGAATATTTTGAATCACGAATTCAATGTCAACAGCCCGTTCTTGTTTATTGCTGTGGCAATAATTCTTGTCATGGTGATTGCACAGTCGGTTTTCTTCTTGGTTCGCGCATGGAAGCAGGCTAAAAAGCTGGGTATTGACACAGCAAAACTCAAGAGTGTTGTCAAGGCCAGCGCAATTTTTACCATCGTTCCTGCAATCTCAATTCTCATTGGAGTATTGGCTCTTTCAAAAAAGCTCGGGCTTCCGCTGCCTTGGCTTCGCCTTTCGGTAATCGGAGCGCTCACCTATGAAACAGCCGCAGCTGGGGCTGCCGCAAACGCCGTGGGCACAAGCATCGGCGACACAGCAACACTTCTAACCGCAAGCCAGTACACTACTATAGCGTGGGTTATGACACTTGGCATTTTGGCCGGCGTTATACTCACACCCCTCATTTCCCGAAAGCTTTTAGGCGGTGTCGACAAGCTGGAAAAACGCGATAAGCGCTGGGGGGAAATCCTTATGTCCGCCCTGTTCATGGGTATGATTTCCGCTTTCCTCGGCATGATTTTTGGCAAAGTCGGAGAGGGCTTAACAGGCTGGATTCCTGTTTTTGTTATGCTCGCATCAATGATTATCATGCTTATCTGCGCGGTACTTATAAAAAAGCTCAAAATTAAATGGATTGAGGACTACGCCATGCCAATTTCGATGATTGGCGCGATGGCACTG
Organism: Oscillospiraceae bacterium; assembly: GCA_018053145.1. Classification (GTDB taxonomy): domain Bacteria; phylum Bacillota; class Clostridia; order Oscillospirales; family Oscillospiraceae; genus UBA2658. The sequence goes on along the minus strand of JAGPMA010000015.1, from coordinate 15,266 downwards.
GCAATTCCAATTACAAGCGCGGTTAACGCGTATATTGCATAAGGAGGTAACACCATGAAATCACGAAATATGAGCTATATTGACGGGACCCATTTCTGGGGACGTATTTGGATGTGGGGCATGGGCGTTATTCTGCTCGCGTTTCCCGCCGCTGTCTGCCTTTACTTCAATGCTTGGCCCGAGGCCACCGGCTTTCTAAAAGGCCTTCTCGCGATTGCTCCAATGTTCTGGGCAGTCGGTACGATTGAGGTTTTAACCTATGTGCCCATGCTGGGCGCAGGCGGCAGTTATCTGGGCTTTATTACGGGAAACCTTACAAATTTGAAGGTTCCCTGCACAATAACCGCCCTCAACAAGGTTGGCGTCAAGCCTGGCACGCCCGAGGGCGAGGTCGTCGGCACTATCGCAGTCGCGATTTCGAGCATAGTCACAACTGTGATTATCATTATAGGCGTTCTCCTCATAGTCCCTCTCACACCGTTTCTTGATAATCCTGTGCTTAAGCCCGCCTTTGATCAAATACTTCCCGCACTGTTCGGCGGACTCGGCGTAGCACTCATAGGGCAAAACCTAAAGGTTGCCATTGCTCCGATTATTTCGATGGTAATTCTGTTTGTGTGCGTGCCGTCACTTGCACCAAGCGGCGCAATTTTCGTTCCGGTTGCTGCCGTTATTGCCATCGCCGCTGCCCGTCTTATGTATAAAAAGGGCTGGCTTAAATAGAAAGAAAGGAATGTCCTCAAATGATTGGCTATATTATCGGTTATACAACCCTTGTGCTGCTGGGTTCAATCCTTGTAGTTCTTTGTGTTCGTACAATTAAGTTTAAACCCCAGCCTCAAACCTCGGTTTCGCAGACTTCCGTTGAAATCGACGCGAATAAAGCAGCCCAGGATTTTGCGGAAATGCTTCGCTGCAAAACCATATCCCACGCGGACGCTTCGCTTGACGACGACTCGGAATTTTTGAAATTCGAAATGCTTTTACCTTCGCTGTTTCCAAATGTCTTTCGTGGCTGCGACTATGAAAGGCTCAATCCCCGTGCGTTGATGTTCCGCTGGAAGGGCGCAACCGCCGCCGATCCGGTAGTATTTATGGCGCATTTCGACGTTGTTTCCGTAACCGAGGCCGAGTGGTCAAAGCCCGCCTTCGACGGTATTATTGAAAATGGCGAAATCTGGGGTCGCGGGGCGCTGGATACAAAATCAACTCTTTTCAGCGTCCTTTCCGCAGCGGAAGCCCGAATTATCGAGGGCTTTGTTCCTGAGCGCGATTATTATTTCTGCTTCGGCGGCGATGAAGAGGTCGCGGGCGGCGGTGCGCCTTCAATAGTTGACGAGCTGGAAAAACGCGGCATAAAGCCTTGTATGGTGTTGGACGAAGGCGGTGCAATTGTCGACAACGTGTTCCCCGGCGTAACCAAGCCCTGCGCACTCATCGGCATCGGCGAAAAAGGTAACTGGAACCTACAGCTTAAGGCCGTTTCAAAGGGCGGACACGCCTCCGCACCTCCTGCGGATTCTCCGATTGACATTCTTGCGCTCGCCTGCCGCAAAATCCACGACAATCCGTTTAAGTTTCGCATTACTATGCCGGCAAAGCTGATGCTTAATAACCTGGCTCCGTATTCAACTGTATTATACAAACTAATTTTCTCAAATCTTTGGCTGTTTAAGCCTGTTCTCAACCTAATAACTAAAAAGCAGGGCGGAGAACTGAACGCCATGATGCGCACAACCGTCGCCTTTACGATGACGGAGGGGAGCCAGGGAGCTAATGTTCTGCCTTCTTCCGCAAGCCTAATAATGAATTTGCGTTTGCTTGAGGGCGATTCCAAGGAGAGCGCTTTGGCGCGCATAAAACGTCTTGTCAAGAATGACGCCATCGAGTACATCCCGCTAGTCGGCTCCGAACCTTCGCGCTCATCACCAATCGATTCCATAGGTTATATTGCCATCGAAAGGGCAATTAAGGAAAGTTTCCCAGATGTGCTGGTTTCCCCCTATCTCATGATTGCCGGCAGTGACTCACGCCATTACCTAAGAATCTGCGACAATGTATACCGCTTCTCCGGAATGGCTCTTTCCCTCGAGGAACGCGGGATGATTCACGGCAAGGATGAGCGGATTCCGGTTGAAAAGCTCGCTGACACCATTAAATTCTACTATCGGCTGATAGGGATTCTTCAGTACATATAAAAGCTTGTTCTTGCCTTCGGCAAAAAAGCAAAAAAACATCGGCACCTCCGAAATTCTCGGAGGTGCCGATGTCATTATTTTTTGTTGATTACGGTGTCCATATATTCGGAAATTGCGATTTTTATATCCTTTTCTGTCTTATAGTTTCTGTTTGTGTTGTCTATATCAAGCAAAAGCATTGGCATACCGTATTTTTCGGCGACCACATCAGAGACCATTTTTGTGGCGGCCCATGCGTGCCGACAGCCTACACTGCCCAGAAAGAGAAACACATCCGGCTTATAGTCTTGCAGCAGGTGCTTAATCGATTCCAGAAGCTCCTCACCGGATACTCCCGCCGCATGCGCTTTTGAGCCGCTGAGCATCTTTTCGGACAATATCCTTATACAGTCCTGCCTGTCGCCGGGCTTGTCGAAAAACTCACGTTTTTTAAAACACAAGCCGTCCATAACGGTAACTGCGTCGTATTGACTCTCGAGCCACTGTGTCAGGTCTATGCCCTGCCAAAGCAGGTTGTGAAGCAGCAACACCCGGTGCTTTTCGCCCTGTGGGCAGGGACTAAAGCCCGCCTCAATACGATTATTACAAATATCAAGCTCTTTGATTAGCAGCTTTTCCATCTCAGGCGTTGGTGCGAGGACGTTCATAAGCTCGTTCCAGAGCGTCATCCGAGATGACATTGGGCAGGGAGCAGCGGCACGGAGAAGCGCGCACTTTTCAAGCAGTCTCCCCGACCTTTCGGAGAGTTCCATATGATATTTCACCTGTTCCCAATCGAGCATTTTTCCGCTTATGCTTTCAAGAAACTCGATAGAACGTTCAAGCTGCATTGCTAGGTATTTGGCACTTCTCCCGTCCTTTCGCAACGGAACATCGAAATGCAGGGTTGGCGCCTTGATGAATTTGCTCATTTCGGTGCAAGATGTTCGTGCACTGTCGCAGGGAATCGGCAGGCTAATGTAAGCATCGGGCTCAAGTCCAAGATTCCCTTTAAGCAGAATTCCCGTATTCGTCTTGTTAAGCGAGCACAGGCTTGGGTTTGCGTGCGTTTCAGCCTCATATATCAGCTTTGATGTCAAAGTGCTGTTATCGGAAAGGCGAGAGGGAATTAAATCAAGATACAGCGGAACAAAATCGAGGGCATAAATTATTTCCGTCGGCACAGGTCCGGATATAAAAACCAGCTTTTTGCCGTTTTTATGTGCATCTCGAACCATCTCCCAATAGAACAAATCGTCGGGGCGGGTGTCTGCGTCAGTGCGAGCGCGGTCTAAAGCAGAAACCTCGCATATATAGTCTATTATAGTCATTTCCCCGCCTAATACACGCTCGGTAAGGCTTATAATGTCTGTCATCCTGTGCTCCTCCAAAACTCTAAATATCGTTAGAGTGCTATTCGTCTCGAATAATTACTTGATTTTTTCATTATCCTATATTCGAGGAAAATTGCAAGCTTTGTTTTCCGTTTGTGGGTAATTATTAAATATCAAGAAAGCTAGAAACTTCGAAAAACATTAACAACACTTGCAATCATATATTTCCTATAGTATAATTAGGATAAAGATAGGGGGCGATAAGAATGAAGATTACCACAAAGGGACGTTATGCCCTGCGAATCATGGTTGACTTAGCGCAGCAAAGCCCCGAAGCCTTTATTCCGCTGAAAGAAATCTCCGAGCGTCAGGAAATTTCTGAAAAGTATTCGGAAATGATAATTGGATTGTTAGCTAAAGCGGGGCTTGTATACAGTTCCAGAGGCAAGGGCGGCGGCTATAAGCTTGTTAAGCCTCCCGACAAGTGCTCGGTCGGCTCCGTATTGAAAGCGACGGAGGGCAGCCTTGCTCCAGTAACTTGCCTTGAGCACTCGGAAAACATCTGCCCAAACGCCGGAGCTTGCAAGACGCTTCCTATGTGGACAGAGCTTGAGAGACGCATAGAGGAATATTTAGAGAGCGTTTCCGTCGCGGATCTAGCAAATCAGAGCATTGCGACAGAAACCGGCTCTTGCATAGAATCACATTTCTCATGACATATTATTATGTTTTTGAGAAATAATATTGGACATCTATTGACAAGTAACTATTCAAGTGATAATATTCCCATATAACCTATAGGAATATTATACAACAAGGGAGCTATGTTTGAACGAACAAGTAAAGCAAGAATAAAAGGGACGTGCCTAATGGGAATAAAAGAGCTTCAGGAAGAAATATTTCGGCTAAAAAAAGAAAAAGATATCTGCATACTCGCTCATGCTTATCAAGCAAGGGAGATAACCGAAATCGCAGATTTCACGGGAGATTCCTTCGGACTTTCTGTTCAAGCCTCAAAAGCACCGCAAAAAACCATTGTTATGTGCGGAGTTCGTTTTATGGCTGAAACGGTGAAGATATTATCCCCTCAAAAAACAGTTTTTCTTGCAAATCCGCTTGCAGGTTGCCCGATGGCGGATCAGATTGACAAAGAGTTGATATCTGCGGTCAAAGAGAAATATCCCGAATATACGGTCGTGTGCTATATCAATACCACCACCGAACTGAAAACGATATGCGACGTGTGCGTAACTTCCTCCTCTGCGGTTAAGATAATTAGTAAGCTTCCTAATAAGAACATCCTCTTTATTCCGGATAAAAATCTTGGCACATTTGTTGCAAGTCAACTGCCCGAAAAGAATTTCAAACTGCTGCAGGGCGGATGCCCCACGCATTGCAGAGCAGGCAAGCGCGAAGCTCAAAAGGCAAAAGAGCTTCATCCGCATGCGTTACTGCTAGCCCATCCGGAGTGCGTACTCGAGGTAACCGCACTGGCCGATTATGTCGGTTCAACCACCGGAATTATCGATTACGCCAAGAATTCCGATGCAAAGGAATTCATTATTGGCACCGAGCTTTCAATACTTGAGCATCTTCAGTACGAGTGCCCCGACAAGAGCGTTTATCCTCTTTCGATAGACCTTGTTTGCCACAACATGAAAATTACAACCCTGACCGATGTGCTAAATTGCATTAAAGGCAGCGGCGGAGAAATAATTGAACTCGAAGAAACAACTCGGCTAAAGGCGAAAGCCTGCATCGACCGAATGATTGAGCTAGGATAAATAAACTCATTTTAAGAAGGAGAATGGATATGAATGTTTATGTAGATAACGCGGCAACAACAAAAGTGAGTCAGACCGCACTCGCCGCCATGCTTCCCTGCTTCACCGAAAGCTACGGCAATCCGTCCAGCCCGCATAGTGTTGGACAGGAGGCTGCAAAGCTTCTTAATGACGCAAGAAAAACTGTTGCTGATTATCTCGGCGCAGAACCAAGCGAAATAATCTTCACCTCCGGCGGAAGTGAGGCAGATAATCAGGCACTGATTACCGCCGCCGCCTTGGGCGCAAGAAAGGGCAAAAAACATATCATTTCAACAAAATTTGAACACCATGCTATTCTTCACGCGCTTAATAAGCTCGAAAAAGAGGGCTATGAAGTTACATTTTTGGACGTGCATGAGAACGGAGTCGTAAGACTTGCCGATCTCGAGGCGGCTCTTCGCCACGATACCGCGCTTGTAACAATTATGTACGCAAACAACGAAATTGGAACAATACAGCCGATTGCCGAAATCGGCGCTCTCTGCCGCGAAAAGGGCATTATTTTCCATACTGACGCTGTTCAGGCGGCAGGGCACCTTCCTATTAACGTCAAAGAGCAGAACATTGATATGCTGTCAATTTCAGCTCACAAATTCCACGGGCCAAAGGGCGCCGGCGTTTTCTATTGTAAAAGAGGTCTTCCAATAACCGCAATTATCGAGGGCGGCGCTCAGGAGCGCGGAAAGCGTGCCGGAACAGAAAACGTCCCCGCAATTGTAGGCATGGCGGCAGCTTTTAAGGAAGCGTGTGACAACATGTCAATAAACATGCCAAAGGTTCAGCTTCTTCGCGAAAAGTTGATTGATGGTATTTTAAAGTTGCCCGAGGTCATCTTGAACGGCGACAGAGAAAAAAGGCTTCCCGGGAATGTTAATGTATCAATCAAGGGCATAGAGGGCGAAAGTCTTCTGCTTATGCTTGATATAGTCGGAATAAATGCCTCCTCCGGGTCTGCCTGCACTTCGGGATCGCTTGACCCAAGCCATGTTCTGCTGGCAATCGGACTTATACACGAGGTAGCACACGGCTCTCTGCGACTGTCCCTCAGCGAATATAACACAGAAGAAGAAATCGACTACATTTTGGAGAAATTACCGCCCATAGTCGAAAAACTTAGATCAATGTCTCCGGTTTGGAAAAGAATGAAGGAGGAGCACAAATATGATGTACAGCGATAAAGTTATGGATCACTTTTCAAATCCGCGCAATGTTGGCGAGATTGAGAATGCAGATGGTGTCGGTGAGGTCGGCAACGCAAAATGCGGCGATATTATGAAAATCTATCTGAAGATAGACGATGGCGTTATAACCGACGCAAAATTCAACACCTTCGGCTGCGGAGCCGCAATTGCGACAAGCTCGATGGCGACGGAAATGATAAAAGGCAAAACCATCGAAGAGGCTCTTCAGCTTACCAATAAAGCAGTTGCCGAGGCTCTTGACGGGTTGCCCCCTGTTAAGATGCACTGCTCCGTCCTTGCCGAGGAGGGCGTGCGTATGGCAATGCTCGACTACTACACCAAGCGAGGAGAAATTATGCCCGAGGAATATCGTCCGAAATGTGACGGCGAGTGTTCGGAATGTGAATAGGGCAGTTTGTCTCGCATCGTAAAATTTTCCAAATAACCCGTAGGGTGGGTTGCGGATTTTGACTATTTGTCTTATAATAATATATAAACGAAAATTCTCTGATTTTTATCGTTATTACGGAAGGAGTTAATTTTTATGTGTGATAATCATACTCATCCCAGCGAGCACGAACACGACCATGCCCACGAGCACGTACACACCCATTGCAGCTGCGGTGGAGAACAAAAATCTCAAAGCGCGGTCGAGAATATGGCGCTGCTGAATTATATGATCGACCATAACCGCCATCACAACGAGGATCTGCATGAGCTTTTCCACTCTCTTGAAGCCTCCGGTAAAAACGAGGTCGCAGCTTTGGTAGCGGAAGCTATGCACTTTTATGACCACGGCACCGAAAAGCTCGAGGAAGCACTTAAGCTTTTGGCAGAATAGGAGAAAACACCATGTGTCTTTCAACAGCATATGAAGTCAGCGGCGGAAGCGAGAAGTTTATCGCCGATAGAGTTACAAATATCGAAATAGAAGGCAGTGCGGTTAGGCTGACAACTCTTTTGGGAATTCAGACTGTAGTCGAAGGTGAGCTTAAAAGCATTGATTTGAACAAAAATGTTATTCTTATCGCCGCAAAACAGTGATTGCTCGATGCGTTTTTTCTGTCAATTATACTAAAAAGTTTTTGATTTATGAAAAAGCCTTGACATTAACGAGCAAGTGACATATTATTTTTGCAAGCAAGGGCGCTGTAAAGAAATTTACAGCGCCCTTTTTCATTAATAAGGAATGGATGGTTCTCCAACTTCAAAAATTAATGTTGCGTGTTGTGTGAACGTTTAATTTATTCTTTGAGGGCATTGTAAGTCGCAGAGACTAAGAGCATTACTTCGAATAATTTGTTATATACAAGTGACGTATAATAACTCGATTTCGATAAGAAACGCTTAGAATTAAGTTCCTGGCATAGTGATATCATCTGAATAATAACGATATTGAATAGCAAAGGCGCTGTCCGAATAGGACTGCGCCTTTTTTATATATTTTAATTATAGGGGGATTATTTATGAATGAAATACTTGAAGCTGTCAATGGCACTGTTTTTCCGATATGGTTTCTAATTGGTGCCGCACTCGTCTTCTTTATGCAGGGCGGGTTTGCAATGGTCGAAACAGGATTTACACGAGCAAAGAATGCCGGAAACATAATCATGAAAAACCTTATGGATTTCTGCATCGGAACGGTCGTGTTTGTATTCTTGGGATTTAGCCTAATGATGTCAGAAAACTATTTTATGGGAATTATAGGTGTTCCAAGTCTCCAAATCTTTTCGAACTTCTCGGAGTTTAACTACTCCAGTTTTGTTTTCAACTTAGTGTTTTGCGCTACCGCGGCGACAATAGTATCCGGCGCAATGGCTGAACGTACTAAATTTTCTGCTTACTGCATTTATAGTGCAATCATCAGCCTTTTTGTATACCCAATCGAAGCCGGATGGGTATGGAATCCGCAGGGCTGGCTGTTTAACCTTGGTTACATCGACTTTGCAGGATCCTCGGCCATACACATGGTTGGCGGTATCACAGCCTTCATAGGTGCTGCTATCCTTGGACCCCGTATCGGTAAATATACAACTGACAAGAAAACAGGAAAGAAAACTTCTCATGCTATTCCAGGCCATTCAATCACTCTCGGTGCACTTGGTGTGTTTATCCTGTGGTTTGGTTGGTATGGCTTCAATGGTGCGGCAGCAACAAGTGTAGGCCAGCTCGGTTCCGTCTTCCTTACAACGACTCTAGCACCGGGTGTTGCAACCTGCGTTACCATGGCTTTCACTTGGCTCAAGAACGGTAAACCCGATGTTTCCATGTCTCTAAACGGTTCGCTGGCCGGCTTGGTTGCCATCACCGCCCCCTGCGCCAATGTTGACGCCTTAGGATCCCTTGTAATTGGTGCTGTTGCAGGTGTCCTTGTTGTTGTTGCAGTTGAAGTTATCGACATGAAATTCCATATTGATGACCCTGTTGGCGCAGTTGCTGTGCATGGCGTAAACGGAATGTGGGGCACTTTGGCAGTTGGGTTATTTGCAACTGACACCGTTCCCGGCGCATCTGTCAATGGGCTGTTTTACGGCGGCGGCTTCCATCAGCTCGGCATTCAGGCAATCGGTGTTGTTTCAATCGTTGCATGGACCGCTATTGTTATGACGATTGTTTTCCTTGTTATTAAGAAAGTTAACGGTTTACGCGTTACGGCGGAAGAAGAGATTCAGGGTCTTGATTTGCCTGAGCACGGACTGGTCAGCAGCTATGCAGACTTTATGCTTGCGGTTCCGACGCTGGATTTAGGGGATACAAAAGCTACGATGCCCGTAGCCGCTGTGCCGCATGAAGTGGCTATTCCGGTACACAATACCGCTCATCCCGGAGCGAAGATTACGAAGGTTACGATTATTACAAAGCAAAACAACTTTGCCGCCTTGCAGACAGCACTTGACAACATTGGCATAACTGGTATAACAGTTACAAATGTTCTCGGATATGGCATGCAGAAGGGTCATACTCAGCTCTATAGAGGTGTTCCAGTGGATTCAATGTTGTTGCCAAAAGTGCAGGTCGATGTCGTAGTTAGCAAAGTTCCAACGGATTTGCTTATTAGCACAGTAAAAGAAGCCCTGTACACCGGCAATTTCGGAGACGGCAAGATTTTCGTCTATGATGTTGAGAATGTCGTAAAGGTTCGTACCGGAGAAGAGGGATATGACGCCCTCCAGGACGAAGAATAATAACAATAGCTGAAATATTGAAACTTATACTAAAAAGCGGTAACGGGCCTCCCTCTCGTTGCCGCTTTTTATTACAAAGAAAACTACCGTCTCAGTGTATTATGGTTTTTGACTCCTAAGCACCGTTTTGCATAGAATAGGCAGAGGTGATGCGATATTTCAAGTTTTAATTGTTTGCCAGGCGGTCAGCTTGCCTATATTGCGTCGACAATTGCCATCGCATTAGCTGAAAAGGTTGAAGATAATGACGAGTTAAACGTGCTTGCCATATTAATTACGACTATAGGCGACAATCTATCTTTGATTGCCGCTCAACGGGCGGCTTGTCCTCCGCCAAGCTGTAAGGACTAAACATTCCACAGCCGTTATTTAAACAGCAAGGAAAGTTTTTTGCGTTTATTTGGTTTTTTTAAAACCAAGCACTATAGCCGAACGGTTTTTGTTGCGATATTTTTGCAAAAAGCGTCGTCATGCTCAACGAATAAAATTGTGGGTTTAAATTCAAGCAGCAGCTTCTCAATCTGTATTCGGGATATAACGTCGACAAAGTTTAACGGTTCGTCCCAAATATACAAGTGCGCACGCTGACACAGACTTGCGGCAAGCAGCACTTTTTTCTTTTGCCCTCCGCTGAAGTCGGACATGTCCTTTTCAAGCTGTATTCTGGAGAAATCCAGTTTTCTGAGCATTGCCTTGAAAAGGCTTTCGTCAAGCCCGTTATTGCAGGCATAATCAGAAAGTTTGCCGGTAAGTGTCGAGGTATCCTGTGACACATAGGAAATAATGAGCTGACTGCCCTTGTTAAGCTCCCCTTTATAGGCGATGGGCTCGCCGCAAATAAGCTTCAGTATGCTCGACTTTCCGCTACCGTTTTTTCCGCACAGAGCGATTGCATCGCCCTTAATTATTTCAAAGCTCACATTTTCGCAGACCGCTCTGCCGTCGTAGAAAATTCCGACAGTATTAAGCTCCGCCAGTCTTTCAGCGTGATAACTAAGCGGCATGAGCTCAAGGGCGTCACAGTCCTCAATGTTTTTAAGAAGCTTCGATTTTTCCTCGATTTCGTCCCTTTGACGGTTCTCAAGCGATTTTGAACGCTTCATCATCTTCGCTGACTTATGCCCGAGATAGCCCCTGTCCGGTCTAAGCCCCGAGTTTCTCGTGCCGTATTTGGAGCTTTCAACCATGTCAGACCAGGAGGCACTGCGTTTTGCCGCTTTTTCCAAGCGCATAATATCCTTTTTCAGCTTTTCATTTTCAGAAAGCTCAAAACTGTCCTGCAATTCCTTGTTGTGCCACCAGGACGAAAAATTACTTTTCTGGATATCAATGTTTGCCTTGTTTATGGACATTATATGGTCAACGCAGCCGTCCAGAAAAGCCCTGTCATGGGAAACCAGTATGAAGCCGTGCTTGGAGCTTAGGTAGCGGCTCACAAGTTCCCGCCCGTAAAGGTCAAGGTGGTTTGTCGGCTCGTCAATCAGAAGAAAGCTGTTCTCCCGAAGAAATAGCGCCGCAAGCAAAACTTTGGTCTGCTCGCCGTTCGAAAGCGTTAAAAACGGACGATAAAGCACTTCCTCGGAAAGCTCCAAAAGACTTAGCTCGCGCATAAGCCGCCAGCTTTCAAAATCCCCGAGCAAGCTCTCTATGACGTTTATCGTGTCGCAAGCCCCATCGGAAACCTCAAAGGGAAAATACTCAAAATCAACACTCGCGGAGATTGTTCCCTGATACTGATATTTCCCCATAAGGAGCCTTAAAAAGGTGGTTTTTCCTCTCCCGTTGCGTCCCGTGAAGCCAAGCTTCCAATCTGTGTCGATTCGAAAGCTCACATTTTCGAAAATATTGTCATAGCTGCCCTCATAGGCAAAAGTCAGATTTTTTACATCAATTATAGACATTTGTCATATCCTCCTGCAACAAAAAATATAAGCCGCAGGAAAGAAATTCCCGCAGCTCACAGCACAGTTGCACCACGCCCGTTAGGGCATGATGAGGATGTGAGAAATAGCGCAAACCTTCCTGCAAAAGCACAACGAACCAGACTGTGCGGCTTTTTCGCCGCGCCAGCAATTGTTATGCGAATATTTGCAGACTATTTGCGCATCTTCCCAACTCCAAACATATTTTTTATTACGATAGCACGATTTTTGGCTTGCGTCAAGTATCTATTAACGTCTCGTTAAAGGGCAGAAAAATTCCGCCTAACTTGCCGCTCGGTAGTGCGGCTTCAATTCGGGGATAAAGCTCCTCAGCCGTTTTTCTCAAATATCGCACAGAGGAAGGGTCGCTTATCTCCAGCTCAGCGCAGACGCGATTGGCAGCGTCAACCAGCGCCTTTTTTGCGGGCGTAACCGTCAGCGTCTCAAAGAGCTCAAGCAGGCGTTGCTGATGGTGGGAAGCAATGCCCAATCCTTTGCTTTTTTCATGTAAAAGTGTAAGTCCGATTGCGTTTACGGCAATAGGCTCATAAAGGTTTATCAGCAGCCCTTTGTAATCGGAACAGTAGCTGTTTAGCAGACTTACAGCTGCATTTTTTTCGAATTTTCTGACAAAAGCATTTTCAATTATGATTCTTCCAAGATATTGATTTACGTATTCCACTCCCTGCAAGTGCTCATTCACGGCATGACAAAGCTGATAATCGATGTCACAGGGAATTAGATGGGAAAAGAAACGGTAATCGTACTTTTTGAAAAAGCTGCCGATGCTGCGAAGTGTATCGGTATATGAAGTGTTTTCGATTTCGGGGGAGGTGAGGCAGGCTTTGCTGTATAGCTTTTTCCCCAGCTCCAGCTGTTCCTCAAGCACTTTTTGCCCAAGCTTAAAAAGCTCCTCCGGATCAGCCGTTGCCAAAATCCCTTTTGTGTTTCCGCTCTGCTTAAGGTAAAGATCAAGACAAAATGAAATTGACTGCAAAAGTTCCTGTGCGGTTTCAATTCGAACGGAACTGCTGTCACCCATTGTATACAGCTCCGTTCGCCTAGCAAGAAGCTGCCAGAGCTTTGCCTGAATTTTTATTTCGTCTTCCTCGGTCAAGAGTTGAGAAATATCCCCGTTTGATATCGTTAGCTCGTTATTTGACATTATGCACCTCAGTCCAAATCTTCGCTTTTTTCATCGACGACATCGTCTATAAAACCGTGTCGCGAATTGCGGCGCAGCTCCTCCAAAGAGCTTCCAGTCAAAAAATCTATTGAGCCCTGTGCAATTCCGTCAAAGGTAGCTTTCATATACTCGATAAGCTCGTCGTCAGTTACCCGGTCATCGGTTTCGTTCTTAAAATAGTAGAAAGCGTCCTGAAGGTCAATAATGGATTCCTCATAGTTTTGCTGGTGAATATACGGTGAGTCGCAGAAGGCGTATATTAACTTTTTTAATACGCCCTCTCCAAACTCAATTCTGCCCATATCCTTAAGTGCCTCGAACCGCTTTTGCGCTAAGGTTTGGATCTGATTTTCGGAAAGGGATAATCCGTATTTAATGCTAAACTCGTTTAAATTGCGTAGCTCCTGCGTTTCCTTAAGCATCTGCAGCTTCGCAGGCTCCAGTGAAAAATTGTTTTCCATGAGCATCACCTCTAACTTACAGTATGTTCCGAATTGTCTTTGAACACAAGACTTGTATTTTTGACGATTTTGTGGTAATATAAAATTACAAAAGAGAGAAGAATTTGCGGATTTTAGCAAATTCTTCTCTCTTTTGTAATGTATTTTAACAAAACAATAAATCGAAGCTATTAAAAGTTAAGTCCTTCTGCCCACTGCTCAGCCCTTATAGTTGCTTCATCCTTACCGGTTTTAATCGGCTCAATAAAATCGATTTCTCCGACAACTTCGTTTCCTTTAAGCGCAATTTTCAGTTTTTCAAAGCATTTTTCAACATCAGGCCCTCCGCTGGTTAAAAACAGTGCAAGCTTTTTTCCGCTGAATTTGTATTTATTAATGAACGTATTAATTGGCGAAGCGAACCCACTGGCCCAAACAGGGGTTCCGATAATAATGTTATCGTATTTGCTTAAGTCGATGGCTTGGTTGACAAGCTTCGGCTTTGATTTGAATACAACACTCATACCGCCTTTAAAAAATTTTCCGAAGCCCTCCTTGGGGAATGGTTTCACAGTTTCAAGCTTAACAATGTCCGCTTGCAGTTTTTTTCCAATAACATCCGCGATGAATTCGGCATTTCCCTCCAAGGAATAGAACACGACCAAGGTTTTCATAAATTACTCCTTTCATTACGCCCGTGATTGCACTGAAAACTGGTTTTTATCACTATAACGATAATACTTGTATCGCTATAAGTCAATCTGCCTTACTGAAATATTTCAAAAACCTTGAGAGGCTCGAGAATAATTTGCTCAAAATCACATAGCAACATCCCCACAGTCAACGAGACTGCGGGGATATTGTGCTTGGGCCGTTTGGTTTGGGGAAATTACGGAGGAGAGGAGAAAGGCAGCGAATACTCAGCGGAGCTGAGAACTCTATCTATATACGTTCCCGCAAGCATCCAAGTGCATTAAAAAGTCGGCCTCTGCGCTGCGAAGTCGTGGCGCTAATGAAAATCGGCTTTTTTATCCGTGCCTTATAGTTGTATTATAAAGGAGGGTTGGGCATATTGCGCTATTTTGCTCAATTTGTCATTGACAAATTGTTTGACACAAATTGTGACAAAATAATTGCAATATTTTCTTTTTCTGGTACAATGATGCTGAGGTGATAAGCATGCGGTTTTTTGAAAAGCTAGATTTTTTAATGAATATTACAAACACTTCAAATAGCGCCCTAGCTTTGAATATAAAGCTTGACCCCTCGCATATAAGCAGATTGCGTCGAGGGGAGAGAAACCCACTTAAAAATGAAGCGTGTATCGGTGCCATGGCCGCATATTTCGCAAGACATTGCGATCAGGAATATCAGCAGCGGGCGCTGGCAGAGGCCTTGAACCTAAGCGCTTTTCCCCGTGAAGAGAGCAAGCTTTCGGCAAGTATTTCACAATGGCTTTCGTTGAAAAGTAAAACCGAAATTGACACGGTGGAAAGCTTTTTGTCGGGACTTGTCAACCTGAAAAACAGGCAGGCTATTACGGGCGCGGAAGGTTCACGCAGTGCGGCGGTAGAAAAGCAAAATAACGATACCTGCGTCTTTCTCGGCGTCGCCGGCAAGCGTCGGGCTGTGATTGAATTTTTATCGGACGTAATTGCTAAAGGTAAGCCTCAGACAATTCTCCTTTTTAGCGATGAGGCAACGGACTGGATGACCGATGACCGAGAATTTGCTATGCAGTGGGGCTACCTCATGGCGCAGTTTCTTTCGGGTGGCGGAAAAATCAAGGTTATTCATACCGTAAGCCGTGATTTAGATGAAATGCTCAGTGCAATCAGTCAATGGATGCCCTTGTATATGTTGGGCGCAATCGAACCTTACTATTATCCTACCTCAATACGGTGATAGGCAAAAGCACTCTTTCTCGACACACCGCTAATATTGCTTTTGCCGGCTTTACTGCACCGAAGCTTCTGTGGATGAAAAAGCATGAACCAGAGCTGTTCTCTAAAATC
>JAGPMA010000014.1 GCA_018053145.1 Oscillospiraceae bacterium | reverse complement strand
CGAGACAAAAGCGTGTCTGGACAAGGCTATCCCCGGCCTTGAGCCACAGAACAAAGCACTTTATACCAAGGCAATGGTTACGTCTAGCATGCCAAAGTCATACAGGAAAACATACGTTTGACTAGTCAATGTGTGTCTTTGACAACGTTACAAAACGCAAAGAAATAGGTTGCATGTTTTGCGATAAAAAAATCCATTTACTCTATTTAATATTAAACAATATTCGTGTATACTAATATGTACTTATTAGACGGGCTATCAGTTGCTGTCGAGTATATTGACAAAATAATGCACCGTGGCGCTACGCGCGGCGACGGGTTCACAGGCGAGGATGTTACGGAGAATCTCCGCAAAGTACGCTTCACTTCCGAAGGAAATTAAAAATGCACCTCCCTGCCTTACTATTCGCGTAGAGGTCTATATCTCACGCGACACCTTTTCTGAGTTAAACGCCGAACGAGAGATTACCGGTGAAAAGCTCTTTGCAAAGCCGCGAAACTCGCCTTCATGACAGCTTTGTCGGAAAGTCCTTCGTACTGACCGGTTGTCTTTCCTCCTTTACTCGTGATGAGGCGGAGGCCATTATCGAAAGCTTCGGCGGCAAAGCTGCTTCCTCCGTTTCAATAAAAACAAGCTATGCTGTAGAAGACGTGGAAGCGGGTTCAAAGCTCACAAAAGCCTGAGCACTGGGCGTTACCATTATCTTCGAAGAAGAATTCAAAGAGTTGATTGCGACAAACGAATAAAGCAATCGTCTCTTATTTAGATATAATTAGACAGATAGTCTCTAATCATGAGATTATCTGCCGGTTAGGATACTATGAAGATAAAAGTATTTTTTGCGGTTTCCGTCTGCAAGCTCACAATTAAATTACTTCGCCTTATTGGTCGCGGGGGTACAGCTATCCCCGGAAAAATAGCAATCCGAATATGTCCTGAGCTGCTTCACCACCTTTCAAAGGACGTTAACTGCGTAATTGTCACGGGCACTAACGGCAAAACAACAAGTTCAAGAATCATTGAGGAAATCTACGTTAAATCAGGCAAGTCCTATTTTGCCAACCGTTCAGGCGCTAATCTTATTAACGGCATCACTGCTATATTTATTGAAAATTCAACTCTGACGGGCAGACCAAAAAAAGCAAACGCTGTAATCGAATGTGACGAAGCCGCCTCAAAAGAGGTATGCCGTCTGATTAATCCTTCCGTTGTTTTGGTAACAAATGTGTTTCGAGACCAACTTGACCGCTATGGCGAGGTTTCCGGCACACTTCAAAATTTACTTATCGGCATTAAAAACTCCCCGAATGCAATTGTATGCCTTAATGCCGATTGCTCGCTAACAGCCTCAATTGCATGGCATATCCCAAACAAAGTCATCTATTACGGCGTAGATGTTCCGATTTACAAAAATCCGGTTGATGAGGTTTCGGACGCGCCGCACTGCATAAAGTGCAAGCATGAATACGAATACAGCTACCGCACCTTCGCTCATCTTGGTGGCTTTTTCTGTCCTGATTGCGGATATAAGCGCCCAGACACTCAAATTTCTGTAACAGAGATACTGGGTACTTCAATCAGCTCCACAAAAGTTCGCATACGCGTCTTCGGTGATGACGAGCTGGTAACGATAAATTTACCCGGCGGGTATAACATATACAACGCTGTCGGTGCACTTGCCGTTTCCGAGGCTGTCGGTTTTAACCGAAACGACGCGAAAAGTGCAATCTCCAGCTTCTCCTGCGGCTTTGGACGCATGGAGCAGTTTGACTTGGGCGGACATTCTGCCCGAATTATTTTAGTAAAAAACCCCGCCGGCTGCAACCAGGTTATCAACTACCTCACAAGCCTTACCGAAAACACTGTTTTCGTCTGCTGCCTTAATGACAACTCGGCGGATGGCAAGGACGTTTCGTGGATTTGGGATGTTAACTTCGAAAAGCTTACCGAAATGGATGAGCGTATTCCGGAAATCTACGTTTCCGGAATACGCTCCGGCGATATGGCGGTTAGGCTAAAATACGCCAGTATTGACGAAAGCAAGCTTCGGGTCTTCGACGATTACGACGACCTCATAAAGCAAATGTCGGACCAGCCTCTCCCTGTAATTATTATGCCGACTTACACCGCCATGATGGATTTGCGGGCAAAAATGAGCGCTGCTTTTGGCGGCAAAGACTTTTGGGAATAGGGGGAACAAAATGAAAATTAACATTTGCCACCTTTATCCCGATGTGCTCAACCTTTACGGTGATACAGGCAATATTCTCTGCCTTAAAAAGCGCCTAGAGTGGCGCGGCATCGAGTGTGAAGTCACCTCCCTCCCTATCGGAGCGCACGCCGATTTTACTCGTTTTGACCTCTTTTTCATCGGCGGAGGTCAGGACTTTGAGCAAGAGGTTCTACTTGCGGATTTGCACAGCGGCAAGGATAAGGAAATTCTTTCAGCTGTCGAGGACGAAAAAGTATTTCTCTGTATTTGTGGCGGCTATCAGATGATGGGGCAATACTACCTCACTCATACCGGAACTCAGTGCGACTATATCGGTGCACTTAATCTTCACACCGTCGGCTCTGATGAGCGCATGATTGGAAACTATATGTTCAAATGCTCCGACGAGAGCAGCGCTTCAACCATTGTCGGTTTTGAAAACCACAGTGGCAAGACCTATCTTGGTTCGGGAGTTGCCCCGCTTGGAACAGTTTTGAGCGGCTTTGGCAACAATGGGGAGGATCAAACAGAGGGCGCTCGTTACAAAAACGTCTTCGGTGCTTACTGCCACGGCCCGATTCTGCCAAAGAATCCGGAATTTGCGGACTTTATTTTACAGACCGCGCTTTCGCGCCGTTACCCAAACACCGAACTTTCACCCTTAAACGACGCGCTTGAAAACGCCGCACACAGCTATATGCTCAATCGAATGGAAAAGCTCTAACCGATATCACGAATAATAGTGCAAATAATGAAGCAGTCGGAGATTACTCTCCGGCTGCTCTCTATTTTTCTCGAATAAGCGTTTAATGACTTGCTTCCATAGTATGATTCCTAAATTTGTGTGTTGTTATAAACTTCGGCAGCCAGCTATAAACGGCAAAGTAATAGATAAAGCCCAACGGTACACCGGTGAACACATCGAGAATTGAATGCTGTTTGATAAAAACCGTTGAAAGACAGACAAATATTACCAAAACCACAATGAATACTTGAAACCATTTTTTCTGGAGCTTTATACTTTTTAGCAAGGCAAACATGGCACCCATAGTACCGACAACGTGAAGGCTCGGCAGGACATTCGTGTTGGTATCAGTGCCATAGGTTCTTTTGACAATTTCGGTCAAAATATTGGAGTTTTCGAAGCTTGTCGGACGAAGGTTTTGCCCGTTTGGAACTATTGCGTAGAAAATAACGATAAGCAGAAATCCGCAGCCGACATAAATCATGTAGTTTTTAAAGCCTTCCGGGTCTTTAAAGAACAGATAAATGCCGCTTCCAAGCATTAGAGGATACCACAAGAAATAGGGTATGACAAACCATTCGCAAAACGGAATTAAGTCGTCCAATGGTAAATAGGAAACCATGTAATCAGTTGTTATGTATTTCTCCTCAAGCATAAATATCGCCATGTAGAGCGGTATAATCAACATATACAATCCGTGTTTGTATTTCTTGAGACCAACTCTTTCAATTGTAGATTTCAACATTTTAAATGACCAGCCTTGTTAATTGGTACAGCGGCGAAGTTTTTCCCGCATTAGCTGAGGTTTGTTGTTTTCGATTGTAAGAAATGCCGGACATGGACAAAGCCTTAAAATGCAAGATAAAACAAAGCATTTTAAAGGCTAATTGTTGGAGCGGGTGATGGGAATCGAACCCACGTATCCAGCTTGGGAAGCTGGTGTTCTGCCATTGAACTACACCCGCAATTTTGGACTGTGCTTGTTATTTTACCACTGCAGGTAAATATATGCAATAGCTTTTTTAACTTGGGGTGTCATCCCCTAGATTCATTTATGACGTTTCTGCCTGGGTAGTTATTTGAACTATTCCCAGAGCTTGTCAAAATTTGCGGCAATTGAGTCAGCCGTGTCCGAAGCAGACATAATCAGCAGTATAGTGCTGTTATGTACTTTGACAATCTTTTTCTCCGCTCCAACACAAATCCACTTATTCAAGTTTGCGTTATCCTCAATATTTTTGGCAATAGAAACTGCATCAGCAGCATCAGGAACACGAAGTAAAACCGCCGAGTGCGGTATTGCATTGATAGCAGCGTCACCAGCCAAAGCCTCGGCTCCCTCAACGGGGTCAATAAAGAGGTAATAGTTATAATTATCGGCGTTAAGCTTTGTATAAGCTACCTCGGGTAAATTATCAACGTCTGTTTGAATGGCAGTGAAGATTTCCTCAAGGCTCATCGCGTCGCCTTTCTTTTCTTTAGCGGCCTGCCCACAGGCGGTAAGTGCTAGAATTAAAACCGAACATAAGGCTAACAAAACAGTTTTCTTCATCATAATAACTCCTAAATTTAAGCTCTGGATTTTTAGACGGATTAAGCTTGCAATTGTTCCGAAAAATATGGTTTGAAAATTCAACCAACCTGTTTGCGTAAATTTTGCAAATTTCACCATTCTATGGTATTATAATTTCATTAAAATTCAAATTCGGCAGAATTCTGCTTTATATGGCGTGGAACGGAGGCGCAAAATGGCAGAGCTATCAAACGACATCAGATACCTAAAAGGAATTGGACAGCAGCGTGCGAATGCCCTGTCAAAGCTGGGAATTTCGACTTTGCGCGACCTGCTTTGCTATTTTCCCCGAACTTATGAGGATAGAACAAAAACCGTTCCTATCTCGGCTCTGCAATCAGGCGAATCGGCCTGTATTCACGCTATTGTCGCAAACGAACCGACTTTAAGTCGTGTCCGCCGAGGTATGGAGCTTGTTAAGCTACGAATTGTTGACGACAGCGGTTCAATCGATGTTACATATTTTAACCAAAACTATGTCCGCGAGCAACTAAAAAAAGGTCACTCTTATGTCTTTTTCGGAAAAGTCACGCTTGACGGGCCTCGTTGCGCCATGATTAATCCTCTTTTTGAGCCTGAAGACGTGCCTGCTTCCCTTACCGGACGCATCGTGCCGGTTTACCGTTTAACAGACGGTATTTCGCAAAAAATGCTTATCTCGGCAGTTAGGCGTGGGCTTGACGAATGCTCAAATAATCTTCCTGACGCGCTCCCCCTTGAGGTCGCAGAAAAGGCTCAGCTATGCAAAACACCCTACGCTTATGAAAACATCCACTTCCCTGCGGATTTTGGTGCTTTGGAACTTGCACGCAGACGGTTGATATTTGAGGAGCTTTTCGTTTTATCCTGCGCTCTTTCAAAGATGAAAAGCTCACGAGAAATACGCAGCGGAATTATTGTTTCGACGCCCAGACTTGAACGGTTTTTTTCTGCGCTTCCCTTCGAACCCACAAACGCGCAGAAACGCGCAATTTCCGATTGTACAAAAGACATGTCCTCCGGCAACGCGATGAATCGGCTTGTTCAAGGCGATGTTGGCAGCGGAAAAACCCTCGTTGCAGCGGCGTGTATTTGGTGTACACACGAAGGTGGGCTTCAGAGTGCTTTTATGGCTCCGACAGAAATTTTGGCAAATCAGCACTTTCAGACCTTTTCGGAACTGCTTTACCCGCTCGGAATAAAGGTTGTTAAACTCACAGGCTCCATGACCGCAAAGCAAAAGCGCGAGGTGCTTGCACAGATTAAAGCCGGCGGCGCTCACCTTGTCGTTGGTACACACGCTATATTGAGCGATAATGTCGAATTTGACCGACTTGCGCTTGTAGTGACTGACGAACAGCACCGCTTTGGCGTTAATCAGCGAGCTGCACTTATCGCAAAGGGCGAAAGTCCCCATACGCTTGTAATGTCGGCAACGCCGATTCCCCGTACACTTGCGTTGATAATCTATGGTGACCTTGCCGTTTCGATAATTAACGAGCTTCCTCCGGGGCGGCAAAAGGTAGACACCTTCGCGGTAAATGAGGGAATGCGTGAGCGCATAAACGGCTTTATGCTAAAACAGGTGGAAGAAGGCCGTCAGGTTTTTGTTGTATGTCCCGCAATTGACGAAAATGAGGAACGTCCTCAGGAGCTTAAAAACGCAAAAGATTATTCGCATGAGCTTCAGACAGAGATTTTTCCCGACCTTCGCATCGGCTGTATCCACGGCAAGTTGAAAGCCTCGGAGAAGGATAAAACCATGCAGTCCTTTGTTGACGGTGAAATTCAAATTCTCGTTTCAACAACTGTTATAGAAGTCGGCGTTGACGTTCCGAACGCTTCGCTCATGGTAATCGAAAATGCGGAGCGCTTTGGTCTTAGCCAGCTTCACCAGCTTCGCGGACGAGTCGGCCGCGGAGTGCATAAAAGCTACTGTGTGCTGTTTTCAGATTCCGAAAGCGAGATTTCCAAGTCCAGGCTCAAGGTCATGGAGCACACAAACGACGGCTTCATAATTTCCGAGGAGGATTTAAAGCTTCGAGGCCCCGGCGACTTTTTCGGTTCGCGCCAGCACGGTCTTCCCGAAATGCACATTGCCGACCTCTGTACTGATGTTCGGATTCTACGCGATGCACAGGAAGCCGCTCAGGAACTCCTGAAAGCCGATCCGGACCTAACTAGGCCGGAAAACGAAAATCTGCGCAACCGTATCAACGAACTATTTGCCGTTAACGAAGGTTCCTTTAACTAGGCTTTGATTTAGCTCTTACTCTCCGAATTCGACATAATAAAATAGAAATTTTGTCCTCTTTGCCGCATATACTTGAGTATACTGCAAAGGGGGCAAGCTATCTGTGGCAAAGAAAAAGCTCATGCGTGATACTGCTCTGCTGACCGGCTCTTCACTGGTTATGAGATGTATTGCCCTCGTTTTTCAGGTGTGGCTTGTTTCTCGGATAGGTGCGGCAGGCGTTGGACTTTACGGCCTTGTCGGCTCTGTCGGTTTTCTTGCCGCAACCGTGGCAGTATCGGGAATACGCTTTACCTCAACCCGTCTAATTTCCGAAGAGCTTGGACTAAAGCGCACCGGTGGCGTCAAGCGTACAATGCAAATCTGCATTTCCTACAGCTTGTTTTTTGGAGTATCCTCTGCCTTAATATTATACCTTTGCGCCGAGCCCATTGGCTTTCTGTGGGTGGGCGACGCAAGAACTGTTCTATCGCTTCGCATCATGTCGCTTAGTCTGCCTTTCATTTCTCTGAGTTCAGTTATTTATGGCTATTTTACCGCCAGTGGCAGGATTTTTAAAGCTGCCGCCGTTCAAGTATTGGAACAGCTAATTAGAATTGGCATGGTTGTATTTTTCCTCGGTTTCGCGGCGAGCGGCGATCTTGAAAAAAGCTGTGCCGCCGTTTCGGCGGGAAGCGTTTCCGCCGAGATTGTCGCCTTTCTGGTAATGCTGACAGTTTTCATTTTTGACCGCAGAAAGCACGGAAAAGCGCCGGAGCCCTCCCCCCGACTGCCTGCTCGTATGCTGGGCATAGCGGTTCCGCTCGCCCTTTCCGCCTATGCCCGCAGCTCGCTTTCAACCCTTGAGCAGCTTCTCGTTCCTAGAGGGCTAAAAAAAGCAGGTTACACAGCGAATGGCGCTCTTGCCGGCTACGGCACAATTCAAGGCATGGTGTTCCCAATTATTTTCTTTCCCTCTTGTATAATAACCGCGCTTGCGGAGCTGATAGTTCCCGAGCTGACTGCCGCGCAGGTTTCGGGTAAAAAAGAACAGATTTCGCATACCGTTTCAGTCCTGCTTCGAAAGTCGCTGGCTCTGTCACTGTTTATCGGCTTAATGCTTTTTATCTTATCCGAAACACTTGGAAAGGCGATTTACAAGAGTGAAGATGCTGGATACTACATAAGAATTTTCTCACTCCTCGTTCCATTTATGTACATGGATATCGTAACCGACGGCTGCTTAAAGGGCCTTGGACAGCACCTTTATTCAATGGCCTTCAATATCATCGAAGCGTTTATCGGTGTTATTCTGGTTTACGTTTTAGTGCCAAAATTTGCCCTCAACGCTTATATAGGCATTCTTTTCTTTGAGGAAATTTTCAACTTTTCCCTTAGCTTCTGGCGGCTATCCCATGTCACGGAAATTCGAATTTTCCCTGTTTCGCAAAATCAAAAATGCCGAGAGTAGGTTCCCCTCTCTCGGCATTTATTCATTTATATAACGCTACAAATTCCTCGTAGGTCAAAGCCTTTGCTGTTATATATCCCGCCGCCTCTTTTCCGACATAGCGGAAATGCCACGGCTCAAACATCACTCCTGTGATGTCGGTCCTATCCTTTGGATAGCGCAAAATAAAGCCGTATTCCGCACTGTGCGCCGCCATCCACTTTGAAAGCTCCGTATCCGCAAGCGTTTCGTTCATGTACTGATAATATTTATCAACAATGTCGCAGGCAAGTCCGAGCTGATGCTCGCTCGTACCCGGATATGCAACTATAGTCTTCGCCTTTTCACTTGCTGCTTCCTTGCTGCCTTCGGACGAAATGTATTGGTTAACCTTGTTGTTAAACAAGGATTCTTGTGTAGCATAGTTTCTATATGACGAAGTTATGTAAACCGTAAGTCCCTCCGCTTTTGCGGCAGCTACAAATTCGTTCAGTGCCTCAACAGCGCGCGAATCAAAGTATTGCCCGTTTTCGATTGCCGTTAGCTCCGGTGCAAAGTCCGCAGAGAGCAAATTTTCCTTGTTGACGAGCGTGTATTCCCAAGAGCTGATATCAATATCCGGTTTGTCCGCATAGGGCTCCGGCGTCGGTGTCGGAGTAGGCGTTGCAGTCGGCACAGGTGTTGGCGTAGCTGTGACAATCGGCGAGGGCGAAGGTGAAGGCTCAAAGCCCTGTCCGTACTGCCTTAAAAACACAATGGCACCAAGCGCTCCTATCAGTAATATTAGAAGAACTGCTTGTAAAACTCTTTTCATCGGATTAAGCCGCCTCCTTGAACATTTTTCGTTACGCTTTGGGGTAATTCTATCACATTTACCTATTTATGGCAATCACTGAAAGATGATTTCAAACGGTTCATTTCTTTGTATAAGAAATCTGTCTTTAGCGATGTTTTCTTCTTTTTCTGTGAAGCTCGGCCCTTTGCTCTTTCCTATTCAGTTTCTCAATTTTCATTTTTCTGAGATAATTAAAACCTGCAATTAAGCAAAGGATAGAATATGCAAACAGAAAGCCTAAGAAAGCCCATCCTCCAATAGTATTGTCGGACTTACCAAATGTTAAATACAGTATTATTAACCCCATGCCAATTACGCCTTGAGCAAAAAACAAAATCGCAGCATTTCTTTTATTACCCGGCGCCGCCAAATGAGGCGGTAATTTCCCCATCTGCGGATATTCCCAAGTCGTGTATTGTTTTTCTTGCCATTCAAGCATGTCATCGATATAGTCGGTGTCCTTTGATTTTGACATACACATCACTCCTAAAAAAGAAAACAATATGTTCCACGCCTAATAAATACGCTCACCTCTGCCATAATATAGCATAAGTGAGCGTTTGGTCAACTTTTAAATCAATTAATTGATTTAAAAAAGTTTCAATCTTGTAGAATCGATTTGCTAAGAAAGGTAATAATGTTATAATAATCGTGGTTATAAACTCATTAATTATTAACCAAAAAGGAGAACACACAATGAAAGCAACTATTGACAGAAGCGGCTGTATTTCCTGCGGACTCTGCGCCGCAAGCTGCCCAGAAGTTTTCGAAATGGCCGAAGATGGGCTTGCCGAGGTGGTTCTGGACGAAGTACCGGAAGAGCTCGAGAAGCCGGTTATCGAAGCACGTGACGGCTGTCCCTCATCGGTTATAAGCGTCGACTAGCGCCTATTCCACCGTTACACTCTTGGCAAGATTCCTCGGCTTATCAATGTCACAACCGCGATAAAGCGCAATATAGTACGCAAAAAGCTGCAGAGGAAGCACCGCGAGCGAGGGCAAAAGCACATCGTGCGTGTCCGGAATCGTGATTATTTCGTCAATTGCGGAGTTGAGCTTTCCTTTTAGGCTTTCCTTTGTTATGCCCATTACGTGCGCGCCGCGAGCTTTGACCTCAAGCGCATTGCTGAGTGTTTTTTCAACAAGCCTTTCATAGGTCGCAACCGCAATTACGAGCGTATCCTCGACAACAAGCGAAATTGTTCCGTGCTTGAGTTCTCCGGCAGCATACGCTTCCGAATGTATATAGGAAATTTCCTTCAGCTTCAGAGAGCCCTCGAGCGAAAGCGCATAGTCGATATTGCGCCCGATAAAGAACAAATCCTCATTATTAAAATGCTGATATGCAAGGTACTGGATGTTTGCCTTATCGTCCAGTATCTTTTTCATGTTTTCGGGAACTGCTTTAAGTTCCGACATGATGCTGTCGTATTCGCCTGCGGCTATCACTCCGAGGCAGTCTGCGATATAAAGCGCGATAAGCACAGTTACGGCAAGCTGTGTGCTGTACGCCTTTGTTGTGGCAACGGCAATTTCGGGGCCCGCCTTGGTATAGATAACCTTGTCGGCGCTCTTTGCGATTGAGCTGCCTTCAACATTGACAATCGCAAGCGTTTTTGCACCCAAGCGTTTCGCTTCGGACTGCGCTTCCAGCGTATCCGCCGTTTCACCGGATTGGCTGATACAGATTACAAGCGTCTTTTCGTTTACAATCGGGTCGCAATAGCGGAACTCGGAGGCCAGAACGACTTCAACAGGTACCCGCGCAAGCTTCTCGATGTTGTATTTTGCGATTACCCCAACATGATAGGACGAGCCGCAGGCAACGATGAAAATACTTTTCAGCTTGTTTATGTAGTCCTTTTCAAGAAGCCCTGAAAGGTCTGCTTTGCCATCCTTAATAAATGGCTCGATTGTTCGACTCACAGCGTCGGGTTGTTCAACGATTTCCTTGAACATATAGTGCTCATAGCCGCCCTTGTCGGCAGCCGAAATGTCCCAATCAACAACGCATTTATCCTTCTTGATCTCGTCGAGGAAGGGGGTGTAAAACTTAATCCCCTCTTTGCTTACAACGGCGATTTCGTCGTCCTCCATGTAAGAAACCGTCTTTGTGTGGCTGACAACCGCCATAACGTCGGAAGCAAAATAGTTCTCGCCTTCGCCGTATGCAACTATTAAAGGCGCGTGGCTTTTTACAGCGACAAGCTTGTCGGGCTCGTCGGAGCATACTATGCCGAGAGCGTAGCTCCCTTCGAGCTCGCGAACAGCCTGTGCCACGGCTTCCAAAATGTCGCCCTTGTAGTAGAAATCAATAAGCTGTGCGGCAACCTCGGTGTCCGTTTCGGACTGAAATACCCTGCCTCGGTTAATAAGCATCTCCTTAAGCGGAGCAAAATTTTCTATAATTCCGTTATGTACAATCGCGATTCGCCCATTTTCACTTACGTGCGGGTGCGAATTAACATCCGAGGGCTTGCCGTGAGTAGCCCAGCGCGTATGCCCAATTCCAACAAAGCCGGGTGCACACTTGCCGTCCGTGCATTTTTCGCGGAGCACAGCAAGCCTGCCCATCGCTTTGACAACATTAATCTCTTCACCGTTATTAATTGCTATACCGGCAGAATCATATCCTCTGTATTCGAGTCGTTCCAGTCCCTCCAAAAGTATCGGAGCCGCTTGTCGAAAACCCGTATAACCGACTATTCCGCACATGTTAAACCCTCCTGTTAAAACAGACTTTCGCCGTCTTTATTATATTAACGGCGAAAGCAAAAATTTACTATAATGCTCCAATTACCCGCTCAACAGCTTGTTTTGTTGCAGCGGCGTCTCCAAAGCCTGTCAGACGGATAAAGCCCTCTCCCTGTGGTCCAAAACCTGCGCCGGGAGTTGTGACTACATTTGCTTCGTGGAGCAGCTTGTCAAAAAAGCTCCAAGAGTCAGCACCGTTAGGTGTTTTAATCCAGATATACGGAGCGTTAACGCCGCCATAAACTGTAAGTCCGGCACTTCTCAACCCGTCTCTGATTACTCTGGCGTTACTCATATAATAATTTATGATTTCACGTGCCTCTTTCATACCCTGTTCTGTATAAACAGCCTCGGCCGCACGCTGAATGACATATGCAACACCGTTGAATTTTGTGCTTTGACGGCGGCTCCAGAGTGCATGGAGAGACGCGCCATTTAATTTCAAATCCTTTGGAACGACTGTATATGCGCAGCGGTTGCCTGTAAAGCCTGCGGTCTTTGAAAAGCTGCGGAACTCAATCGCGCATTCCTTCGCGCCCTCAATTTCGTAAATTGAGTGGGGAATTCCCTCCTCGGTTATATATGCCTCATAAGCTGCGTCAAACAAAATCACAGCACCGTTTTTCAGTGCATAGTCAACCCAAAGCTTAAGCTGCGGCTTTGTTGCCGAAGCGCCCGTGGGGTTATTGGGGAAGCAAAGATAGATAATGTCCGGCGTTCTGACTGGAAGCTCGGGCAAAAAGCCGTTAGCCTCAGAGCAGGGCATATAAAGAATATCTGTCCAGCGCGTCCCGTCATAATCGCCCGCTCTGCCTGACATTACATTTGTGTCGACATATACGGGATAAACGGGGTCACACACGGCAACGACGTTGTTTGAACCGAAAATATCTCCGATGTTGCCGCAATCGCTCTTTGCTCCGTCGCTGACAAATATCTCGTCCGCTGAAATATCAACACCTAACGGAAGATATGCTTTGTCTCTGATTGCCTCGCGCAGAAAAGCATAGCCGAAGTCGGGTCCGTAGCCATGATAGCCCTCAAGGGTTCCCATATCTTCGACCGCCTTGTGCATTGCAGACACAACTGCCGGAGAAAGCGGCTTAGTGGTGTCGCCTATTCCAAGTGGAATAATGTCTTTTTCGGGATTATCCGCCCTATAGGCCTTGACACGCTTTGCAATTTCGGCAAAAAGATAATTTCCCGGAAGCTTCAAATAGTTTTCGTTCACAGTAAGCATATTGGTTCTCCTTTGCTTGTTCCGCTGATTGTTGGTTAGGTATTATTAAAGCAGGAGCGGCCTTGCAGGGCAAAATCACTCCACACCGTTTTCATCAAATATATAGCTCTCCGTCAAAAACCATGACCGCCGGGCCTGTCATATAGAGCTTATTTTTCTCTCTGTCCCACTCGATAAAAAGCTCTCCGCCAAGCAAGTGGATTGTCGCACTGTTGCCGGTGTGTCCGTTAAGTGCGGACGCAACGAGCGACGCCGTAGCTCCGGTTCCGCAGGCAAGTGTTTCGCCGCTGCCACGCTCCCATACGCGCATTTTCAGCGTGTTTTTGTCGATAACCTCGATAAACTCCGTATTAACTCGTTCAGGGAAAAGCGGATGATTTTCAAATTTCGGGCCAAGCGTCTTCAAGTCAAGCGCATCGACATCCTTAACAAAAACAACCGCATGCGGATTCCCCACAGAAAGCGCGGTAACGAAATATTCCTCATCTCCGACAATAACGGAACGGTTAATGAAATCGCGCCCATGCTCCGCAATCGGGATATACTGTGGGCGAAGCTCGGGTGACCCCATATCTACTCTAACAGTTTTAACTACGCCATCCTCGATATTTAGGTCAAGGGTTTTTATGCCTGCAAGTGTTTCCACAGAAATACGCTTTTTGTCGGTCAAGCCCTTTTCAAAAGCGAATTTTCCGACACAGCGGATACCGTTTCCGCACATTTGAGCGGAGCTTCCGTCTGCATTATAAAAATCCATTTTCAAATCGGCGACATCGGAGGGGCAAATGCAAATAAGACCGTCGCTCCCAATTCCAAAATTGCGGTTGGAGACCACTCGCGCAAGCTCCGGCCTGTCAGTCACCGTTTCTTCAAAGCAATTAACGTAAACATAGTCGTTTCCGCAGCCCTGCATTTTTGTGAATTTCAAGGGTATCACCTCCTGCTTATTATTACAGTTAGCAAAATAATATAATAAATCTAACCTTATCGGGAAAATCTATTCCGAGGGGGGTGCTCAACTTGGGTATTGTGTTTTTTAGGACCTTAATAATTTATGTTGCGCTTTTGGCTGCCATGCGTCTAATGGGAAAACGCCAGCTCGGAGAGCTTGAGCTTTCGGAGCTTGTGATAACCGTTTTGATTTCGGAAATTGCCGCGCATCCTCTGCAAGATATCGGTATTCCGCTAATGAACGGACTTTTACCAATAATAATTCTCCTGTGCTGTGAGCTCATAATTTCGGGGATTATCTTAAAAAGCAACAAGGCAAAAGAAATCTTATGCGGAAAACCTAGCTTTTTAATCGTCAACGGAGTTATTGACCAAAAGCAGATGTTAAAAAACCGCTTCACCCCCGACGAATTGGCAGAGGAGCTTCGCACCCAAAGCATATTAGATATAAGCTTAATAAAGTTTGCAATATTGGAAACGGACGGAAGATTGAACATAGTTCTTTTTCCGTCCGAGCGACCTGTTACTGCGGGTCAAATGAGCATTAATGCCGATGACAGCGGATACCCAATGATAATAATTAATAACGGAAAATTGATTAAGGAAAATCTTTATTTATGCGGGAAAAACGGCAATTGGCTGAATAAGGAGCTTTCTGAGCGCAATGTCAAATCTATCAAAGACGTTTATCTCATGTCTTTAAACGAAGCCGGACAAATATATTTTGCAAAAGCGGAGGACAAACAATGAAAAGCGAATTTATTGCTGTTTTTATAATTGCCGCGCTTTTAGCGCTGGCGCTGATTAATATTAATCACATTGAAACCAAGACTCTTGCACTCACCGAAGAAATTGAGCTTGCAGAAAAGCAGTATAATGTCGGTGATATCGAGGGCGCAGTTTTCTGTGTTGAAGATTCCCTTAACGCATGGTTAAGCTGGGATTCATATTCACACATCATGCTCAGACACAGCGAGGTAGACGTCATCACAGACACATACTTTGATTTGTTATCAGAGCTTGAAGGGGAAGCTGAGGTATCTCAGGCTTCATTCGAAAAGCTAAAAGAAGCCCTTGCCAGTATTGCCGACAAAGAACGTGTCTCTTTGAAGTCGATACTTTAGCTCTTTTTATCAATGAGCTTTTGAAGCTCATCGAAGAAGGTGTTAACATCTTTAAATTGGCGGTAAACAGAGGCGAACCTAACATAGGCAACCTCGTCGACAAGCTTAAGCTTTGACATAACCATTTCGCCGATTTCGGTGGTGGTCACCTCGCGTTCAAGCGAGTTCTGGAGCTCCTGCTCGATTTCGTCAGCAATTCTTTCAAGTGCCTGAAGCGAAACAGGGCGCTTCTCGCAGGCTCTGAGCATTCCATTCATAACCTTAATCTTGTCAAAGGTCTGACGGCTGCCGTCACGCTTTGCAACAACAAGCGGCAGACGCTCCATTATTTCATAGGTGGTGAATCTTTTCTGGCAGGCAAGACACTCTCTGCGGCGGCGAATTGTTGCGCCCTCTTCTGCGGGGCGTGAATCAATAACCTTGCTCTCGGCATAACCACAAAACGGACATCTCATGACAATTCTCCTCAAAATCAGTTTTTGTTCACCCTGTATACTTTTTTGAATCAATCTTTATTCTGGTATTTTAGCACATTTTTCTTTTAAGCGCCACATATATTTGTATATTCAGCGCATTTTTTACATTTTATTAACTATATATGGATTTTACGCAAAATTTTTAATAATCACTCTTGCCGTGTTGTGCGTTTAGCCAATTTCATTTTCGAACATTTTAACAAACTCGTCGCGTGTCATAAGCGCGTTTAAAACATCAAGCATTGCGTTTGGTGAAAGCTTTGAGGGCAGAAGGAGCTTTTTCAGCAGAGCTTGCCTTTTTTCGCTGCTTCCTTTCCCACCGGAGAGTCCAAGCTCAAACAAATCCGTCTTTGTGATAGTTTCGCTTTGACTTTCGTTTGGAGCGTTATCAATTGCAACTCCTGCCCTTGTCAAGGCCGAGATTATCACCTCGCGGCTCATTCCCTCAACCCCGAGCTTCCCCTCCTTTGAAGGCGAGCTTTTGCGTTTTTCCTTGCCCAGCACCTCGGGTATATATGCATGCTTAACATATTTGGGGTCAATCGCGCCCTTTAAATAATTTCTGATGACGAAGCCCGCTCCGTCGCTGTCAGTAAGCACAACTAAGCCTCTTGTTTCTGCAAGACGGCGAAAGAGCAAAAGCTTTTCCTTGTTGGAGAAAATTCCAAAGCCCTCGGTTTCGATTATCGTGCCGTCAATAATCTGGCTAAGGGTGTTCTTGTCATAACGTCCTTCAACTATTATAACCTCGTTAACGTGTATCATTATCTAAACCCTCCGGGTGAAGATTGCGCATCAATTGTGGTTGCTGCGTAAGCAGCGAGCAATTTGCGCATCCGGGAATTAGCTTGATTAATCAAGTTTTATCGCCCACTGCGACGCGGAGCAAAAGTTCCTTCAAAATATCCTCATCGTCCTCGGAGGAGCTTTTCATGCGGTAATCGCTCTCCGCGCACAACTCAACAGCTCTTTTAAGCTGTTTGGTCGAAAAACCAGCCGCGGATTTTAAAAGCTTGTCCGCCAAAAAAGGATAACCTATGCCGCAGCTTTCCATAACAAATTTTTGTCCCAAGCCCTCATCCAGCGCTATGCGCGCGTTATATAGCCTTCGCATTTGAAAGCCAATCATCGCAAGTATTTTTATCGGGTGCTCGCCCGACTGTAACAGCTCTGCCATAAGCAGCGCTGCCTTGTCGTAATTCTTCTCTGCCAAGCTGTCTGTCATCTCAAAGACACTCGCCTCGGGTATGCGCTGGGCCGTTCTCTCGATATCCTCAAAAGTCACCGAATCGGACTTTGAAAAGCCCGCTATTTTTTCGATTTCGGGAATCAGCCTTGTCATCAGCTCACCCGAGGTAAAAATCAGCTTTTCGCACTCGCTTCTTCCGATGTTCTTCCCCAGTGAAGAAAAGCGGCGTGTTATCCAGTTTATCAAAAGGCTTTGCGCCTGAGTTGTAAACTCAATCCCTTTACCGAGCTTTTTCAGCGTTTTAATCGCAGTCAGCCGTCCGTCAGGTTCATAGCCCGTCGGCAGAATAAAAACAACTGTGGCATATTCTGGAATGTCGGAAACGATGCTTTTAAGCCGCTCGTTGTCCTCGTCCTTGACAGCGTTAATATCAAAATCGTGCACCTCGACCAGCGTTTTTTCGCCCATGAATGGAACTGAGTCCACAGCCTCTGTGAGCTTTTGCATGTTGAGCGGTGAACCGTTAAGCCTGTGATGGTTAAAATCTGCGCTTCCGCCGTCAAGACAAAGCTTTTTGATTTCATCGAAGAAGCTGTCACGCAGATAGTCCTCGGCACCCCACAGAAGATATAGCCTTTCGGGGCTTTTTTCCTTCAATTCACGCAAAACAGCGCTGTAGTCTGTCTTCTTATCATTCTTATCGTTCTTCGCCAAATCCACGCACTCCTTCCCCATCGATGTAAAAAGTGATATCACCCAATTTATCAGTTCTGAATATTTCCATACCTGCTTGCCTAAAGCGATTAAGCGCCTCTTCCGTCGGATGACCATAGTTGTTGTAGCCGCAGGATACCACCGCATATTCGGCGTTGAGGGCGTTCAGCAGTTCCTGCGAGCTTGAGGTCTTCGAGCCGTGATGCCCCGCCATAAAAAGCTCCGCATCTGGCAGCTCGTGGGCCGCGAGAAATTCCAGTTCCTCCGATATTCCAGCGTCACCGCTTATAAGCGCTTCAAAATCGCCAAAATCCCCAAGCATTATCAGCGAGGGCTCCTCTTGGCTGAAGGTAGTATAAACCTTAATTTCCAGTTCATCCGCTTCAATATCCGCGTCCTGTTGTATTATGTAAACCCGAACGCCTTGCTTTTCAGCCAGTGTTAATATTTCTTTACGGTCTGATTTATCAAACGAACCGTCCGGTATGATAAGTCGTTCGATATTGACACGGCTCATAAGCCTCGTCACTCCGTTTACGTGGTCATCGTCAAAATGCGTGAGCAGCAACACATCCACCGACTGTATACCCCGCTCCAAAAGCAGGCCTGCCACCTTATCGCCGGCGTTTACATTCTTGCCCTTGCCTCCGCAGTCGATAACTGCGGTCGAGTTCCCGTAAGTCATAATTAGGCTCTGCCCCTGGCCAACATCAACGGCTGTAAGGCTGCCCGTATCCGCTCCTGAGCGCAAATCCGTCGTGAGTATAACGCAGCAGAGCGCAATTACTGCAAGACAAATCGGTATTGCGGGACGAAAGCCCTCTTTTTTTCTGCGGAAAAAGTAGCTTAATATAAAAATGAGATATACAAGCGCCAGCCAATAGCCAAAAAGGTTTCCCTTGGTATAAATCACTCCGTATGGAATATTGGATGCAAGCTTAACCACCGCAATCATATACCTTGCTAGCAGGCTTGTCAAAGCACCGAGCGCCGTTCCCAGCGGAAGCCAGACAGCGCCGACCACGCATGAGATATATCCCAGAATAAAGCAAATCGAAATCGCCCAGAAGATGAGCACGTTGACAAGTATTCCAATAAGTGAAACATAGCCAAAATAGAACACTGCAATCGGCGTCGTGAAAACAAGCGCACCAATTGTAGCCGCAAAGGCTGCACAAATTCCAGTTAGGGTATATTTAAGTGCCTTTTGCGGAACTGTTAAGCCTTGCTTTTTGCTGCCATAAATTGAATTCGCCCTCAAATATAACGGTTTATAAAGCTTTGGCGTTACAAGTATCATGCCCAGCATCGCCGAAAACGAAAGTTGTAGACTAACCGAGGCACAGGCGGCAGGGTTTATTAGAAGGAGTATAGCAAGAACTGCTGTCAAGGAGGTCAAGCCATCGTTTTCACGTCTGAAAAACGGTGCTAAAAGTACCGTACTTTGCATGAACGCCGCCCTAATTACAGAGGGTGTCGCCCCCGCGAAAGGTACAAAAATCCAAATCAACGGAAGCGCAACAAGGGCTGCAAGTCTTTTTCGCCTTATAATAAGCATAATAAAGCCCACAAGAAACGCCACGTTCATGCCCGAAACCGCAACGACGTGCAAAACTCCCGCCTCAGACATCGCCGCATAGAGTGCGGTATCCTTATAAAGCTTATTCGTGTCGCCTGTCAAAAGGGCAGTCATCAGCGGCGCGGTATCGTCGTCAAACACTTGTGCAGAGCTTGCCTTAAGGCTTTTTGCCAGAGCTTTTGGGAAATACAAAAACGAAAACGCGCTTTTTCCTGTAACCTGAAGCTCACCGTTCAAATAACACTGCAGATAAATATTATCCGCATTATTTCCTATGAAGGCCTCACCGTAACGCTCATCCGCGGTCTTCAGCTTAACCTCCGCTTCGATTATATCCCCGGGCTTAAGCACGCTAAGCTCATCCTCAAAGCTGTAAAGCTCCGCACCTAGCTTTGGGGCATTGTCCCCTGTCAGTCGTATGCTTACAGTTGAATACTCCTCGTAGATTTCCGGATACCCTGTAACCCTGGCAGTTATGGTCTGTTCGGTTCCCGAAATTTCATGGGCTGGTAAGGTTTTATTTGTATATGCCACAAAGCTTACTAAAACCCCAACCACTGCGGCAAGAAACACCAGAAGAAGCCTCATACGTATTTTGTTCTTAAAAAGAATCGCGGAAAGTGAAAACGCAGCGAAGGCAGCTGCACATATCAAATAATATTTAGGCGGCACAAGATAATACGAGGAGAATACTGCCACAGAAAATGCTATTGCGGCTGTTGCCAGTTTTCGCATATATCTAATCTCCCTCGTTGATTTTTTATAGCGCAGCTCTTTGCAAACCAGTGCTTTTGTGATATAATCTAAAACTACATAAAACTCAGCTATGCGTTATGTAATAATAACTCAATTCTGTACATTGGAGGGCAAGACCATGCTTGACAAGCTAATACCAAGCGATTTCTGCGGAGTTGTGTCAGTTCTGCGTGATGACCAGCCCTTGTTCAGAAAAGCATTTGGCTATGCCGATATACCGAACCAAATTCCAAACGAACTAAACACCAAGTTTGCCATCGCATCTGGCGGAAAAGCATTTGTAGCACTGGGTATTATGAAGCTGATAAAAGACGGCGAGCTTTCGCTCCAAACCCGCATCGGCGAAGTTTTTAGCTTTGATTTAAAACAACTTGACCCGGATATTACAATTAGTCAGCTGCTTAACCACAGTTCGGGCCTGCCTGATTATTATGATGAAGCGGCCGCTGGAAATTATGCCGATTTGTTTAAGGATTACCCGAATTACAAAATCCGTTCTTCAACAGATTTGCTACCGCTTTTCATCGATAAGGCCATGATATTTTCAAAAGGTCAGAGATTTCAATACAACAATGCCGGCTATGTTCTGCTCGGGCTAATAATCGAAAGCATTTCGGGGCTGCCTTTTGATATCTATCTGGATTCGGCGGTTTTCAGCCTTATGACAATGGACGACACAGGCTACTATGAATTGGACAGGCTGCCGGCCAAGTGTGCAAACTCTTACATTTTAGATGAGCAGACCAAGCAATTCTACACGAACATATACAGTGTCGATGTCAAAGGAACCGGTGCCGGCGGAACCTTCACTTCGGTAACTGATGTCGAAAAATTCTGGCGCGGTCTCGTTACCGGAAAAGTGATTTCAAATGAGCTGTTCACTTTGATGACTTCCCCACAGACAGACACAGGCGAATACGGCTATGGTTTCTGGCTTAATAAGTACAGCGGAACTCCCTATTTTCAAGGCTCGGACCCGGGCGTTAGTTTCATTTCTTCCTTCGACGTGGAAAACCGCCTTACCGTCACTATCACCAGCAACCTCGGTCAGGATGTTTGGACAATACACAGGGATATCACCGACGCACTATTATAACTTTTCAAGCAGTCTTCTTGTTTTTGAAGACTGCTTTGTTATTACTAAGCCACGCGCCTAAGAGATTCAAATAGCCTAAAATAAACGGCGGGCACTTCTGCCCGCCGTCAGGCGTTTACTCCTGTTCTTTACGCTCGGCTGTTCTTCGCACCGATTAAACCAGTGTTTCTCCCAAGCTTCTGCCTGCAAGCACATGAAAATGAATGTGCGGAACAGTCTGTCCGGCATTCTCCCCGCAATTGTTTATAACGCGGAACCCGTCATCCAGCTTTTCCTGTTTTGCAAGAAGTGCGATTACTTCGAAGCAATGCGAAATTATACCTGAGTTTTCAGCAGTAATGTCTGCCGCTGAAACAATGTGCTCCTTTGGAACTACAAGAAAATGCACAGGTGCCTGAGGATGGATGTCGCGAAACGCGATTACCCTTTCGTCCTCATAAATTTTATCGGAGGGAATCTCGCCCGCTATTATTTTGCAAAAAATGCAGTCTAACATTATATTGCTCCTTTCGGAAATGGGTTTGTCAAAAGCCGCAAGCTCCTATCCTATTATAACCTGGGATTAGTCCTTGGCCTTTTCGTTAACGTAGTTATCAATCGTTGCCAGCGCGTTGTCGAGCATAAGCTCGTCCTTCGCCCCGCCCATTGCGCGCTCGGGCTTTCCGCCGCCGCTGCCGCCTGTAATAGCGGTTACGTGCTTAATTAGGTCTCCGGCACGGATACCCTTTTTGATTGCCGCGTCACCGCAGACAGAAAGAAGGCTTATCTTATCACCGAGCACGGAGGACAGCACAACAACGATGCTATCGTCCTTGTCGCGGAGCATATCGCCCATCAGGCGAAGGTCGTCCGCAGAGAGGTCGGGGAAAATACCGGTAATGATTTTAAGTCCTTTGACGGTCTTTGCGCCGAACATAACATTGTCGGCCTGCGCCTTAAGCTGTTGAGCCTGCATCTTTTCAAGCAGCTTGCGGGAATTTTTAAAGTCCTGCATGAGCTGCGCAAATTTATCCTCAAGCTCGCTCGGATTTGTCTTCAGGGTTTCAGCCATACGGCGCAAAATCTCGCTGCCGATGCGCATTTCGTCCATAACAAGCTCACCGACAACAGCTTCTATACGCCTTACGCCGGAAGCCACAGAAAACTCGCTCTTAATGCGGAAGGGTCCAATCTTTGCGGTGTTGTCAAGGTGCGTGCCGCCGCAAAGCTCAATTGAGTAGTTGCCCATGTTGACAACACGGACGACATCGCCGTACTTTTCGGAAAAAAGCGCCATTGCGCCCAACTTCTTTGCCTCGGCTATTGCCATTTCCTTAATGTCGACGGTATAGCCCTCTAAAATTGCACGGTTGACGTATTTCTCAACGAGCTTAAGCTCCTCTTCCTCAATTGCGGAAAAGTGGGTAAAGTCAAACCGGAGCTTATCCGGCTCAACAAGTGAGCCTGCCTGCTCAACATGGTCTCCCAAAACTGTTTTAAGCGCCTTGTGCAGCAAATGTGTTGCCGAGTGCGCACGCATAATCGCACGGCGGCGGTCCATGTCAAGCGCTGCGGTAACAGTGTCGTCAACAGCTATCTGACCGCTTCTCATAAAGCCGTGGTGCATATATTTTCCGGCCTTGTTCTTCTGAACATCGGTGACTTCGAAATCACCGAAAGCTGTTTTGATGGAGCCGTGGTCGGCTGTTTGACCGCCCATTTCCGCATACATCGGCGTTTTGTCGAGTACAATAATAGCCTCGTCCCCCTCGCCTGCCTTCGCGGAAAGCTCCTCGCCGACGACAATTGCAAGAACCTTGCACTCGTCCTGGGTTTTTTCATAGCCAACGAACTGCGTCGGTGTGCTGTCAAGACCCAAATCAATTCCTGCCCAAGCAAGGTCGCCAAGTGCGGCTCTCGCCTCACGAGCGCGAACTCTCTGCTCCTGCATGCACTGGTCAAAGACCTTGCGGTCAACAGCTAAGCCCTGTTCCTCGGCGATTTCAGCGGTGAGGTCAACGGGGAATCCATAGGTGTCATATAGCTTGAAGGCATCAGCTCCGCTAAATAGCGTTTCGCCGTTTTTCTTGTGCTCCTCAAGCATTTCGGAAACAATCTTCATGCCCGCATCAATGGTTTTTGCGAAGTTTTCTTCCTCGATTTTAATTACTCTTGTAATATAATCCTGCTTCTGAACAAGCTCGGGATAGGCGACTTTATTCTCGGCAATTACAACCGCACAGACCTCAAAAAGGAAAGGTTCATTAACACCGAGGAGCTTTCCGTGACGAGCGGCACGGCGCAGAAGTCTGCGCAGAACATAGCCGCGTCCTTCGTTTGAAGGCAGAACGCCGTCGCAAATCATCATGGTTCCGCTGCGTATATGGTCGGTTATAACTCGAAGTGAGGTGTCGACCTTCTTCGACTGACCATAGCGTGCGTTAGTGATTTGGCTGACCTTGTTTGTAATGCTCATTACTGTATCAACATCAAACAGGGAGTCGACATCCTGACAGACGACGGCAAGACGCTCAAGTCCCATGCCTGTGTCAATATTCTTCTGTGCAAGCTCAACATAGTGTCCCGCACCGTCGCTGCTAAACTGGCTGAACACGTTGTTCCAAATTTCGATAAAGCGGTCGCAGTCGCAGCCGACCTTGCAATCGGGCTTTCCGCAGCCATATTTCTCGCCACGGTCAAAATAAATCTCCGAGCAGGGGCCGCACGGGCCCGAGCCATGCTCCCAGAAGTTGTCTGCCTTGCCCAGCTTTGTAATGTTTGTCTCAGGAATACCGATTTCGTCGCGCCAAATAGCAAAGGCATCGTTGTCCTCTTCGTAAACAGAGGGATAGAGCCTGTTGGGGTCGATACCGAGCCAATTCTGAGAGGTCAAAAACTCCCAGCTCCACGCAATCGCCTCGTGCTTAAAATAATCGCCGAAGGAGAAGTTTCCGAGCATTTCAAAGTATGTGCCGTGACGGGCTGTATGACCAATGTTTTCAATGTCGCCTGTACGGATGCACTTCTGGCAGGTGCAGACACGCTTGCGCGGCGGCTCCTGATCACCCGTAAACCACGGCTTCATCGGTGCCATGCCGGAATTTATAAGCAGAAGTGATGCATCGTTCTGCGGTATAAGAGAAAAGCTCGGAAGGCGCAAATGCTCCTTACTTTCAAAAAATGAAAGGAATTTTTCTCTTAAATCGTTTAGTCCAAACTTTTCCATGGTGTTTTGTACTCCTCCAAATATAACTCTCTACAAAAAAATGCTCTCATCCCCTGAAATTTAGGGGCGAAAGCACGGCTTCGCGGTACCACCCTAATTTACCCCGAATATCAGGGTATCTTATGCTGTCCGATATCGGGGACCGGCCGCCCGCTTTCGCGGATCGCTCAAAAGCGGCTGCGAAAAGTGCCTGTTAGGAGCTTCCACCGTTCTCCCTCGCTTTGCACCGCCTGCTTTTCGCTGACTTTTTCATAGCGTTTTCTACAATATATCTGATAGATTTTATCAGTTTTATCAGTGCTTGTCAACAGCTTGTTCTTCGCATTTCCAAACACTTGCGCGCACTAAATCGCTGTTAAAACTGTGCATCTTTCTTTCACGTAATGATTGCGGCAAAGCTGATTCTGCGGTATAATGTTCTTACAATAATATGCTAAAACACTTGAGCACAAATCAATAGAATTGACCCCATATAGTATTAACCATTATTAAGAGGAAATATTATGCAAAACGAAAAAACCAAAAAGCCAATTTACATACTATGTGCTCTTGTCTGCGGAGCAGCTTTCGTTGGAGTCGGCGGCTTTCTAATCGACTTTTCAAACGGACACCTTGTCGTCAATGTGCTGTTCTCGCTCTTGGCGGTAATACTCGCCTGCGCCACCTCATATCTTGGAAAAAGCGCACTCTACAAAGAGACAGCTCAGTGGGACTCACGCCGTTGGGCAAAGGATATGGTTTTGCCAATTATTTTGACGATTGCTTTAATCCTATATATAAAATAATGAGTCCATCTCTGAACAAACAAAAAGCCGCTTGAAGCAAAACTTCAAGTGGCTTTCATTTTTAACTATTCGCAAAGGTCGTGCATTGTTAGCCGCTTGTTTCTGATGAACATATAATATCCCACGCACATTAATATGCACGCCGTGGTCGAAATCGGAACAGCAAGCCCGATAACGAACAAATTGGTATCAGGTAGTTTACTAAGAAAATAGCAAAGCGGAATCCTAACGACAAAGGAGGCAATCAAGCCCTCTATTAAGACGAAGTTCGTCTTACCGATTCCGTTAAAATAGCCTAAAAAGCAAAACACAAACGGAACCACAGCATATTCCAGAGATGTTCCGCGCATATAGCTCCAAGCAGAGGCGACAACAACCGGGTCGTCTTCGAAGATTCTCGCCAAATAATCTCCGGCGAAAAAGGTAATCGCAGCCATAACAACGCCGAAAGAAAACGAGGTAATCATTCCGGCACGCATGCCCTTAATCGCTCTATCCTCCTGCTTTGCTCCCACGTTTTGCGCCACAAATGCAGACAGCGCATACATAAACGATATCGGCACCAGTGCGAGAAAAACGAACAGTCTTTCCGAAATCCCGACGCTTGCGGAAGCCACCAGTCCAATTTTATTGATTATCACCATGATAACGAGAAAGGATACGCCTGTCAGAAAATCCTGTAATGCTACAGGCGCACCGACAGTGACAATGTCTTTTTGAGCCTTCGCAGTTTTTCTCAAATGTCTTTTTTCGAACTTAAAGGGCAGTCCGTCTTTTCGAATTTTATATATTGAAAAACAAACGCTGACAGCCTGGGCAAAAACAGTTGAGAGGGCAGCTCCCGTAGTGTCCATTTTAAGAACTCCGCAGAGCAGAACATCGCCGATAATGTTAACTGTACAGGCTATAGATATGAACAAAAGCGGCGATTTTGAATTGCCCAAGCCCCTGCAAAGCCCACTTATTACGTTGAACGCTGTAATAAATATCATTCCCGAACCGCAAATTCGAACATATGCAATGGTCTTATCAATAGCCTCTGTTGGAACTTTCATTAAAACTACGATTTCGTTCGCAAAAATTGCCATAAGGACAGAAATAACCAGCCCAACCAAAGTAAAAAGCTTAATCATTCCCCCAACAGTGCTCGCGGCGGCTTCATCGTCCTTCGCCCCGATATAGCGTCCAATAAGCACGGTAACCCCCATCGTAAGTCCGACAACAATTTCCGTAATAGTCAACATTATCTGTCCGCCGTTTGATACCGCGGCAACGCTGGAAGTATCTCCGAATTTTCCGACGACAATCATGTCAACCGCCCCGTAAAGCGCTTGCAGAAGTATCGTAAGCATAAGTGGAATCGCGAATTTCAATAAGGGCGCGAATACTCTCCCCTGTAAAATTGTATCTTTGCCGGTCGGCATTTTTAACTCCTTGAGAAGCCTTAACTTCTATTTTTCATAATAGCTTTCGTCGCTAACTTTTTCCTCACAGGCGCGCATCGCCGAAAGGGTCTTGTCCAAAAGCGTGTCAAGCTCCCACGCGAGCATTTGAGCGCCCTTTTCAATTATTCCGCGGTCACAGCCCGCAGCGAATTTTTTGTCCTTGAACTTCTTTTTCAGTGAGCTGAGCTCCATATCCTGAACGCTCTTCGACGGACGCATAAGCGCGGCAGCACCAATCAGTCCCGTCAGCTCATCGGAGGCAAAAAGCACCTTTTCCATGTGGTGCTCAGGAGCTATGTCAACACAGATGCCGTAGCCATGACTTGCAACGGCGTGAATAATGCGCTCATCCAGTCCCTTTTCTCGCATAATCTCCTGGACTTTCACACAATGCTGTTCGGGGTATAGCTCAAAGTCCAAATCGTGGAGCATACCAACGATTTCCCAAAAATTCGCTTCCTCGGCATAGCCTTCGGTTTCAGCAAAATATCTCATACAAAGCGCAACAGTCTGCGAGTGCTTCAGATGAAAAGGATCCTTGTTGTAGTCTTTTAGCAGCTTCCACGCCTCATTTTTGTTAAGCTCTGTCATATAGAATATCCTCCTGCGGCAAATTATATATTTGAGTATAATAGCACAATTCAAATAAATATTCAATACTGCAAAAAAGTGACAGGCAAAAATCCACCTGTCACTTCATTCATATTTTGTAATATTAAGGGCTCTAATCACCGAAGAATATCCCGATATCTCGCGCAGTTTCGATAAGTGGGTGGTCAGTCGGAAGGAACTTCGTTCTGCTCGCCGCATCCGCAATGGGAACGGACACAATCACTCCGCCTTGCACGCCGACCATATAGCCGTACTTTTTTTCAACGATAAGCTTTGCTGCCGCTGTGCCGAACTGCGTTGCCAGAACGCGGTCATACGGGCACGGAGGGCCGCCCCTCTGATAGTGTCCGGGAACTGTAACACGCGTTTCCTGCCCTGTTAGGCTCTCTAATTCACTTGCGATGCTGTAGGATATTGTGGAGTGCTTCATCGATTCCTTTACGGCTCTGCGCTCGTCCTCCGTTAAAACAGCATCGTTCACCGAAACAGCTCCCTCCGCCACGGCAACAATCGTGTAGTTGCTCCCGCGCTTCTTGCGAATTTCAACGGCTTCGGTAATCTTCGTAATATCATAAGGAATCTCGGGAATAAGCACGACATCGGCGCCGCTGGCTATACCCGCAATAAGTGTAAGCCAGCCGGCATCACGACCCATAAGCTCAACAAGAAAGATACGGCTGTGTGAGCTCGCCGTAGAGTGAATATAATCTATAACATTGGTCGCAATATCAACAGCGCTTTGGAATCCAAAGGTCGTGTCTGTACCCCAAATGTCGTTATCTATGGTCTTTGGCAGCGTAATGATGTTCATTCCGGCATCCATCATGAGCTTTGCGCTTTTTTGAGTTCCGTTCCCGCCCATAACAACAAGGCAGTCCAGATTAAGACGATTATAGGTATCCAGCATCGCGGGCATCAAGTCGTTGCCTGCCTCGTCGATGATGGCTTTGCCTGGAATGAATTTCTGGCGCGAGGTTCCGAGTATCGTTCCGCCCTGAGTCAAAATACTCGAAAAATCCTTCGCTTCCATAAACTTATAGTCGCCCTCAATGAGTCCGCGGTACCCATCATACATACCGTAGATTTCGACATTATCTATGTGCTGAAAAAGCGCTTTTCCCACTCCGCGTATGGCCGCGTTCAAGCCCTGACAGTCGCCACCGCTCGTTACTATGCCAATTTTTGTGCAGCGTTTCATCTCTTTCTCCTTCAGTATGTTTATGTGTCACTCGTTCCTAATGTATCATACATTGTAAACGATAGAATGTCAATTAGAAAAGCGACAGGTTTCTCACCTGCCGCTTTTCTAATATATACCTATTTCAGAAGTCCCTGTTCCATCATAGCCTTAACCTTTATGGGAAGCCCGAAGAGATTGATGAAGCCCTCTGCATCCTTTTGGTTATA
Organism: Oscillospiraceae bacterium; assembly: GCA_018053145.1. GTDB lineage: Bacteria > Bacillota > Clostridia > Oscillospirales > Oscillospiraceae > UBA2658. Next base: position 13,967 of record JAGPMA010000014.1, on the reverse strand, counting down.
ATCACTCGCGCCGAAGGTTGCAATATTCTCGGAATAGAGCGAATACGGCGAGGTGACTGAGGAGTTAATCATGTTGCCCTTATAGAGCTTGAGCTTAACCTTACCGGTTACATTTTCCTGCGTGGTTTCAACAAAAGCATCCAGCGCCTTTTTCAGCGGTGTAAACCACTGGCCGTTATAGACCAGCTCAGCATAAGTCACGGCAAGCTGTTCCTTAAGGTGCGCTGTTGCCTTGTCAAGGCAGAGCGTTTCCAGCACCTGATGCGCGTAATACAAAATCGTGCCGCCCGGGGTTTCATAAACGCCGCGGCATTTCATACCGACAAGCCTGTTTTCAACAATGTCGATGATTCCGATGCCGTTTTCGCCGCCGATTTTGTTGAGCTTCCAAATGATATCCGCAGCCTTCATCTTTTCTCCGTCGATTGCAACAGGTGTTCCCTTTACGAATTCCAGCTCAACATAAGCGGGCTTATCGGGAGCCATTTCGGGAGAAATGCCCATCTCAAGAAAGCCTTGCTTGTTGTAAAGCGGTTCGTTTGCGGGGTCTTCAAGGTCAAGCCCCTCGTGGCTTAGGTGCCACATGTTCTTGTCCTTGGAGTAGTTCGTTTCACGATTAATCTTGAGCGGGATATTATGAGCCTCGGCATAATCAATTTCTTCCTCGCGGCTTTGAATGTCCCACTCTCTCCACGGAGCGATAATCTTCATCTGGGGTGCAAGCGCCTTAACCGCAAGCTCAAAACGCACCTGGTCGTTACCCTTTCCTGTGCAGCCGTGGCAGATAGCGTCTGCGCCCTCTTTAAGTGCGATTTCGACCAAGCCCTTTGCGATGCAGGGACGTGCTGTCGATGTGCCAAGGAGATAGGTTTCGTATTTTGCTCCGGCCTTCATTGTAGGAATAATGTAGTTCTCCGCATAGTCATCGATTAAATCAAGAATATACAGCTTGCTAGCACCGGTTTTGAGAGCCTTTTCCTCCAGCCCCTCAAGCTCATCGGTCTGTCCGACATTGCCGGAAACCGCGATAACCTCGCAGCCATAGTTCTCCTTGAGCCATGGGATAATGATGGATGTATCAAGACCGCCCGAGTAGGCGAGCACGCATTTTTTAATTTCACTCATGGTTATTCCTCCGAAAATTTTTTGTTTGAAGAAATTATAACACGATATTTTTAATAACACAATAGGCATAATGCAATAATATTTGCATTATTGTGATTATTATTTAGTTTATTCGCCTTTTATGCACTTTTTAGTGAATATCGTGAATATTTGCATTTCTAATATAATCGTGCTAATATATGCGCATATTAGTTCTCACATTAGTGTGATGCAAGGAGATAGAAATAATGTCCATCGAAAAAGGGCGTGAATTTTTCCGCGCTCAGGGAATTGAAGACAGGGTTCAGGAATTCACAGTTTCAAGCGCAACAGTCGAGCTTGCCGCCGAAGCTCTTGGTGTAGAGCCGGCGCGAATTGCAAAGACACTTTCCTTTAAAAGCACATATGGTTGCATTCTTGTTGTCGCATCCGGTGACGCGAGAATCGACAACCAGAAATATAAGAGCAAATTTGGCATTAAGGCAAAAATGCTTACAGCAGAAGAGGTCTTGGAACTCGTCGGTCACGCGGTGGGCGGAGTCTGTCCCTTTGGTATTAATCAAGGCGTTTCCGTATATATTGATAAATCGGTTCTTCGCTTCAAAACGGTTTTTCCCGCCGTCGGCAGCTCAAACAGTGCAATTGAACTAACGCCCGACGAGCTGTATAAATTCGCCTCCGCTCTCGAGTGGGTGGAGGTGTGCAAGCTGCCAGAGGATGCGGAATGAGCCCGAAGTGTTTTCTCTGCCCAAGAAACTGCGGAATTGACCGCGCCGCCGGCGAGCTAGGCTTTTGCCGCTGCGGTGAAAACCCAATTATTGCCCGTGCTGCGGCACATTTTGGAGAAGAGCCTTGTATAAGCGGCTTTTGCGGCAGCGGAACTGTCTTCTTTTCCGGCTGCAATATGCACTGCGTTTTTTGCCAAAACCGTGAAATCAGCTTTGGCGGAAAGGGCAAGGAAGTCAGCGTTGCCCGTCTCGCGGAAATTTTTTCGGAGCTTGAAGCCTCCGGCGTTCACAACCTCAACCTCGTCACACCTACACATTTTACAGACAAAATCATCGAAGCTCTAAAAATCGCAAAGCCAACTATCCCAGTTGTCTGGAACAGCTCCGCCTACGAGAGCGTCGAAACCCTAAAAACTCTGGAGGGCTATGTTCAAGTATACATGCCCGACCTAAAATACACCTCCGCCGAAGCGGCTTTTCGCTTTTCTTGCGCTCGTAACTATCCGATCATCGCAAAGGCTGCGATACTGGAAATGTTTCGTCAAACAGGCAGCTTCGTAATGGACAGCGAGGGACTATTAAACAGCGGTGTGCTTATAAGGCACCTCATTTTGCCGGACAGATTGGACGATGCCTTTGATGTTATCGATTGGGTAACTGAGAGCTTTCCGAAAAACGCAGTTCTGTTTTCTCTGATGAGCCAGTTTCTTCCCCTTGCAGACAAGTTCAAGTACCCCGAGCTTGCCCGCTCACTTACGCGCGAGGAGTTTGACAGAGCTCAAAGCTTTCTTTCTCTTTCAGCAATAGAGCATGGCTATTTTCAAGAGCTTTCTTCGGCCACAAACGAGCTTATTCCGAGCTTCGACCTGACCGGAGTATAATACAAGAAGTTTTGGAGGGAATCTAATGGCACTGGAAATCGGGCAAAAATTCAGATGTGATATGGTTGTTACTGAAACGGACGTTGCGGCCATGGCCGAATCGAACAGCTTCAATGTTCTGGCAACTCCGCGTATGATTATGCTGATGGAGGAATCCTGTAGCTTCAGCCTTCTCCCCCATCTTGATGAGGGCTATGCAAGTGTTGGTATTCATGTCGATGTCTACCACACCGCAGCTACTCCCATCGGCAAAAAAGTGTGGGCCGAAAGCGAAATCACCGAAATCGACGGCCGAAAGGTCACTTTCAAACTTACAGCTTATGACGAAAACGGTGAAATTGGCTTTGGAACGCACGAGCGTTTTATCATAAACATAGAGCGTTTCATTAAAAAGCACGAAGGAAAAGCCTAATCAAGTTTTCATTATTTATCACCACATTCCGCACCGCTTCGTAGGAAAGCAATAATTTTAGCAGTTGACAATAAGCCTGTTGGTGTTTATAATGAACAACATCAGGAAAAACGCAATGATAAGGAATAGTAAGCGCCGAGTGAAATTCAGAGAGAAGCCGTTAGCTGCGAGGCTTCATGAGCAAAGCGCCAAAGCCGCCTTTGAGCAGTGGATGGAAAGCATTTTTTTATTGTAAGTACACTCCAACGGTTCTCCGCCGTTATTTGGAGCTCGGTATACGAAATCATTTTCAAGTACCGTATGAGTGCGGGATTATTCCCGAATTTAGGTGGTAACACGGACACAAGTTCGCCCTAAGCATATTTATAATTATGCTTAGGGCTTTATTTTTTATAGGAGGACTATCATGAAAGAAATTTCAAAATCACAGAAGCTTTGCAATGTAGCCTACGACGTACGCGGACCGGTTCTGGACGCCGCAATGGCCATGGAGGCCTCCGGAGATAAAATTCTAAAGCTTAACATCGGAAATCCCGGTGCTTTCAAATTCAAAGCCCCCGACTGCATACTGGAGGCAATGTCTTCAAATCTTGTCGCGTCCGAAGCCTATTGCGACTCGAAAGGTCTGCTTTCAGCCCGCGAAGCCATAGCGGCATACAGCAAGAAAAAGGGCATCGAGGGTGTCGGCGTCAACGACGTTTACACAGGCAACGGCGTTTCCGAGCTAATAACATCGTGTATGCAAGCGTTGCTTGACCCGGGCGACGAAATTCTAATTCCAGCTCCCGATTATCCGCTATGGACAGGTGCCTCTTCTCTCGCCGGCGGAACAGTCGTGCACTACCTTTGCGACGAAAAAAGCGACTGGATGCCGGATATTGCTGACATCAGAAAAAAAATCACCTCGAAGACCAAGGCAATTGTTGTAATTAACCCCAACAACCCCACAGGTGCGCTATACGGCGACGATATCCTCAAGCAAATTGTCAGCGTTGCACGCGAATTTGACCTAATCATATTCTCTGACGAAATCTATGACAGGCTCATAATGGACGGCAAAACCCACACCTCGATTGCAGCCTTAGCGCCCGACCTTTTTGTCGTGACCTTCAACGGGCTCTCAAAATCGCACCTAATCTGCGGCTATCGCGCCGGCTGGATGGTTCTTTCCGGCAACAAAGCCAGTGCGAAAAGCTACATTGAAGGCCTAAACACACTTTCCTCCATGCGTCTTTGTGCAAACGTTCCCGCACAGCAGACAATCAAGCCTGCGCTTGAAAATGCCTTTGCAACGGAATATCTTTTCAAGCCCGGCGGAAGAATATTTGAACAGCGCAAGGCTATTTGCGAGGCTCTGGACAAAATAGACAGCATTAGCTATGTCAAACCGCAGGCAGCTTTCTATATCTTTCCGAAAATTGATGCCAAGCGCTTTAACATCACAAACGACGAAAAGTTTGCTCTGGATTTCCTGCGCGAAAAGCATGTACTCTTCGTTCATGGAACAGGCTTTCATTGGAACGCGCCTGACCACTTTAGAATAGTATATTTGCCCGAACCGAGTGCTTTGGCAGAATCAATGAGCGAACTTGATGATTTCCTCAAAACCTATAAGCAGGCATAACAAATGAGCGTTTTCCTAAACGGAAAACGCTCATTTGTTATAATAATCAGCTAAGTACGTTTGTTCCTGTAAAAATGCTTCGATATCAGTATGGAAGCCGCATTGAGTACAATAACACCAAAAATTGCAGCAACAGCAAAAACCGTACCGCTGGCATTCTCAGGCAGTGAATAATTCTCTATAGCTTTTGCGAAATACATTACCGCAAAGCCAATTGCCGCACCCAAAGCGATAAAGATTACCCGTCCTCTTTCCACACCGAATCTTACCATTAAGGGAATGACCACCGCCTGAAAAACCGCAGCGCAGCATATAGCCGCGACGATCTGGCTAAGTGCATCCTCCGGGCGCTCCGCAATGCCGAGCAGAGAAATAACATACTGTGCAATTATTGAAAACAGTGTTGCTCCAACAAGCATTATGCAACCGATGATATACTTGCTCGCCACAATTTCTCCGGCTGAGTACGGCATCATTGCGGCAAGCTTGTCCCAGCCTGAGCGTTCATCATATGCCAGAGCAGTCATCGGCAGCATGGCTGAATACACAAGTGCAAAGGTAAGCATTGAGTAGCCTGGCATACAGGCAAAAACAAGAACAATTATAATATAAAACTTCAATTGTCTGGTAATCGTGAAAATGTCCTTTAAAAGAAGTCCTTTCATAATCATCTGCCCTCCTTTGCAATGAACAGGATAATATCCTCAATGCTTGCGCGCTCAGGAGCAAAAGCGTTTGAGATTTCACTCTTTTTAACCAACGCCTCCACCCCATAATCAGTTGTTTTTCTTCCAACCACAGCGTCCTCAGGTACGGCTTCAAAATCCGACTTTGACAGGCGTAAAATGCCATATTGATCAAGCAAGCCGTCCTTTTCCTCACAGAAAACGATCTTCCCTTTGTGAATAAAGGCTATGTAGTCGCAAATTTTCTCCAAATCGCTGACGATATGCGAGGACAGCAGCACCGAATGGCTCTCGTCCCGTGTAAAGTCGTTGAAAATATCCAATATCTCATCTCGTACCATCGGGTCAAGCCCGCTCGTAGCTTCATCAAGAATAAGCAGCTTCGGATTATGCGACAGTGCCACGGCAATTGCAAGCTTCATCTTCATTCCGCGAGAATAGTCCTTAAATTGCTTCTTTTCGGGCAATGAGAATTTTTTTATATACTCATAGTACTGTGTCTCATCCCAGTTTTTATAGGTGTTTTTCATGATTTGGTTCACGTTCTTTAAATTAAGAACTTCAGGAAAGTAAGCTTCATCAAGTACGACCCCAATTTCCTCCTTTTGCATTCCAAACTCACGGCTTTGATTGTCTAAACCGAGCACATTCACCTGTCCGGCATCCTTTTTTATTGCATCCATTATAAGTCTTATTGTTGTGCTTTTTCCGGCACCGTTTTCGCCCACAAGCCCCATTATGCAGCCGGAAGGCAAAGTCAGGTTAATATCATCAAGCTTAAAATCATCATAAGCCTTATAAAGATTTCTTATTTGAATAGCATTCAATTTTTATTCCTCCCTTTGGATTAATTTATACATTTCAACCACTTCTTCAGTGTTAAGATTGCAAGCCGCGGCAAGCTCAAGTATTCTTTGCAGATGCAGCTCAATCTCTTTCAAATGCTCCTCTCGTATTACCTCAACATTCTTTTCAGCAACAAAGCAACCCTTTGCCGCAACAGTATTAATATAGCCGGCTCTTTCAAGCTCGTCATAAGCTCGCTTTGTTGTGATAACACTAATTCTGAGGTCCTTTGCAAGAGTTCGAATTGACGGAAGCGGATCGCCTTCTTTTAACTTCCCCGAGATAATGCAGTTCTTTATCTGAGAAAATATCTGTTCATAGATGGGCTGAGAACACACATTGCTGATTATAATGTCCAATGCTTCGCCTCCTTGAGCATTACTGTATATATACGTTATGCACAGTATACGCACCTAATTTCAATATGTCAATATTATATTCAAAAATATTAACACATTTTTATCGGCTCTTCCGCAGCCCATAATTGCATCCGAAAAAGACCATAAGCCTGACAAAAATCAGGCTCATGGTCTTTAAATGTTATATTGACTGCTCGTTATTCAAGATTTAACTTGTTCTTAAGGAAGTAGCGGCTGAGCAGGAAGAAGCCGGCTGTTAGTGCAATTGTGAAGACCAAATACACCCAGAAGTAAGGCTGTACTGCGCCAACAATCATCTTATAAGCTTCAAGTGCGTTAACTGGCTCGATATCCATGTTTTCAAGCTTTGAAAAAGAATTCACCATGCTTCCGGCCATGAAATATTGAACGATAGTGGAAATAATACTGACAGCTATGTTAATCACAAAATAGAATCCGATTGCGGCAAGTATTTTGTGCTTTTGAGACGCTATTGCGCCAATGATAAGTGCAAGATAAACCTGAAGAATGCTGCAAGCAGTTGCAACAATTACGAACAAAATGCACTCAAGTACGGGCCATATTACTCTCGCTCCAATAGTTGCATTAAGCTCGTGAAGCATCTTTCCAATTTCTCTGTATGCTTCTGTGTTTATAAAGCCGCTATCAGCCGTTCCGAAAAGAACAAATATGTTAATACTGATGAAAATTACGACACTGCTTATAATTGTCCAAAGCATAGCAGTTATAAGCTTTGACCACAATATCTCAGAGGTGGTAACCGGAAGTGTGAAGGTTAGATAGCCCTCGCTGCACATAAGATTCTTGTAAAAGCGCTGGAATATAATAAATGCAACTATAACTGACGCCGCGATTATCGCAAGAACCATTATTCCGCTTAAAAAGCCCGTAATCAGTTTGAGAAGGCTCAGCAGTCCAGATGCCTCAATATTGGAAATACCGGTTCTGTAATTGAACACAAAGCCAAGGGTTGCAAGTATTGTTGCGGCAATAACCGCAAGCTGTGTAGGTACTAGCACCCTAGAAAGCGAGTGAAAATCGTGTTTTATAAGTTTACCTAGCATCTGAACACCTCCCTGAAGTACTGGTCAATGGATTTACCCAGATCCTCACTCAGGCTGTCCGTTGAAGCGTAGGAAACCAGCTGTCCGTTCTGAATGAACATGAACTCATCCAAAATCTTTTCGACATCAGCAATCAAGTGTGTCGAAATGAGAACCGTCGAGTCCTCACAATAGTTCTTCACAATCGTTCCGAGAATATAGTCGCGCGCCGCAGGGTCAACTCCACCAATGGGCTCATCCAGCAGATAAAGCCTTGCGCGGCGTGACATGACCAGCACCAGCTGAACCTTTTCCTTCGTGCCCTTTGAAAGGGTTTTCATTCTGGCATTTGCCGGAACCTGCAGGCTCTGGAGCATTGATGTCGCTCTTTCAATATCAAAATCAGGGTAAAAATCTTGAAAAAAAGCGATGCATTCCAAAACTGTCATCCAGTCAGGCAGATAGGTGCGCTCTGGAAGATAGGATACAAGAGCTTTGCTTTCAATTCCCGGTTTATAACCACAAACGCGTATTTCACCCTCGGTCGGTGTCAGAAGTCCGCACGCGAGCTTAATCAATGTTGTCTTACCGCTTCCGTTTGGACCAAGAAGCCCAATTATCTTACCCGCAGGTAAGCTAATACTCAGTTCGTGCAGTGCCGCGTTTGCGCCAAAACACTTTGAAAGCCCTTTGCACTCAAGCGTCGCTTCGCTCATCATTTGTTCCCTCCCAACTCTTTGCTTCCTCCAGCAAACTGATTGTCTGTTCGCTGGTGTAGCCTAAAGCAGCCATGCTCTTTAAAAACTCCGTTGCGAGCAATTCGCCGCGTTTTTTTCTTGCCATCTCAATAACGCTCCCCTCTTGTGTTACATATTTTCCCGTGTTACGCTGGGTTTCAATAAGTCCCACGCTTTCTAGCTCAGACATCGCCCTTTGCACCGTGTTCGGATTAACAGCGGCTATAATTGCAAACTCCCTCACGCTGGGCAATTTGTCGCCCATTTTATATGTTCCGGTTAGTATCCCCGAAACGATCTGATCGGAAACCTGAACGTATATGGGCCTGTCGTTGGAAAACTCCCAAGCCAAATCATCACTACCTTTCGTTATTCTGCTGTGTATTATTGCCTTAGTACACTATAGCAATAATACACTCGTCACATTCCTTTGTCAATAGTTTTAATATAATAATTTTAATAATAATTATATTTTATAATTATGTCTACCTATATGCCATTATCTCTAAATAATATGGCTCTTTGTGCTACCGTAACTATATTATGTCTACCTTCTATTTTACTTAATCACACGTTTATATTTCAACTCTTTAAAATAACGCAAAAAAATAACCGCTTATCGGGAAGCACTGTTCCTCGATAAACGGTCATATTGTTATTCAGATATTCCATATTTGCCCGAAATCGGGTCAAGAAACAACGGTATATTCGGTGGGGCAAACGTAAACACCGCAAAACAAGCTGTCAGAAATATCAAGCCCATAATCGCCAGTCCCTTAGCGCAGCTCGATGTGAATTTGTGGGTTCCAAGCATTTCATTGCTGAAACGATATGCTGCATACACAGCCAAAATGAAAAGAAGGATATCAATAATTAAATAGTTTTCTCCTATTATCCCTGTGTAGGTATAAAAGCCAACAACTATTACAGCCATACCAAGAAGCATCGACAGAAACCTAACCGGAATAAAGTTTTCAAGCTTCTTACCGTATCGAAAATACTCAAAAATACCGAAAATCAGCATCGGAACATAAAGTAGCTTTAAATGCTCCCAAACGCTCTCATTAACTGCCGAAAACAACCCGACAATCGGATTTTCTCCTGACAACTCAAACGTGAAATGAAGTACTGTTCCAAGCAGTACAGTAAAAACAAATCCCGCAAGTTGCGCCTTTTTATGTTTCATATAAATCCCTCCGCCAAGTTATAACCACTAGTTCCATCAGCAAATACTATCGTTGTGTTTTTAATCAAAACATATCTACTGATATAGCTATATGCGCATAATAAGCGGAAAATACAAAAAAACAGCACGCCGGATAAATCCGACGTGCTGCCAAAAAACGAAATTAAGCTTTACAGAGTCAGCTTCGTCTCCTGACGGTGAGACACACTAACAAGAAAACTTACTACGTAATTATAGATTAGCCAATGCCCTTAGCAGCACAAGCATCAAGGAACTCCTGGATCTTTGCTTCGGGGATCTTAGCAGCGGGAGTCTTAGCGATCTTGGCAAGAGTAAAGCCCTTAGCCATCTTCATCATGGGGTTCTTTGTGGTGCCGGGGATGATTTCGTCCATAATTGCGCATGCGTCTGCATTTGCCAGAACGTCAGCTACTACTGTATCCATTGTAAATGCCATAATAATGACCTCCATAATAATTTAAAAAATTAAGTCGCTCCATCGCATGATATGCTGCAAACAGTGCCGTCAGGATCACCGGAAATGCAACACAAACGATCTCGCTGACCGCCGGACATATTTGTGACCAGCTGTAGTCAAGATACTTCTCGACCTATTGAGAGGTTATCACGGCAGGCATAAAGTGTCAATTGTGCAAAAGCACAAAATAAATCCAGATTAAGGGTGAACTTGCACAATCTGCGATTTTTGATACTGTTACGCTACAATATGAAACGCTCTGAAACGATTGGTTTCAAAATAATAAAACGATATTGAGACACTTTGTGCGAAATTAATTTTTCAAGTTTAGCGCATTACTTTCCTATACAGCGGTTGCCGCACATCTTCAGCCCTTCCAATTTATGCTTTACCTTTTAATAAATAACTGATATTATATTAAACAAGAATACTTTCCGCTCAGGTATCCCCCCCGGGGGCTTGTGCCGTTTTTATCCGTGATATATATTCTTTCTTAGGAACTAAGAAGTTGAGAATCTCTTAGTTTAACAACATTTTATGGGGGAATAATATTATGCATATGGCGGATGCTCTGTTATCGCCGGCTGTTGGCGCAACGATGTACGCAGCAAGTGCGGCAGCGGCTGTTTACTCGGTCAAAAAAGTTAAGGAAGACTTTGAACCGAAAAAAGTTCCACTAATGGGTGTCATGGGCGCTTTCGTTTTTGCCGCTCAGATGATTAACTTCTCAATTCCGGGAACAGGTTCAAGCGGACATATTTGCGGCGGTATTCTTCTTGCTGCCCTACTCGGTCCTTACGCGGCATTTTTAACAATGATTGCCATCCTATTAATACAGTGCCTTCTATTTGCCGACGGCGGCATACTCGCTCTCGGCTGCAACATATGGAACATGGCGTTTTACGCCTGCTTCTTTGGCTTCTTCTGTATCTACAAACCGTTCATCAAAAACGGAATGTCACGGGTTAAGCTCATTATTGCTTGTGTTTTGGGCTGCGTACTAAGCTTACAGCTCGGCGCTTTCAGTGTAGTTCTCGAAACCACCATCTCCGGCATTACCGAACTGCCCTTCAGCGTATTTGTTGCTACAATGCAGCCCATACACCTTGCAATCGGTGCTGTTGAAGGTCTGGTTACTGCTGCTGTACTAATATTCATTTATCAGACAAGACCGGAGCTTCTCAATTCAGAGGCGACCCAAAACAAGTTCTCATTTAAAAAAGTCATCGTAATCATGGCTATTATAGTTGCTCTTGTAGGCGGCGCTGTTTCACTGTTCGCCTCCAGCAACCCCGATGGACTTGAGTGGTCAATGGAGCAGGTTGCGGGAACTACCGAGCTTGAAGCAGATGGCGGAGTTCACGACACACTTGCGAATGTTCAGGAAAAAACAGCTGTTCTGCCGGACTATTCATTCGGAAACGATAACGTCACCGGCACAAGCTTTTCAGGCATTGTAGGCTCTGCCTTGGTTGCGGGCTTATGCATCCTTCTAAGCGTGATATTCGGCATATACAGAAAGAAAAAGGCAAAATCGGAGAAATAATCAATGGGGAAAATTTCGGACGCAATATATGAAGTCCACTACATGGACACAACAGCCGGCAAGGACTCGCCCATTCATCGCGTCCACCCTCTTGTCAAGCTTATCGTCTCTGTCGCATACATTTGGTTTACCGTTTCCTTTAACAAATACAACGTAACGGGATTGGTCACTATGGTGATCTATCCCGTTGCGCTCTTTTCACTTTCGGGTGTTTCTTTTAGCCATAGCATTAAAAAGCTGCGCGTAATACTTCCCTTTGTAATTTTAATGGGAATTTTAAACCCGTTTTTTGACCGTGAACCTCGCTTTTTGCTCTACGGCATAACCATTACAAATGGCATGGTTTCTGGTTTCACGCTATTTATTAAAGGCATACTGACAGTTCTCGCCTCCTATCTTCTGATTGCCACAACCAGAATTGAATCCATTTGCTATGCGTTTAATATTCTCCATGTACCCGAAATTTTGGTTACGCAGATACTGCTGACATATCGCTATATAACAGTTCTTCTGAGTGAAGCGAACCATATTTTTGAAGCCTATTCACTTCGCGCTCCTTCCCAAAAAGGAATCCATCACAAGGTCTGGGGTTCGCTCATCGGACAGCTCCTGTTCCGAAGCATTGACCGCGCAACCGCGCTTTATGACAGCATGGTGCTCCGCGGATATAACGGTAATTTCAAGCACAGCCAGCTGCCAAAAGCTCGGTGGCAGGACTTTGCCTATCTAATAATTTGCACCGCTGTTTTTGTCCTTCTTCGATATACAGGCTTGACCGCGTTTATCGGCGATTTGTTCATATGACCACAAAATATACGCCGGCCTTTTATCAGCAGCGCATCGAACCGTGTTTTCGTGTCAAATCATTAAGGAGCTAATATTATGAGCCACCATCACATCATCTGCAGCAACGTGTCCTTTTCCTACGAGAAGAATGCGGAAATACTCCACGAAATTAGCTTCACAGCCGGTCATGACGATGCAATTGGCCTTATTGGGGCAAACGGCGTGGGCAAATCCACCCTGCTTCGAATACTTGTGGGACTGGAAATGAACTTCTCCGGTGAAGTCACCGTAGGTGAAATTAAGGTCACGAAGAAAACTTTACCCCGTATCCGCGAAAAAATCGGCTATGTTTTTCAAGACTCGGAAAACCAGCTTTTCATGCCCACGGTCTATGAGGACATTGCCTTCGCTCCTCGTAACTACGGCTTGGATGCTGACCAAGTAGATGAGAGAGTTAAGCACGCACTAAACCTTATCGGAATCGACTATCTGCGCGACAAGCAGCCGTATAAGATGTCCGGCGGTGAAAAGAAGCTCGCAGCAATTGCAACTATCCTCGCTATGACACCGGACGTTATAATTATGGATGAGCCGACAATCGCCCTTGACCCAAGAAACAGACGCAGGTTGATTAACATTTTGAACAGCCTCGACCACATAAAGATAATTGCTTCGCATGATTTGGACATGGTGCTGGAAACCTGCAATCGCGTCATTTTAATGTCCGAGGGTAAAATCATTGCCGACGGCGCAACGCGCGACATCCTTACAAACAAGGAATTGCTTGAAGCTAACGGACTCGAGCTTCCCTTCTGTCTGCAGGGTGACACTCATGTATCCTTCAAGTCAAGCATAGCTCCTCACGAGCACATTCATTTATAATGAGCATATAAGTACCCTCAGTTTTTTCATGCTGAGGGTATTACTTTTTTAGCGCTTAACATATTATGTAAACCGTTGCGGATAACAAACAGCTTTTTTGCATTTTGCTCAAGTCCTACTCTGTCTTCGGATATAATATAGGCAATTCACATGAGCTTCGTTTCTTGCAATTTCCACTAATCCATGTTAGCATTGTTGTATAAAACACCATTTACTCTTTGGAGGTTATGATATGTCCTATTCCGAAATGTCTGCCCGTTCATTCACAGAAGTTCTGGCATCAAGTAAGCCCGTACCCGGTGGCGGTGGCGCCTCCGCTTTAGTCGGGGCAATCGGAACTGCCCTTGCCTCAATGGTCGGAAACTTGACAACCGGCAAAAAGAAATATGCCGAATTTGAAGACGACCTTCAGCGAATCCTTGCAAAGGCGGACGAGCTCCGCAGTAAGCTCCTCTCGCTGATAGACGAGGACGCAAAGTGCTTTGAGCCGCTGTCAAAGGCTTACGGTCTGGATAAAAGCGACCCAAGCCGCGACGAGGTAACGGAAAACGCTTTAAAATTCGCCTGTACTGCTCCTCTTGCCATTATGAAAACGGCGGCCGAAGCCATCGAGCTTCATGCCGAGCTCGCCCTCAAGGGCAGTAACCT
>JAGPMA010000096.1 GCA_018053145.1 Oscillospiraceae bacterium | reverse complement strand
CTTGCTTACAGACGAGGACGTGGGCTTGGAAGATGTGCTGCCGCAAATATTGACTCATCTATAACTCGGAAAGAACTGCTTCAAGAACAAAAATTCGTTCTTCAAAGTCGAATTCATGCCTTAGACATGCAGCTAGAGCGCTTATAAAGAGCGAAAGAAGTATCTGGAGGACGCTCCGGTTGCTTCCGAAAAATTCGTGAGGTGAGGAAACTATGCCAAGACCAATTAAATGGAGAAGAGTCTGTTGCTTACCGGAAAGCAAGAGATTTGGCTCTTTAGACTCGCCGTCAGATGTTGACAATATTGTTAAAATGACGGTTGATGAATATGAAACTATCAGGCTGATTGACCTAGAGGAATATACACAAGAAGAATGTGCTAGTCAAATGAACGTTGCGCGCACAACGGTACAGGGAATATACAACGACGCAAGGAAAAAGGTGGCTGACTCTTTGGTTAACGGCAAAGTGTTGCTAATTGAAGGTGGCGAATACCGACTGTGCGAAGGCAAAGAAGAGCACTGTCGTTGTGGCGGGTGCTGGAAGCACAGATGCGGCAGAGATGGTTTAGTCGTTGGAGATACGGAAAGCAATTAGCAAATGTAAATTGAATGGAGATATATTATGAAAATAGCAATACCAGTAGATGATAAAAGCATGGAGTCAAGCGTATGTCCGTCATTCGGGCGCGCTCCTTATTTTCTCATCCATAATACTGATACTAATGAAAACAATTTTTTGGACAACAGTGCGGTTGCCACACAAGGCGGAGCAGGAATAAAAGCATCTCAGACTATAGTTGATAACGATGTAAAAACGCTTCTGACCCCTCGCTGCGGTGAAAACGCAGAAGAGGTGCTGAGTAAAGCCGGAATTATAATTTTTAAAACCATAGCCGGGACTGCGCAGCAAAATATTGATGCCTATAAAGCCGAACAGCTTGTTCCGCTGAATGAATTCCATAAGGGATTTCATGGTCATGAAAAATAAAGATTTCAAAATAGCCGTATTGAGCGGCAAAGGCGGCACAGGAAAAACCTTGGTATCCGTTAATTTAGCTTGCGTTGCTGAGCGTGCTATCTATGTAGATTGTGACGTTGAGGAGCCTAACGGACATTTGTTTTTCAAACCCGTGTACGTCAGCGGTGAAAATATAGCAATAAAAATGCCGATTGTTGATGATATTAAATGCAACGGTTGTCGCAAGTGCGTTGATTTCTGCAAATTCAATGCGCTTGCATTTATAAAAAACAGACCCTATGTTTTTGACGATGTTTGCCATTCCTGCGGTGGATGTATATTAGTTTGCCCAGAGAAAGCGCTGACTGAGACCGAAAAGATTATCGGTGAGGTCCAGAAAGGTGTCTCCGGCAATGTGACAGTTAACACTGGTATATTGAAACCGGGTGAAGAATCAGGCGTGCCAATAATAAAAAAATTACTTGAGGCCGGCAAAGCAGAAGAAAATCTGTTGACAATTATAGATTGCCCTCCGGGAAGCAACTGTGTTGTAATGGAAAGCATTAAGGATGCAGACTACTGTATTCTGGTGGCTGAACCCACACTGTTTGGTGTCCATAACCTCAACATGGTCTATGAACTTGTCAAGTTGTTTAATAAACCTTATGGCGTGGTTCTGAACAAATGCCTTGATGGAGATAACCCTGCCGAAAAATTCTGTATTGAAAAGAACGTTCCTATCTTAGGACGAATTCTCTTTGACAATGAGCTCGGAAAGCTCAATTCTGACGCAAAAATAGCTGCAAGAGAAAGTGAGAAGTACCGAACCATGTTCTTATCTTTGCTTGATACAGTAATAAAGGAGGTGCAGCATGAAACAGCTGTTAATCCTTAGCGGCAAGGGTGGTACCGGGAAAACTACAATAGCAAGCGCATTCATTAAGCTTTCCGGTGCCAGAGCCTATGCCGACTGCGATGTAGACGCCCCTAACCTCCATCTTATTATGGGACATGAATCTGAACCGAAAAGAACGGACTATTTCGGAATGCCTAAAGCTGAAATAGATACGGATTTATGTATTCAATGCGATCAATGTATTCAACAATGTCGATTTGATGCTATTTCAGCAGATTCAGGCATATATAAGGTAGATAAGTTCGATTGCGAAGGCTGTGGGGTCTGCGAGTTGGTATGTCCTGTCGGAGCAGTATCATTGAAGCCAGCAGTAGCCGGAGAGCTTATGTTATATGTTGATGGCAATAGAGCCTTTTCAACAGCCCAGCTAAAAATGGGCAGCGGACATTCGGGGATGCTGGTTACAGAAGTGAAAAAGCAAATGAAAGATGCCAACGGTGAAGCTGAGTTTGCAATTGTTGACGGCTCGCCGGGAATAGGGTGTCCTGTCATTGCATCGCTAAGCGGTGTAGATATGGTTCTGATTGTTACGGAACCCTCAATATCAGGAATAAGCGACATGGAACGTATTATAAAAACTGCGCAAATATTTCGAACGAAAGCCGCTGTCTGCATTAATAAATATGACACAAACAATGAAAATACAAAAAGAATTGAAGAATTCTGTCGTGAAAAAGGGTTGCCGTATGTCGGAAAGATACCTTTTGATAGGGAAGCTGTAAAGGCTATTAATAACGGAAGAACTATCGTTGATATTGATTGCCCATCAGGCCAAGCTGTGAAAGAGGTTTTTGACAACACAATGAAGTTGTTTTCAAACGATAGTGTTGGGTATGACGAATGATTATTAATGTGTTGGCTGAAGACACAGCGGATTCAATAACTTTTATTCGCGAACATGGCCTTTGCCTATATATTCAGACAAAAGATCATAAGATTTTGTTTGATACAGGAGCAAGTGCCATCTTTGCACAAAATGCTTGTAAGATGACTGTCGATTTATCTGAAGTCGATTTGGTTGTGATATCGCATGGGCATTATGATCATGGTGGTGGCCTAAATACTTTTCTCAGTATTAACAGCAAGGCAAAGGTCTATTGCCATCAGAGAGCCTTTGAAGAGCATTATTCAGAAAGACCAAACGGAGTAAAAGAATATATCGGTTTGGATGATACGATATTAACTAAGGAAAGGTTCGTTTTCTGCGGAGACCGCTTGGTTATTGATGAAGAGCTGGAGCTGTTTTCTGGTGTAAAGGGAGAAAAACTGTTACCTCCGGGAAACTCCAACTTGTTATTAAAAGTCGGTGAAGCCTATTTGCGGGACGATTTTTCTCATGAACAAAACTTGATAATCAATGAAAACGGAAAGACGCTACTGATAGTAGGTTGTGCGCATAAAGGCATCGTTAATATTATCGAGCATTTCCGTTCCGAAAGAGGCTGCCTGCCAGATTGGATTATCGGAGGATTTCACCTAAATTATAACGGTAATAACGAGTGCGATGACTCGAATCTTGTGAATAAAATCGGAGAGTTTCTCTTGAACACGAACACTCAGTGTTACAACTGCCACTGTACAGGGACTGAAGCCTATAGCAGGCTCAAAGCAATAATGGGTGAAAAAATCGAGTATTTATCTACGGGAAATCAATTAACAATATAAACGTAAGGGAGTTAGACAAAAATGGGCGAAAATTGCAATGAGTGCTGCGGAAGTTGCGAAGAAGACTGCGCGGACAGAAAAGAAGATTTTAGCGAAAAACCACATGAGTTGAGCAATATCAAGAAAGTAATTGCTGTTGTCAGCGGCAAGGGCGGTGTCGGTAAATCGCTTGTCACATCAATGCTTGCGGTTACGATGAACAGAATGGGTCATCATTCCGCTATTCTTGATGCCGATATTACAGGCCCATCTATACCAAAATCATTTGGTATTAAGGAAAAAGCCAAGGGCAGTGAGTTTGGAATATACCCTATAAAGAGCAAAACCGGAATCGACATTATGTCCGTTAACCTGCTTTTGGAAAACGATACTGACCCAGTAATCTGGAGAGGCCCCATAATAGCCGGAACGGTCAAACAGTTCTGGACCGATGTTACTTGGAGTGATGTGGACTACATGTTTATAGACATGCCTCCCGGCACGGGTGATGTCCCACTTACCGTATTCCAATCAATTCCAGTAGATGGCTTTATTGTTGTTCCCTCCCC
>JAGPMA010000095.1 GCA_018053145.1 Oscillospiraceae bacterium | reverse complement strand
GGCTACGGCGGCTCGGGCACAGTGTCCGGCATAGTAGTCGGCGCAATCCTGCTCGGCGTTATCAACCAGGGTATGTCCATATATGGTCTGGATAACAACTGGCAGTATGTTGTAAAAGGAGCTGTTTTGCTTATTGCCGTCATCTTCGATGTTGTATCTAACCACAAAACAGGTAAAGCCTAAAACGGATGAAAATCCGCCCTACGGTAAATGGGGCAATGCGTCAAAATTATGCATTGCCCCTTTTTGGTAATCCTTGTGCTGAGCTTTGGAGGTAATAATAGTGCTTTACATTGGAATTGATTTAGGTACATCAGCGGTTAAGCTTTTGCTGATGGATAACAAGGGGAAAATACTGAATATCATTTCGCGCTCATATCCCTTGTCGTTTCCCCAACCGGGCTGGTCGGAGCAAAATCCGGAGGACTGGCTGCGTGAAACACTAGCCGGCATCAGCGAGCTGACAGCAAGCTGTGACAAATCTCAAATTGCCGGCATCGGGGTCGGCGGTCAGATGCATGGTCTTGTGGCGCTCGATAAGTCAGATGCTGTTTTGCGCCCCGCGATACTCTGGAACGATGGGCGTACAGTGGAGGAAACAGACTACCTCAATACGGTGATAGGCAAAAGCACTCTTTCTCGACACACCGCTAATATTGCTTTTGCCGGCTTTACTGCACCGAAGCTTCTGTGGATGAAAAAGCATGAACCAGAGCTGTTCTCTAAAATCAATAAAATTATGCTGCCAAAGGATTTCATCAACTACAAGCTCTCCGGCGTCCACTGTACCGATTATTCCGACGCATCTGGTATGCTGCTGCTTGATGTTGAGCACAAATGCTGGAGCCATGAAATGCTTGAAATCTGCGGTGTTGAAGAAGCGTGGATGCCGCGCTTATTCGAAAGCTATGAAGCAGTCGGAACGCTAAAATCCGAGCTGGCGCTTGAGCTGGGCCTATCGACGAATGTGAAAATTACAGCCGGAGCGGGAGATAACGCAGCCGCCGCAGTCGGCACAGCAACGGTCGGAAACGGTCAGTGCAACATATCAATCGGCACCTCGGGCACAGTATTTATCTCCAGTGACAGCTTCGGAGTTGATAAAAACAACGCACTTCACGCCTTTGCCCACGCAGATGGTCATTATCATCTGATGGGCTGCATGCTTTCCGCCGCCTCCTGCAACAAATGGTGGATGGAGGACATCCTTCAAACCGAGCAGTATTCCCTGGAGCAGGCCCAGATTACGCAGGACAAGCTCGGGCGCAGTCAGGTGTATTTTCTGCCTTATCTTATGGGCGAGCGCTCACCGCATAATGACGCCGCGGCACGCGGTACCTTCATCGGTTTGTCGATGAATTCAACCCGTGCAGACATGACACAAGCTGTGCTTGAAGGAGTTGCTTTCGGCATTCGGGATATGTTTGAAGTCGCACGCTCGTTGAGAATTAACATTACGCGCAGCAAAATCTGTGGCGGTGGAGCAAAGAGCCGTCTTTGGAAGGAAATCTTTGCAAATGTGCTGAATTTGGAGCTGGACAGCGTGGAAAGCGAAGAGGGCCCGGGATTCGGCGCGGCAATTCTTGCCGCGGTCGCTTGCGGAGAATACGCTTCAGTACAGAGCGCGGCGGCGGAGCTTGTAAAGGTCACCTCCACCATTGCGCCAAATGCCGAAATCACCGCTCGTTACGAGGAACGTTATCAGGTTTTTCGCCAAATCTATCCGGCTGTCAAACCACTCTTTGGCATAATTGAAAACTAGAAGGCATGAGGTGAAAGCGCACTAATGAGTAAGAAAAAAGAGTATGATCCCGGGCTGATGGGCCGAGCAATATCGGGCTTGGGCCTGCGTGTTCTTGTCGCAGTTTATATTGTATATATGGCATGGAAGGTGCTCTCCGGCGTGCTTAACGGCAGCAGTCCCATTCCTGAATGGATCGCTTGGACAATATTTTCTGTGTTTGCGGCGGCGGCTCTTGCTTTTTGCATATATGCGGTAAAGCAATTTCTTTTGCTGCTGAAGTCAGCGGTGATATCTCCTGCCCAGCAAATAAACAGCCTTGATTCCGAAACGCATGGAGAAAGCGATTTAAACGATTCGGACAAGCATTAAGCGTACAGACGCTTAGGAGGTCTATAATGAAAATATACAGAATCACAGACTCCGAATTCAAAATTTACGGAAAAACCATCGGGGGCTATGATGTTGCGCCCTTTCTATCAGCTTTGAAATCCACACAGCTTCCAGACGGAACCGAGTATGTGACGGAGGAAGCGGCTCTCCAGTCTTTGCCAGAAGCCATGACTCTTGGCAACGCTCTATTTGGTGGCTTACCTGCTCAGTTCGGTTGGTGTAACGGACATAACACAAAGCTTAATTGTCTTGAATTCCACCGCAACAGCGAATTTCTGCTCGGAACCGAGGATTTCATCCTGCTTATCGCAAAACAAGATGAAATCGTGAACGGCACGCTTGATACCGACAAGGTAAAAGCCTTCCTCGCGCCTGCCGGAGTTCTAGTAGAGTTATATGCAACAACTTTGCATTACGCGCCCTGTTGTACTGACACCGAAAAAGGATTTCGTGTGATGATTGCTCTGCCAAAAGGTACAAACACGGCAATGCCTGAAATGATACCTATAACACCGGAGGACAAAATGCTCCGCGCTTGTAACAAGTGGCTGCTGGCTCACCCGGACTCCGATGAAGCAAAGGACGGCGCATGGATAGGACTTTCTGGTTCTAACATTGACATTGAAAATTAAGCTATAATATGGAGGCTATTAATATGATAACAAATATTCCTGAAGTGAAGCTTGGCATCATCGCCGTTTCACGCGATTGTTTCCCAATTCAGCTTTCTCAAAAACGCCGCTCGGCAATCGTTGCCTCCTGCGGCCAAAAGAAGCTGGATATATATGAAGCTGCTACCACCGTTGAAAACGAAGGGGACATGCTTGCCGCCGTTGACGAGGTTAAAAAAGCGGGCTGCAACGCACTTGTCGTTTTCCTTGGCAACTTTGGCCCCGAAACGCCCGAAACCCTGATTGCAAAGCACTTCGATGGCCCCTGTATGTTTGCCGCCGCCGCCGAGGGTGACGGCAACCTTATTGACGGACGCGGTGATGCGTTCTGCGGTATGCTCAATTGCTCTTACAATCTCGGTCTGCGCCATTTGAACGGATATATCCCCGAATACCCTGTGGGTCTGGCCGCGGACATTGCCGACATGATTATTGGCTTTATTCCAATCGCTCGCGCCGTTATCGGCGTCAGAAATTTAAAAATCATCACCTTTGGTCCGCGTCCACAGGATTTCTTTGCCTGCAACGCACCGATTAAGGGCCTCTATGAAATCGGTGTCGAGGTTGAAGAAAACTCCGAGCTTGATTTGCTCGTAAGCTTTAAAGCGCACGCAGCTGACAAACGTATTCCCGAGGTCTGCGCTGATATGGCAAAGGAGATGGGCGAGGGAAAATATTATTCCGATTTGAATGAGCGCCTTGCGCAGTTCGAACTGACTCTGCTTGATTGGGCTGAAAACCACAAGGGCAGCAGGCAGTATGTCGCCTTTGCCGATAAATGCTGGCCGGCATTTCCTCAAGAATTCGGCTTTGTGCCGTGCTACGTCAACAGCCGCCTTGCGTCACGCGGAATTCCCGTGGCATGCGAGGTAGATATCTATGGTGCGCTTTCGGAGTATATCGGCATGTGCATCACAGGCGACGCCGTCACCTTGCTTGACATTAACAACAGCGTTCCCAAATCACAGTATGAAGCGGAAATCGCAGGTAAATTCGATTATTCCCTAACCGACACCTTCATGGGCTTCCATTGCGGCAACACACCCTCCTGCAAGATGTGCGCAGACAGAGCGGTTAAATTCCAGCTCATCCAGCATCGTCTTCTTGAGCCGGCAGGCAGCGAGCCCGACTTTACCCGCGGAACACTTGAGGGCGACATTGCCGAAAGTCCGATAACCTTCTATCGTCTGCAATGCGACAGCGAGGGCATTCTTCGAGCTTACATCGCCGAGGGCGAGGTGCTGCCTGTTAAAACCGGCAGCTTCGGTGGTATCGGTATTTTTGCAATTCACGAGATGGGCCGTTTCTATCGTCATGTGCTCATACAAAAGCGTTATCCGCACCACGGCGCGGTAGCTTTTGAGCATTGCGGCA
>JAGPMA010000094.1 GCA_018053145.1 Oscillospiraceae bacterium | reverse complement strand
CCGCATTTTTACCTTTCACCGAATTTTAAATTAAATGGCTTAAATACAAGTCATTTTTTGCAAGTATTATTCCCGGACAGGCAGGTATAAACATTATTTTAATCGTTGCGGTCGCGGCGCTGGCGCTCGCCGGAGCTTTGGCTCTTGCCAGTGCGGTAAAGCTATTTGGAATTTCCTTTTTGGGCAAACCCAGAAGCGACCACGCCCTAAATGCCAAAGAAGTCCCGCGCCCTATGAGTATTGGAACGGGAATCTTAGCCGTGCTATGCCTTCTCGTGGGTTTATTTCCAATACTGATTTTAAAACTAATCGATGGGACTGTTTTAAGCTTTACCGGGACTTCGATTTTCGGAAAACTTGAAGGCGGAATTCTCATAGCTTATATGCCGATTAGTGTATCAGGAAACAGCATCTCCCCTCTTGCATTAGTAACAGCCCTTGCCGCAATCATTATTATTGCACTTCTGATTATAAGAGTAATTGGAGGCAAATATATTGAGCGGAAATACGGAACATGGGACTGCGGCTATATTGCGCTAAGCTCAAGGATGCAATACACCGCAACTGGGTTTTCAAAGCCGATAAAAATTGTCTTTAGAATTCTGTTTAGGCCGACAAGAGAGATTCAAGTCACCGGAACCCAGCCCTACCATCCTGAAACCATTAAATATACCGTATCCTCCGAATCGCTCATTGAAAAATATTTATATCAACCGTTCTTAGAAAAAATTACAGAATATTCAAGAAGGATAAAGTATACGGTTCAAACAGGATACATCCGAATATACCTGCTGTATATTTTCTTGACGGTTGTGATATTGATGGCATACAACAGGTTCGTTTAGTGGGGTAAAAGGATAACAGATATGGAAAGCTTAGTTTATATATTGGTTCAGTTATCGGTGATTTTGCTTGTTGCACCATTGGTGAACGGTGTCATTGGTAAAGTGAAGGCACTTTCGCAAAAAAGACGCGGTGCGCCGCTTTTCCAGATGTATTTTGACCTAGTAAAGCTCGTAAAAAAGGGCAGCGTAGTTTCAGAGACCTCGTCGTGGATTTTTAAGGCAGCCCCATGTATCTTTTTTTCTTCGGCTGTTGCCGCAGCTTTACTTGTACCGGTTTCAACTACCGTTTTGCCGCTGGAATTGCCCGGAGATGCAATCATGCTTATTTCAATTCTTGCTCTGGGAAGATTTTTTATGATGGTTGCCGCACTTGATACTGGAAGCTCTTTCGGAGGGATGGGGAGCAGCCGAGAGGCTATGATTTCCTCTTTGATAGAGCCGTCGATTCTTGTTTCAATTTTTACAATTGGGTTGATATGCAAATCAAGCTCCATTCCTAAAATTATGATTGCTATGATGGGCTATGGAGTTCCTCTGGCCAATTCAATTTTTATCCTAACACTCCTTGCACTTCTAATCATAATAATCGCAGAGACCTCAAGAATTCCAGTTGACGATCCGTCCACGCATCTTGAACTTACCATGGTGCACGAAGCAATGCTCCTTGAATACTCAGGAAGACATCTTGCACTTATGGAATATGGCGCAACAGTCAAGCAGCTGGTTTTTATTACCTTGCTTGTGAATGTTCTGATACCAACAGACCAACTCATTACGATTGCTGGCGTTGGAGCCGTTGCAATCTCGCTTCTATTCTATTTGATTAAGGTAATATTCGTTTCTCTGCTGATTGCCGTCATCGAGGTAAATACCGTAAAATTCAGGGTTTTCAGCATCCCGAACCTCGCAGCCTTGGCCTTCATACTTGCCTTCATCGGTTTTTTACAGTGTTTTGTTATCGGAGGAATTTATGTCTGATTTTTCAAATATCCTGTCAACCTTAATCCTGTTATCCGCCGTTCTCCTAATGGCTTGCAAACGAGCAAATTCATACATAAAGTCGTTAAGACTGCAGTCTTCTCTCATAGCCCTCGCAGCCGGAGTAATGGGAACTGAAAACATGCTCAAAGACGGGCAAATTGAGCTTCTCTTCGTCTGCATAATCACGATAATCTTTAAAGTAATTTTTATTCCCAATCTTCTGATGAAAACCGAGGCAAAAGTAGAGCATAAAGTCGAAAAGGACTTTATCCTAAACATTCCGATTCTTGTTATTATTTGCTGTGCTCTTATAGTGTTTATTTACGTCTCCACCTCCAATATAGATGGATTAAATGAAGGCTCCGCAAATATGCAGCTGGTAAATTCGATTTCTATTATCTTAATCGGTCTTCTATTTATGATCAGCAGAAAAAGGGCAATCGGTCAGATAATAGGCTTTCTTGTCATCGAGAACGGTCTCTTTGTTACCGCCATGTTCGTAACGAACGGAATGCCGTTTGTAGTAGATATGGGCATTTTGATTGATTTACTTACTGCGGTCATTATCATGGGCGTCATGGTTTTCAAAATAAACGATAAATTTGATTCAATAAATATTGATAAACTTAGAAATCTGAAAGGATAGGATGATGGGACTATTTTTGCTGGGCATACCGCTTATAGCCGTTTTGATGTTTTTGATAATAAAAGAAAACAAAATTCAGCATGCAATAAGCGTGGTAACGTCCCTCCTCTTAATACTGATCGCCGTGTATTTAACCCGTGAGGTTATGCTTTTCGGAAAGCTTGAGTACTCGTCCTTCGGCGGATTCTTTTATATCGACTCATTAAGCATAATCATTCTTGATATTGTACTGATAATTTACCTTATGGCGAGTGTTTACTCAATTCAATATATGAATCATGAGATAAAGCACGAAAAGATTAAGCCCAACAGCCTTCGAACCTATTATATTCTCTTATATTCCTTCGTTTTTACAATGGTTTTCGCCCTTTCAGTCAAAAACATGGGTATTATGTGGATCGCAATAGAGGCGACGACTCTTTCCTCGGCGTTTCTGGTGGGATTTTATAACAACAAGCAATCCTTGGAAGCGGCGTGGAAATATATAATTGTTTGCTCAGTCGGGATAGCGATTGCTCTTCTCGGCATTACGCTTTTGCACCTTTCTTCCATAGGAGTGCTGGAAAAGCAGCAGTTTCTAAGCTGGACTGCGTTATTTGAAAATGCAGGAGCACTAAAAAGCTCTATTGTACGTTTGGCATTCATCTTTATTCTGATTGGGTTTGGTACGAAGGCAGGACTTGCCCCGATGCACACATGGCTTCCGGATGCCCACAGTCAGGCTCCATCGCCAATAAGCGCATTACTGTCAGGTGTTCTGCTTAACAGCGCAATGTATGGTATCATTCGTACAGTGGCCATTGTAAACCGCAATCTTGGAAGCAGCGTTTTTACAGGAAGACTTTTAATGGGACTGGGTCTCCTGTCAATTTTGACAGCGGCGATTTTTATACTGACCCAAAAGGACTATAAAAGGCTGCTTGCCTATTCGAGTATAGAGCACATGGGAATAATTGCGTTTGCTCTTGGAGTTTTTTCTCCGCTTTCCATCTTCGGAGCTCTGTTTCATACGATTAACCACTCGCTTACAAAATCCATGCTGTTTTTATCATCGGGAAATATTCTGCAAAAATACAATACAAAACAGATTTCAAAAATTACAGGTGTACTTAAGGTACTCCCGGTTTCCGGACTGGCATTTTTAATTGGCCTATTTGCTATAACTGGAACCCCTCCATTCAGCATATTTTCAAGTGAACTTTCAATTATCGTGTCCGCATTTCAGACGAGCCACCGCTTTATCGGCGTTATCTTTGTAGTTCTCCTGGCAGTCGTATTCGCCGGATTCGCGGTTACATTATTCAAAATGTTTTATATAAAAACAGGCGAGGACATCCCGAAATCGGGTGAAGTCAATATTCCGGGCACAGTTTGCATTATTGCGCTGCTGATTGTAATAACCATAACGGGGATATTCATGCCTGACGGAGTGAAAAACCTTTTAACTCAGGCGCAAAGCATCATTACAGGAGGCTTAACTCAATGACGTGCAATGATTTGAAAAGCAGGCTGAAAGAAGTGTTTGAAGAGGATATATTTGAGTGCCGAATAGATAACACGAATGAACTATATGTCACGGTTAACACAGAGAGGGCAGTTGAAATTTGCGTTTAAAGGAAGGCTTCGGGCTACACGCAAAACCACAGGACAGCTACCGAGCCTTTGCCGCGCACTACGCTTTCAAGACGGATTTCTGCAACATCGCAAGCGGTAACGAGAAGGGACTTGTGGAGGGGCT
>JAGPMA010000093.1 GCA_018053145.1 Oscillospiraceae bacterium | reverse complement strand
AAATGAAACAGGGCATGGACGCATTACAGTCTATCAGGTTTTTTCTGGTATTGAGCTTTACTATAACGATATGCACATGGGATATTGCAATCAAAATCAAGCCACAGCTAAAAACATGATAGAGATTAACCATTGTCTGATAGGACGTTTTGAGTGTAGCTTTGGTGAAAATAGTTGCTGCTATATGGCGGAAGGCGATTTGTCGATCAGCTCCATGATGAAGAAAAAGTCAAATTCGTGTTTTCCGCTGAACCACTATCACGGTATTTCTATCGTCATCAATCTGGATGAATTGCTGCCGGAAGTACGGCAAATCATGGAGCTATTGAATATTGATTTGCACTACATACAAAAATATATTTGCGAAGGAAACCGTTGCTGCATCATGCGGGCCAATCCGTCTATTGAACATATTTTTTCGGAACTCTATCATGTCCGGGAAAAAAGAAAACCAGGATACATGAAAGTCAAAATGCTGGAACTGCTTCTGTTCTTAAGTGATCTCAATACGGCAGAAGAAGTTTTACAGACGGATTATTTCAATCAAAATCAGGTCGCATTGATTAAAGCAGTAGCGTCCTATATTACGGAGGACTTGACAGCACATCATACGATTGAACAGCTTTCCCAGAAATTCGAGATTTCTACAACAGCATTGAAAAAGTGCTTTCGAGGCGTCTATGGAACCTCTGTCTATTCTTATCTTCGTACCTATCGGCTTCAAGTCGCCAAAAAATTGTTGCTGGAAACCGAGTCGTCAGTAACGGAGATTGCAAGTAAAATCGGATATGAAAATCCGAATAAATTCACTTCTGCCTTCAAAGAAACGTATGGCAGCTCTCCAACGGAATTCAGAAAGAGTGTCCGTTTGGATAGAAGCGGGTCCGTATGGAGTGGCGAAGAAATCTGAGCTGTATTAGAATATCCTTTGTCAGATAAAAGCAGAAAGACCGCTTGAAGCTGGCCTATTTTTTGAATAGTGGGTTAGGTACTGCTAACTTTCTGCAAGACAAAGGAGGATTTCCAAATGGAAAATGAAAAATCGACAGGTAACAAGTACACTGTCAAAGACGCGGCAATCATCGGTATCTTCTGTGCGGTCATGTTCGTTGTATTTATGGTCTATTCGATCCTGACCGGCGCTTCACTGTTCTATTCCATGATTTTTAACGCCGCTGGTGCGGCACTTATCCTCGCACCGTTCTATGTTTATATGTGCATGAAAGTCGGCAAGCATGGCCCCGCTCTTGTCTACAATATCATGTGGGCGATTATCGCCGGATTGATGATGGGGCCATTTATGATTCCGTGGTTTTTGGGCGGCGGTATCATCGCAGAGCTTTCCATGTGCGGAAAGGATGCCTACCATGACATTAAGCGTGTGTCTATTTCGTGGGTAATCACGGCACTGGTTCGCGCTGCACATGGTATGTCAGAAATTTGGTTTTTCAAAGACGCATTTCTTGCCACCGGCGTCAGCGAGCAGCAGGTTCAGGTTCAGACCCAGTATTACACCGATCCGAAGTACGTCCTTTTGAGTCTGGCTGTCACCGCTATCCTGGCCGTCCTTGGCTGCATGATTAGTAACAAACTGATTGTGAAGCACTTCAGAAAGAGTGGTGCGATTAAATAAACTATGAGCATGAAATTTGATTTTCGAACCAAATTGCTTGTCATAGTTTTCACTATGTCGCTTGTGGCGGTGCTCACAAGCGACATTTTGATATACACACTTTTTGGCGTTTTGAGCGTGTATCTGATTATTCAGGGCTTTGGCAGGCAGACAATAAAATATTTGATCGTCTGCGGTATTTTTATCGTGTTGAGGTTGCTTTCAGGAGGACAGGGCATTACCATTCTTATGCCGGAAATGTTCCTGTTCATGGTGCTGCGTATTTTGATGATGGTTATGGCTGCGCAGCCCGTGATTGGTATGCCGCCGGGAGAAGTTGTAGCAGTTTTTAAGAAAATCCACGCGCCTAATGGAATTGCCCTGCCCGTAACCTTCATGCTGCGTTTCTTCCCTACTGTGCGCAGTGAATTTTCTGATGTGTTTTCCTCCCTTCGACTGCGAAAGCTGTTGTCATGGAAACACCCTCTGGACGCAATGGAGTATATTGTTACGCCTGTTATTTTCCGTTCATCCAGAATAGCCGAAGAACTTGCCGCTTCTGCTGAAAGCAGGGGGATTTCCAATCCTGGGAAACATACCTGCCGCAGAAAAATAGAATTTCAAAAAAGAGATTGGATTATGTGCGTGATTGCTGTTTGTGTAACTGCATTCTATTTTGTGCTGGAAAGGACGGTAGCATAATGGTAAATGATAAAGCAAGGCGATCCGTTATCCAGTTTGAAGATGTATCTTTTGAATATCCGGGAGCCGAAACAGATAGTATCCATCATATCAGCCTCGATGTAAAAGAGGGCGAGTTTCTTGTTCTGACTGGAGGGAGCGGCTGCGGAAAGACAACTTTAACACGATTGGTAAACGGGTTAGGCGAACAATTTTACGAAGGGACACTGAAAGGGCGCATCACACTGTTGGGACGCAACATATCGGAATATCCTCTGTATGAAATCGGGAAAAAAGTAGGTTCAATCTTTCAAGATCCAAAGAGCCAGTTTTTTGCCAGTATTACAGAGGATGAGATTTCGTTTGGGTGTGAAAATTATGGCGTTCCGTATGAAGAATTGGATAGGCGGGTTTCAAGTGCAATCAAGCGTATTAACGGAGATATGCTGCGAGGGAAAGAAATTTATCCGATGTCCAGCGGGGAAAAACAGAAAATAGCGGTGGCCTCCGTCAATGCTGTTGATCCGGAAATTTATGTGTTTGATGAACCTTCGGCCAATTTGGATATGTATTCCGTTGAGGCGCTTAAAAATTTGATGGGTGGACTTAAAGCGGAAGGCCACACAATCATTGTTGCTGAACACCGGCTTTATTATCTTACTGACCTTGCAGACCGTTTTCTCTATATGGAAAACGGGAGCATAAAAGAAGAATGGACGGCGGGAGAACTGCGCTCTATTCCAGAAGAAAAAAGACGAGCCATAGGAATACGAGCGGCAGATTTGCACCATATTGAAGTAGATATTTCCCCTGTAAAAGAAAAAGATATGACGATGGAGGTAAAGGATTTGGCGTTTTCCTATCGCAAACATCCGGTTTTCCATGATGTATCTTTTCAGGCGTATGCTGGTGATCTGATTGCGATTGTAGGCCATAACGGAATAGGAAAAACTACTTTGTCGAATATTCTTTGTGGTATGCAAAAGGAAAAAGAGGGTCAGGTCATATATAACGGGACAAAGGTATCTAAAGGCAAACGGAAGAATTTTGCCTACTTTGTTATGCAAAATACAGATTGCCAGTTGTTTGGGGACAGCGTAGAAGAAGAACTGCTATTAAACGGAAAAGGCAGTACCCAGGAGCAACGCGATGATCTGCTAAAACTATATGGCTTGTTTGAATGGAAAGAACGGCATCCCGCTACTCTTTCCGGCGGGCAGAAACAACGACTCACTCTCGCAGTATCGGATTGGATAGATACCCCCGTTTTGATTTTGGATGAGCCTACCAGCGGTCTTGATTTCAAAAATATGATGAGAATATCGGAGCATTTGAAAGCTCTGGCGCAAAAAGGAAAGACCATTTTAATCATTACCCACGATTATGAATTTGCCGCTATGACTTGCAATCGGGTTCTGCATTTCGTTGATGAAGGTCATGTAGAAACATTTCCGTTACAGGAAAATTTGTCCCGCTTATACTCCTGCCTTATGTGTCAATGAATTATGTGTCCGATTGGATAGATACGCTCTGTATGGAGTGGCAGAAACAACCGAATGATTTTATGATAATAGACGGGTTATAAAATGCTAACCCGTCTATTATTGCGAAAGGAGACTTGCTTATGGAGAAGCAAAAAAATGGAGAACTGTCCAGAATGTTCGGATATGCAGGGAAATTCCATGTTTTGACTGTTTTGGGATGTGTTCTCTCCGGAATCAGTACCATTTTATCTATGCTGCCTTTTGTTTGCATTTGGCTCGTCATCCGCGATTTAATCCAGGCTTTTGCTGCCGGG
Organism: Oscillospiraceae bacterium; assembly: GCA_018053145.1. Lineage (GTDB taxonomy): Bacteria > Bacillota > Clostridia > Oscillospirales > Oscillospiraceae > UBA2658. The sequence continues at coordinate 132 of JAGPMA010000093.1, read as the reverse complement.
GATATATCTCTTGCAACGGGGAGCGCCCATTATGCGTGGATGGCGGTTGTGTTTGCAGCGGCAAGCATTTTAATTTATTTTATCGCCCTGAACTGTACTCATCTGGCGGCGTTTCGTACAGCCACCAATATG
>JAGPMA010000002.1 GCA_018053145.1 Oscillospiraceae bacterium | reverse complement strand
GGTTAATACCATAGAAGCAGTTTGCCGTAAACGAAACCCTTTCAATACCGACCTCGTTGGAAGAGATGGATAGGTCGCTTACGTCAACTTGAGAAATGCTGTCAAAGCCACGCAGCGCCGAAATAACGGCGGCGGCGTCGGTATAGCTTCCGACGGTAATGTTCATAGAAACACCGTCATTGCTGTAGACGGCAGAAAGAATCAAAATGCTGGAGGGCATTTGTTTCTCGAGCTGCTCAAGGAAGCTGACTAACTTTGAGTTTGGAGTTTCCGTCAGTGCGGTCAAAGCCTCAACCGACTTCCCGCTATCCTGAAAGGAAAGGTAGTTGTCGTAAATCTGTTTGGCCGGCTGAAGGCTCGTTATTTCGGACTGGAGGGACGCGTAATCCTCCTTTGTGGAGGCATAGCCGAGCCAGGAGGAAATCGAGATTAGTATTGCTCCAACGACTATTATGCCGCACATAATGATTCCGGGAACGATGGACGAATCATCGTCTTCGGTGGTGAGTCTTTTCGTGGGGCGCAGCTGTTTCGGGATAAGGTCAAGCGGAGCAAGAGAGCCACCGATACAATTGATAAAAGAGGGAGCCTCTGGAAAATTGTTTGTAAAAGCCGCAAAGTCGGGTAACTCGTCTAAATATATGGTTTCAAGTCCGGTGGCTTCGGAAATCAGCTCACGAAGGCCCACAACATGACGATTACGCCCGATTAGAACAACGCGGGAAGCCGCGGCGTCCCACTGACTTGAGCTGTAATAATCAATCGAGCGCAGAATACCGCTTACGAGTTTTGAAAGGTCAGCCTGAATCTCGCTGAGAGATAGCAGTTTGTCCGCAGCAAAATCCGGATGTGTAATATCTGTTTCGTGCAAAACGGAAAGAAAATCGTCCTTGGTTTTGCCGCTAACGCTCATATAGTGAGAAATCAGCTCGTCCGCGCCGAAGGCAAAGTTTCGTTGAAGTAAAAGCTTGCCCTCTCTAACGAAGCTGACAATGCTCGAGGAGCAGCCCACATCCGTGAATATTGTAACGCCCTTCAGGTTCACCTTCTTAAGTGCCTGAAACTGGCTGTTTCCGCTGCTGTCGATGGCTTTAATATTTAATCCCGCTCTGTCCGCAAGCTGAAAATAGCTTTCGAGCATCGTAAAGGGAATGGCCATAACGAGAACCCTGGTATAGGGCTTTGCGGTCGAGGCAGCATCAAGGATGCTGTAGCTTATGTGATAGTTCTTCAAATCTATAGGAAAATAGTCTGCCACGTTTGTGTGAATTGCGGTGGCAATTAGCTTGTCCTTCATCGGCGGAAGCTTGACCTCGCGGATTGCAATCCTGCTTGAAGAGAGAGAAAAGATAACGGTTTTAATTTTACTCACTCCGTGAGAAGCAAGCTGCCGTTTAAGTTCTTCGGCTAGGATTATCGGGTTAACGATTAATCCATCCGCAACGGTGCCTGATGGAGTTGGGAAAATGAAAGAATCGAAAACACGCACACCTTTGCCCTTACGTTCGGTGCGGCAAACTGATATGGTCTGGTCGCAGGCTTCAATATTCAGTACCTTAACAGCCATAGAATTCTCCTCTCATTTGAAAACAACAACAAAATATCTCGAAACCCGACAAGGGGTTTAAAAGTCAAAATCATTCTGGAAAATGCCAAGAATGCGCCGCATTATTCGGCGCAGGTCGTTAGAACATATTTAGATACCAGTTAATAACCGGGCTTCCCCAGAGGAAAGCGGCGAAAATCCCAACAGAGAGATACGGGCCGAACGAAAGAGTTCGGTCTGCCTTTTTGAAAGCCATTAGTGTCAGATGGATAACGGTTGCGGCAATACAGCCAAGAAAAAAACCGAAAACAACGAGCTTCCATCCGACGAAAAGCCCACAAACAGCCATGAGCTTAATATCGCCTCCGCCGATACCTCTTCCACCTGTTACTAGCAGGATAAGATAAAGCGGCAGGGACATTGCGAAAAAGCCGATGAGGTGAGTCAGCCAGTTTTGCAAATCCAAAACGTTGCGACAACGCCGATAACGAGGATGAAAATTGTGAACCCGGGGGGAATTTGGCGTGTTCGCGCGTCAATGACGGAAAGCGCAAGAAGCGCGGAAGCAAGCAGACACGCAAGCACGGCTTGGAGCGTAAAGCCCAAAACGCAAAAAGTGAGCAGCCAAAGCCCGCCGTTCACAGCCTCAACAATTGGGTACTGAGGGGATATGCGGGCTTTGCAGGCCGAACACCGCCCGCGCAGGGCAAGATAGCTGAAGAGCGGTATTAACTCATACCATTTCAGCCTCTTGCCGCAGCTCGTGCAATGTGAAGGAACCGTTACGATACTCTCACGTGCCGGAATGCGCAGTATGCAGACGTTGAGAAAGCTGCCGACCGTGATTCCGAAGATAAATACAATTGTATACATCAGAGCCGTGAAAACATCCATAACGGCGTCCCTTTCAGTTAGACTTGGATAAGTGTTACCTCAAGTTTACGTTGCTCCCCAAGCACCTGTTGCTCCGGTAGATGAATAGGTAATTGTATAAACGAGTCCTGGTGTGCCCTTTGTGTTTTTAACTCTTGCTGTGGCCCAGTTGGGATCGGAACCGGCAAGGACCTTTACCCCAATACCAGCGGCAGCTGCACTATCCACGCAGCTTCCAGCTGAAACTTTAATAGTTCCATCGGTATAGGTAATGTTGGATTCACCAGCTATAACAATGCCATTCTGAACCTCGGACAGAAGTGTGGCAGCCATGTTGTTATCGGCAGCAACTCTGGACTTTTCAATGTACTGAATGTACTGGGGAACAAGGACTGCTGTAAGAATGCCGAGGATTGCGATTACAACGATAAGCTCAACGAGTGTAAAGCCAGCGTTGCTTTTTTTGAGTTTTTGAATCATAATAATACTCCTTTTTTTATTTACTTCCCAATTGCAATTATATAAACGCCGTTGCTTTAATATGTTTGCAATGACGTTCTTTACTTTGTTACATGTTGCTGAGTCCGTTGTACATCGAAGCCATCGGCAGAATTATCGAGATGATAATTGTTCCTATAACAACTGCCAACACAACGATTATTGCGGGTTCGAGAGCTGCCATAAGCCTATCTGTTGCACTTTCGACCTCTTCTTCAAAATAATCCGCTAGCTTTGTAAGCATCGTTTCAATCGAACCCGTTTCTTCGCCAATGCCAATCATATGACGGACGAGTGGGGGAAAAAGATTATCCCTTGCAAACTGTGCTGCGAGAGGAGAACCGAGCAAAACTGCTTCGCGCGCCGCGAGCAGCGAACCCTTATAATAGACATTTTTCATTGTGTTCGACACAATGCTCAGCGCATCGGCAAGAGGCAGACCGGCAACAAGGAGGTTTTCAAGCGTTCTTGCCATTGTTGCGGAGGCTGTTTTTTTGGCAAGGTCTCCGAAGAGAGGAAGACGGAGCTCCAGCTTGCCAAAAAAATATAGGCCCGAATCTGTTCTTTTGTATGCGTGTAGGGCAAAGACTAATGCGATTATGAGCGCAAGCAGAATATACCAAAATTTCTGCATGAATCTTGAAATAGCGAGAACAACTGCTGTTATTGTCGGTATCTTTACGCCCATCTGATTAAGAACGTCCTCGAAAGTGGGAACGACAAAGGTCAATAGAACTGAAACAGCGATGAGTGCAACAATGGAAATGACTGTAGGATATATCGTTGCTTTCTGGACTGAGGCCTTTAGCTTAGTTTCCTTTTCGAACTGCATAGCCATACGCGTAAAGGAAACATCCAGTGTGCCGGAGGCTTCGCCTGCCTCGACCATTGTGACGAACATCGGCGGAAAAACCTTTGGCCACATGCTCATAGCGTGTGAAAGAGTTTCGCCCTGTTCAACTGTTTTTTTGCACTCGATGATTGCTTTGGCCAGCATTTTGTTTTCGGTCTGCTCTCCGAGCATTTCAAACGCCGTGACCAGCGGTACGCCCGCGTCAACAATGCTGACAAACTGACGGCAGAAAACCGAAAGGTCTCTGGGCTTCGGCTTTTCGGAAAAGATTGTGATGTTAATATCACGGTTAAGAACGCCGACCTGTTCAACGGAGATGACCATGTCACCCCTTTGACGAAGCTCCGCAAGGGCCGCTTCCTGCGTTTCGGCATCCAGATTGCCCTTTATCTCTTTTCCTCTTTTATCTATGACAAGATATGAAAATACTGCCAAAATATCACTCTCCTGAAATGGGATAAGTGCTTAATATTAAAATCGCTTCGCAAGAATTGTTCTGTCCTGCGCATACAGCAAAGCGTTTTCTTCGGTAATTATGTTTTTCGTGCAGAGCTCAAACAACGCATCGTCCATTGTTTTCATGCCGAATTTTGCATTTGTCTGCATGACAGTGGGTATTTGATAGGTTTTTGCCTCGCGGATGTGGTTGCGAATTGCGTTGTTGGCAAGCATAACCTCAAACGCTGCGACACGACCAACGCCGGATTTTTTCGGTATTAGCTGTTGGGAAACAACACATTGCAAAACGTCCGAGAGCTGTGTTCGAATCTGTTGCTGCTGATGCGGCGGGAAAACGTCGATAATACGATCGATGGTGTTTGCCGCGCCGTTCGTGTGAAGGGTTGAGAAGACGAGGTGCCCTGTTTCAGCGGCGGTTACCGCCGTCGAGATTGTCTCAAGGTCGCGCATTTCTCCGACGAGAATAACATCGGGGTCCTGACGCAGCGCCGCACGCAGCGCCGCAGAGTAGCTTTGCGAATCAGCGCCCATTTCGCGTTGGTTAACAATTGACTTGTTGTGTTTGTGGAGATATTCGATAGGGTCTTCGAGCGTTATAATATTGTACTCATGTTTGGCGTTGATAACATTAATAAGTGAGGCCAGAGTTGTCGATTTGCCGCTTCCGGTGGCTCCGGTTACAAGAACCAGTCCGCGGCGCTTTTCGGTCATTTCCACGACAGCTTCCGGAATGCCAAGCTCCTCAGGCGATGGGATTCTAAGGTTAAGGATTCTCGCAACCATCGACAGGCTTCCCCGTTGACGGAAAACATTGACGCGGAATCTTCCGATAGCCCGAAGTGAATACGCAAAATCTACCTCGCCAAGTCGATTGAGAACCTCGCGGTGTCGCTCGTCCATTATCGCATACACGATATCCTCTATATCCTTTGGCAGCATCGCCTCCGCTTCCATCCTGACGACGGAACCGTTGATTCTCATACATGGAGGAACCGCGACGCTCAGATGGAGATCGGAAGCGCCTTTTTCAATGGCTATACTTATGAGTTCCTGAAACGTCAACATATATTTCTCCAACTTACACAGATGAAATTATTGCTTTTGCCGGTGTTTGCGTTTTTGAAGCTATTCATCAAAAGAAACACGCAGCATTTCGGCAATCGAGGTTGTCCCGTCCAAAACATATTCGGCAGCACTCATGTGCAGAGTTTTCATGCCTTCGGAGATTGCAACATTCTGAATGTCTCCGGTATTTCCTTTGGTAGCGACTAAGCGCTTGAGCTCTTGAGTTATTTCCATTATTTCGTATACGCCTATACGTCCGAAATACCCTGTATCGGCGCACATCGGACAACCGACAGGGTCGTATACTGTTGTTTCGGTGATAACATCCCTGCCCAGCATGCGCTTTTCGGCTGGAATAGCCTGCCGCGCTTTTTTGCAGTGGGGGCAGAGCTTTCGAACTAAACGCTGAGCTATTACACCCACAAGAGAATCAGCCAAAAGATAGCTCTCAATTCCCATGTCCATAAGGCGTGTTACCGTTGCGGCGGCGCTGTTAGTATGTAGCGTTGAAACAACAAGATGTCCCGTAATGGAGGCCTGAACAGCGATTGACGCTGTTTCGTAGTCGCGGATTTCTCCAATCATAATAATATCGGGATCCTGACGAAGAATTGAGCGAAGTGCTGAGGCAAAGGTGAGGTCGGCTTTAGGATTGACCTGAACCTGATTTATACCGGGGATACTTGCCTCGACAGGGTCTTCAACGGTTATTATGTTTACGGCCTCGGAATTCAGCTCGGACAGCGCGGTATATAAAGTTGTGGACTTTCCGCTTCCGGTTGGTCCTGTAACAAGCAAAATGCCGTTTGGGTTGGAAAGAATATGGTCAAAGCGAGACAATTCGTCACTTCTCATGCCCAGTTCAGCTTTGGTTTTTGTAAGTGCTGCTTTATTTGCAAGACGCATAACGATTTTCTCGCCAAAATACGATGGAAGGATTGCGACTCGGATGTCATATTCGGATCTGTCAACAGCCACGGTTATACGCCCGTCCTGAGGTTTGCGCTTTTCGGCAATATCCATGCCGCCCAAAATTTTGATTCGGGCAGATAGAGCCGGTAGAAGAGCAAGGTCATAGACCATTTTTTCATTAAGGACGCCGTCTATTCGGTAGCGGACGCGGAGTTCCTTTTCTAAAGCGTCGATGTGAATATCTGAGGCTCGGGAGCGAACTGCCTGTTCAATTATGGACTTGACAATCTGAACAATCGGCGCTGAGCTCAAATCAAGAGCTTCCTCTGCGGCGGCGGCAACAAGGTCATGGTCCTTTATTGCTTTTTCCTTTGTGAACTTATCGGCGGCAGACAGAGTTTCGTCAGTTCCAAAGTATCTGTCTAGAACTGCATTAATCTCATGCCCTGTGGATATACGAGGTTCGATAAAGCAATTTGTAATAATTGAGATATCGTCCTGAGCGACCATGTCAAGCGGGTCGGACATAACAAGAATCAGCGTATTGTTGGAGGAGCCCTCAAAAGCGAGCGGAAGAACATTGTGCTTTCGCAGAATGCTGCCGTTTACTAGAGAAATCACGTCCTCCGGTATGTCGACTCCGCGAAGCTCGACTATTCCTATTCCCAGCTGGATATGAAGAGCTCTAGCAATATCCTTGTCAGAAACTATGCCGGAATCGATGAGGTAATCTCCTAAACGCTGCTTTGTCTTTTTTTGGGATTCAAGCGCAGACTTGAGCTGTTTATCGGAAAGATAGCCCTGCTGAACCAATATGTCACCCAATTTGTATTTTTGGTTTTTCTGGACCATAATAATATCTCCGCAAAACATTTATTTCAGGACTGTGTTCCGTCGAAAGATGCAAATAAGCCATTCAATTGTGGAATAAATCCCAAAATACCGCAAAAAGAGCATCTGTATCTAAAATCTTTTCGAACTATTTCTAATTATACATTAATATAAATAAATAATCAATCAAAACCTATTAATATTCGACAGAATAGGCCTAAAAACATACTTACAATATTTACCTTCATACCAGCAGAAAGTCCGAGAGAAAACCATTCTCTCGGACTTTACCATGTATACATGATCTTTGAATTGGATAAAGTGAAGATTTAGAATAGATTACTGCATATCGTTAAGTTTAAGTGTAAGCTTGGACTTTTTGTTTGCAGCGCAGTTTTTGTGAATAAGATGCTTTGATGCAGCATGATCAACAGTTTTTACAGCGACCTTATAGGCACTGACGGCTGTTTCACGATCGCCCTCTGCAATTGCAGCATCGAATTTTTTAAGATTAGTCTTAAGCTGTGTTTTTGCCGCCCTGTTCATCGCGTTCTGAGCCTTGGCAAGGGCGTCTCTCTTAGCCGAAGATTTAATATTGGGCACTAGTTGCCACCTCCTCCTATAATAGTCGCGGGAATATACGTTCCGCGGATGTTAATTTTACCACCAATAAATTCATTTTGCAAGCAATATTTAATATTTTTTTAAATTAATTATCTATTGTATAAGCAAGCGTATTCGACAAAGAATAACCACAAAATATAGATAGGGAATTGATAATATGATAAGATTTGCCCAGCGAACAGATCTGGCGGCCGAAGCTAGAGAGTTGGCGCTTGGAGAGAGCCTCCAAGATGTGGAAGGAGTTGAATTTGAGCAAGCGGAAATGAATGGCATTAAATACCATAAATTGACAGTAATCAACCTAAAGGGTCAAGAAGCAATCGGGAAGCCAATTGGAACTTATTATACCGCCGAAATAGAGTCTGTAATTAGGCGTGAAAGCGAATCCTTCATTGAAACAGTTTGTGGTTTGGCAACTCTTGTCAGAAGCGTTGCAGGTGAACCTGACAACGACGGCTGCACGCTTGTTGTCGGATTGGGAAATAGAGATATAACACCAGATATAATTGGGCCGCTTTGCGCTGAGTCTGTTTTGGTCACTCGTCATTTAAAAGAATATGCATCGAAAGATTTTGAATCAATGAGTCCGGTCGCCGCAATTGTTCCAGGAGTGCTGGGCACAAGCGGGATAGAAAGTGCTGATTATATTAAATGGGTTTGTGACAATCTGAAACCGGCAAGAGTAATTGTTATAGATGCACTTGCGGCAAGAAGCTTAGATCGGCTCTGCAGAACCGTTCAAATTACAGACACCGGAATTACCCCGGGATCCGGAGTTGGAAACAGCAGAAGCGCCGTTAATAAGGACGTGCTCGGAGTTCCTGTTGTTGCTATAGGTGTTCCGACGGTAGTTGATATTCGAAGTCTTCTAACGGATATGGGTGATGGGAAAAATTCAGAAGCTGTTGTTAAAACAAATGATATGATAGTTACCCCGAGAAACATTGACAGTGAGGTGGTTTGCGCAAGTCGCGTTGTTGCATATGCCATTAATTTAGCTCTCCATAATGAGCTAACTGTTGAGGATATAGACTTGCTTGTAAATTAATGCTTTTAATGTTTCACGTGAAACATATAGATATTTGTCAGAAGTGCCATCAAAATGTTTCACGTGAAACATTTTGATGGCTACGTTTACATAAATGAAAAGATTATAACAAAAGCATTGAAAACAAGAAAGCATACTGTTATAATGAAAAAACGAAATAGACAAAGCGTTCAGGGAGACAAATATGGGCAAAATAATTGCAATAGTTAATCAGAAAGGCGGAGTCGGAAAGACTACAACCAGCGTTAATCTTTCTCACGCGCTACATCTGAGGGGCAAAAAAGTCTTGCTGTGCGACTGCGACCCACAGGGGAACAGCACTTCAGGCCTTGGAGTCGACAAAAATACCACCCCAAACACATACGACGTTATAATGAACGGTGAAAACCCAGAAAGCGCAATTGTTGCGACAAAATACGGGAGTGTAATTCCGGCAAACAGAAACCTTACAGGTGCGCTTATTGAGCTTGTTAATACAGAGGAACGAGAGTTCGTTTTAAAAAAAGCGTTAGCCCCATTAAAGGATAAATATGACTATATCTTTATTGATTGTCCGCCGTCACTGGAGCTTCTGACGCTCAACGCCCTATGCGCCGCAGACAGTGTGATTGTACCGGTTCAATGCGAATATTTCGCGTTAGAGGGCCTGACGGATCTTGTAAATACAGTAAAGACTGTAAATAAGCGATTAAATCCGGACTTAAAATTTGAAGGATTTATTCTTACGATGTATGATCCTCGTACAAATCTTTCACTTGAGGTCGAGCAAGAGATTAATAAATTTTTCGGAAATAAAGTGTATAATGTCAGAATACCAAGAAATGTACGAATCAGCGAGGCTCCGAGTCACGGAAAACCGGTAATCGCATATGACAAGTCATCAAAAGGAAGCAAGGCATATATGAAGCTTGCCAGCGAATTTCTTGTTGCCCAAGGAGAAAAACAGCCAAGACTATTTTGGTAATGTACACCAACGGAGAGAAGAAAACACAAACGGGAGGTCAATATGACCGAAAAAACACACAAACGGGGTCTTGGAACGGGTCTTGGGGCATTGTTTGGTGATGATTCGCTTGAAAACGAACTTAATGGTGCGCTAAACGTACCAATAGAAAAAGTTGAACCGCGAGCAGATCAGCCACGAAACGTCTTTAATCAAGAGGCTCTACAAGAACTTGCGGAATCAATTAGACAATTCGGAATGATTCAACCGATATCAGTTAGAAAGCTTGATTCAGGATATTACCAAATAATCGCGGGTGAACGCAGATGGAGAGCAGCGCGAATAGTCGGTCTCCGCGACGTTCCGGTCCGGGTGATCGAAGCCGACGATAAGAGGGCAATGGAGCTTGCACTCGTTGAAAACCTGCAGCGCGAAGATTTAAACGCTATAGAAGAAGCAAAAGGCTATCGTACTCTTATGGAAGAATACGGAATGACACAAGAAGAAGCCTCGCAAAGCATTGGAAAATCACGATCTGCAGTTGCAAACTCACTGAGGCTGCTAAATCTGACACCACCCGTTATGGCGATGGTTGAGGACGGAGATATATCGGCAGGACACGCGAGAGCCTTGTTAACGCTGAAAGATGAGGCTGAGCAGTTGCGAATTGCGACAAAAGTTGTTTCAGAAAGCTTGTCTGTTCGCCAAACAGAAATATTAGCATCAAAAGTTGCTTTAATTACGGCGAAAAGCGAGAAGCCGACGGAAGCGAATACAACTATAAAAATCAATTATCTTGCGGACACCGAAAGACAGCTTGAGGTTGCCTTAGGCAGAAAGGTAATTATAAAGGATAGCAGCAAAAAGGGAACTATAGAATTGGCATATTATGGTAGCGACGATAGAGAAACATTAATCGACACCCTTCTAAAATACGGAAGTATAAAAGGAGGGCTAAGCCGTGAAACAGACTGAAAACAAAGAAAAAAAGAAGACATATCCCTTGCTGCCTTATTTGATTGGTCTTTTTATAACAGTTATTGTTATTGTTCTTCTTTCATATCTTGTTGAGCTTAGAAATAACCGAGAGCTTGCCTCATATACCCCACAATTCAGTATAACTGAAAGTACTATCATAGCGGTTTGAGCTTTTATTGACAATTTCGGATTCTAATTATTTTTGATGATAATATATTAAGGAGAGCAGAAACAAATGCTGGACATTAAAATTATTCGTGAGAACCCAGAAGATGTAAAAACCCGCCTAAAGGGAAAGCTTGTTGACTGTGACACGGCGGTTGATAGAATTATAGTTCTCGACGGAATGCGCCGCGAGTTAATTTTTAAAACGGAAAGCGCTAAAAGTGAGCAAAACAAGGTTTCTAAGGAGATTCCTCAACTAAAAAAAGCCGGTGAGGATACTACAGAAATTCTAAATCGAATGAATACGCTTAAGGATGAGATTAAGCTTCTAGATAACGAACTCAAACAAATTGAGGATGAGTACACAGAGCTTATGCTCTCACTTCCCAATCTCCCTGACACGGATTTGAAGTTTGGTGGAAAAGAGAACAACACTCCGCTACGATTTTTCGGTTCTGTCAGAACAATGGACTTTGAGCCCAAAAGCCATGTCGATCTCTGCACCGATTTGGGACTTATCGATTACCCCAGAGGCACAAAGCTTGCCGGGAACGGATACTGGATTTATCGCGGAATGGGCGCTCGTCTTGAGTGGGCCTTACTCAATTACTTTATTGAAACCCATCAGCTTGAAGGCTATGAATTACTAATGGTTCCGCACATGCTCAATTACGAGTGCGGTCTCGCCGCGGGCCAATTCCCCAAATTTAAGGATGAGGTATATTGGGTCGAGTCAGAAACAGAGGAACAACGTCGTTTTCTGCTTCCAACAGCCGAAACAGCGCTGGTGAGTATTCACAGAGATGAAATTCTTACAGAGGAAGATCTGCCCAGAAAGTACATTTCCTATACCCCCTGCTTCCGCCGCGAGGCCGGCTCCTATCGCGCCGAGGAGCGTGGTATGATAAGGGGACATCAGTTTAACAAGGTTGAGATGTTCCAAGTAACAAAACCGGAGGATTCTGACGCTGCTTTCGAAGAGCTTGTTACAAAGGCAGAGATGCTGGTAAAGAATTTGGGACTCAAATTCCGCACTGTAAAACTTGCCGCCGGCGATTGTTCCGCTTCAATGTCGAGAACCTACGACATTGAGGTATATATTCCCTCTATGGGCGGCTACAAAGAAGTGTCTTCTGTCAGCAATGCACGCGACTATCAGGCACGCCGCGGACAAATCAGATTCCGCCGTGAGGATTCGAGCAAGATTGAATTTTGCCACACGCTTAACGGCTCGGGCCTTGCAACCAGCAGAGTTCTGCCCGCAATAGTAGAGCAATATCAGCAGGCGGATGGATCAATTGAGGTTCCGCAGGCCTTAAAGCGCTTCTTAAGAGGCAGAGAGATGATCACAAAGGACGACCTAAAAAGAGCGCAAATAAAAAACCCTCTCACCTGCGGCTAAGCGAAAATACAATTTACTGTCCTAATAAGATATATGCTGTCTCAACAGTATCTCGTTGGGACAGCATATAACAAAAAGTGCGCCATCAACACAATGGCGCACTTTTTGTTTACTTCTATTAGGTGTTCTTCATACTACCCGTTTTCAAAAACCGTTGATGCCATGAAAAAGCATTTGAAAGGTCATGCGGTGTCTGACACGGGCCACATAACAAAACCGCGCTGTTAAAGTAGTCCCATAGCGGTTGGCGATAGTCAGGATGAGCGCAGTTTTCGATGATTTCTTTGACGCGCTCCTTGGGTGATTTGCCTCGCAGGTCGGCATAACCATATTCCGTAGCTATAATGTCGACATCGTGCTCTGTGCTGTCCACATGTGATACCATCGGAACAATGCTCGAAATTGCGCCGTTTTTCGCAGTGGAGGGCGTAATGAATATCGAGAGCCTAGAGCATCTGCAAAAGTCGTTCGACCCGCCAATTCCATTTAGCATAGTTGAGCCCATTGCGTTAGTGGAGTTGACATTTCCGTAAATATCAGCCTCAAGCGCCGTGTTCATCGCCACAGGCTGAAGCGTTGTTATCTGTGTTATGCCGTTTGAAATTTCAAGTGGGCGCAAAATGATATGCTTCTTATAAAAATCAATATTCTCGAAAAATGACTCAAGTCCCACCGGCGATAAATCAAGAGTTGTTGTCGAAGCCTCGGTTATAACACCGCTTTTTATAAAACTAAGAGCTCCGTCTGCCAAAACCTCGGTATACATTTTCAGTCCCGTAAACCCGCCTTCGCTCAAACCCTGAAGCACAGCATTTGCAACGCCTCCGACGCCGGCCTGTAATGTGAAATCTCGCGGCAAGCGATTTTCGGTTATTTCTTTCTCCAAAAGGCGAAGCACTTGATGTGCTATGTCTTGATAAAGCACATTTGTATCTCTGAAGTTGATTTTTTCTTCTTCTTTTTCTGTGATTACTATACCCACAATTTTGCTCGGATCACAGTGAAACACGGTTTCGCCTGTTCTTTCAAGAATACCGTTTAGCGGTTTATAGGGATTGCTGCTGATATCGTGTATGCCCTCAATTTGTGTAGGAACCTTCAAATTTATTTCTAAAAGAACCTTGTCGGCACATTCGAGAAGTACATTTGACACACCAAGCGAAAGGGAGGGCACAATTCCGCCATCTTCATTAATTTTGGAGCACTCAATTATCGCATAATCGATTTTTCCGAAAACGCCTTTTCGAAGCTTATCGGAAAGCTGACTCAAGTGAATATCCGTAAACGCTACTTCTCCGTTGTTAATCGTATTACGCATATCTCGGCTCCATTGGAAAGCGGCATATCGCGAGATTGCACCGGAGTGAGCCAGCTCGTCAATAACTCCAAGCCCGGCACCTTGAATAACAGTCAGGCCCGTTGTATGTTTTACCATTTCAATTGGAATTGCTTTTGGGGAACCCGTACTAAAGCCGCTCATGCCGATTGTCATATTTGATTTTATGTAAGACCCAGCCTCTTCGGCACTCATGATGTGCTTTTCAAGCTCCCTGCACTTAATTCTCTCACAGTACATTATCCTTACCTGCCGTTGTTTGTTATTATTGTTTGTTAAGATTAAGCGTTAACCTCGTTATGTACATTTATCGGAATATCTATTTCCGTTGGATCGGTATCAAAAATATATAGCTGCATCATGTTTCTGTCCGCGCCCCTGCTTTCAAGACGACTTGCGTGCATTTTATAAAAAGTGCCGGTAGCCAAAGCTGCAACAGTGCCGTCGGGCAAAATCAGCTCACCCTCACCAACAAAAATCTTTGTGCTGTTCTCTGTTATTCTGCCGGTAATAAGCAGCTGAGAATCATAAGGCACTGGCGCTTTAAAGCTTACGTTAATTTCAACAGTTACTCCCCAGGTTTCGGGCTCGTTAATCTTAACAGCTCTGCCAATGGTTTCGTCCAAAAGGGCGGTGATGACCCCACCGTGTACTGTGTTTGTATAGCTTTGATGAATTGACTGAGCAACTGCTAAAGCGACCACCGATTCGTCTTCCAATTCATAAAAAGCGGCTTTAAGTCCGCTGTTGTTATCCAATCCGCACACAAAGCAATCGTATGCATTTTCCTGTTTTTTGATAACTTTTTTAATCATATAATTTACCATTCCTTTTGATGTGCTCATGAAACAAAACAATATGCAGTCGTTGTAACGAGGCACGAATTTTTTATATTCATTTATAGAAAAAGCTCTTGTAAACTGTCTTTTTAGCAACACTTCTGGCATTATAACTCATTATTTGTTGAAAGTGAACTGTTATAGAAATTATTTTTCAACTTTTGTGTTCATATCTAGATATATATTGATTCCCGAAATAAATAAAAAATTGTACCCTTAAGGCAGATCCATATCAGAATTGCATATGAATTTATAACAATTCCTTTATGGCATTACTGACAAACTTTGTAAATGGTGCATATATTGCGTTGCGTTTCGGGTAAAAAGGCGTTACCCTATAGGGGGGTTATTTGAGGAAATTTGGACATCTTCGCGAATATAATCGTTATATTAGAAGAAATTTCGTTCCGGGAAGAGCTAATTCCCATAATCCTTTCATATTAAGGAGCAATATATGCATTAATCAGCTAAGCATTTATTATATGGACGAAAAGGGAGGACACGCATGAACTATCAGAAACTATTCGAATCGGAAATCAACAAAGACGCAATCAGCGCTTGGAGAGCACAGGGAAAAAAAGCTCTAGGTGTAGTTTGCTGCCACGTCCCGCAGGAATTACTCCATGCGGCGGATGTGCTGCCCGTTAGACTTCGCGCCACAGGCTGCGAGGACTACAGTGAAGCGGAAGTATGGATGTCCAGCTTTAGCTGCAGCTTCGCGAAATCAATCCTTCAGTATCTAATTGACAACGTGTACGATTTGGACGGCTTTGTCACCTCCGATGGCTGCATGCAGGCTGCAAGAATCTATGACAACTGGAAGGCCTATTCCAAAAAGGCCGGCAAAGAGCAGACAATTATCGAGATTGGCGCACCGCGCATGAACAGCGCTACAACGAGGGCCTATTACAAGGGCGAGTTACAGATTCTTGTTGAGGGCTTGGAGAAGCTCGCCGGGAACAAGGTCACTGATGAAAAGCTCATCAAATCCGTTGAAACCTATAACGAAGCTCGCGTTCTCGTAAAGAAGGTGCTCGAACTTCAAAAAGCAGAACACCCGGTGCTTACTGGTGCCGAGGTAATGAGAGTTATGCTTGCTTCAACCAATATGCCTGTCGAGGAATACATAGAGCTGCTTAAGGCCTTGCTTGCAGATGTTCCAAACAGGAAGTCTGTAGCTGATTATCGCGCTCGTCTAATGGTTATTGGCAGTGCTCTTGATGATCCAAGATATATCGAAGCAATTGAAAACAAGGGCGGACTAATCGTTGCCGACACGCTTTGCTTTGGTAGCATGACTTTCGGTGATGAGCTTAAGGTTGACAAAAATGATGTCATCGGCTCAATCGCTGATTATTATCTTACCCGCATCGTTTGCCCTCGCATGATTGACAATCGCCCCCAGCTTCATAATCTCATCGTAAACAGAGCAACAGACTATAAGGTAGACGGCCTCCTCTATGTAAAAATGCAGAACTGCGAATGCTGGGGCGGCGAAAACACATACCTCGAGCCGGCTCTCAAGGATGCTGGAGTTCCAATCCTCTACCTTGAGCGTGAAGAGAAGTTGGCAAATATAGGTCAGCTTGAAATCCGCGCGGAAGCATTCATCGAGATGATTGAAAAGGAGGTCTAAAATATGGCAATGGTTGATACTGACTTATTAAAGGTTATGAGTGGAGAGCTAAGCACCACCGATTATATTGCAAGCCAGTGCGAAGGTAAGCTTGCACATACTCTTAACAAGGACCCGGACAGCGCATGGATTTATGACCTACAGGTTGCACAGTGGGGACAGATTCGTGATGCTCACAAGAACGGTAAAAAGCTAATCGCTTTCGGCGGACCTATGCCCGTTGATATCATCTATGCTTTTGACTGCCAGCCCTACTATCTGGACCAGCTACCTTTGAGCACCGCTCCAAAAGGCGATATGAACTCAAAGTTTGTAGATATGTGTGAGGCAAAGACAAACCAGAGTATGTGTTCAATCGACAAAGTCGAGATGGGTGCACTTCTCGCTGATCAATATGGTGTTGTACCTGACGCTTTTGTATATTCGACAGTTCCCTGCGATTCTTCAAGAATTGCATATCCGATTATGGGAAAAATGTGGGGCTGCCCCGTATTTAACATCGATCTTCCCTTCCGCAGAGATGCGCGCGGCGTAGAGTACCTCGTCCAGCAGACTAAGGAATTCATCACCTTCATGGAAGAGCTCACAGGCAAAAAACTTGACATGGACAAGATGAGAGCCAGCATGGAGGTCGCCAATAAGACAAACGAGCTTATCGGAAAACTGGCAGACCTTAGAAAGCATACCCCCTGTCCGCTGCCTGGGATGCTTCTTGTCACAAACGCCTGCATGAGCGGAATGGCAGCTGACCCTGCTATGATTGCTTTCCTCGAAAAAGAGCTCGAAATGGGCGAGATGATGATTGCCATGGAGATGGGCGCTTGCATGAACGGTGAAAAATACCGAATGCTCTTCCTCCAGAACATGCTCTGGACTCAGCTCAAGGCTTATTCCTACTTAGAGCGCGAATACGGCGCTATCTGCATCATGGACGCTCTGGGACACTATCACCCCGACATTTATGAGGATTTGAGCAATTTTGATGACTGCTTAAAGGTTATGGCGGTTAAGATGATGAACCTTCCGATGATCCACGGTGCCGCCGGTCCTGTCGATTATTATTGTGACAGAATTAGCTACCTTATGGACAACTTCAACATCAACACCTCAGTCTTCCTCGGACACGTCGGCTGCAAGCACACTTGGGCTTCTACAAAAATTTTGTCCGATTTCATTCAGGAGAAATACGATATCCCAACTCTGCTGCTTGACGTTGACTGCATTGACGGACGTTATAAATCCGCTGAAGAGGTTCAGGACGCAATCGGTGAATACCTCACAACTGTCGTCAAAATTTAGTTTGCTTGCGTCATAAATGAGCAAAAAGTATGATTGTTAAGTATTCTAATTTATTTTTCAAGTAAAATACAAATTAATATGCAGCATTTAAGAAGGCGCGAATTTATTGATTCGTGCCTTCTTCCGTTAACGAAATTTTTTCTAGGAAATACCTAAAAAGACAAAATAGCGAAAATTCAGCCTAATTTTTGTGAACAAGTGTAGACGTCACAAAGACAAAAAGACTTTATTTACTTGAAGTGCGGTGTTATAATTTTCACGTGATTTCATAATATCTATTGTTTCAGATGTGTAAATGCGCTATTAATTTCGTGATTTTACAATAAATACACACAGAGGCGTAGCAAAAGAATTCATTTCCCCCCGCAAAACTAAGCAGGTTCACAGCATTAATTAGGCAAACAAAAGCATTCGCGATGCAGGGACGCAGGCATCCGAGTACCTATGTTGGCATTGGTCGGGACAGGGCCAATGCGATTTAGTGCTGTCAATCTTTAACAAAGCAGGCGCGGTTCAAAAAAGAAGGAGGAAAGACATGGATTACCAGAAGTTGTTTGACTCAGACATTTCAACGAAGGCAGCAAAAGCATGGAGAGCCCAAGGTAAAAAAGCACTGGGTGTTATTTGCTGTCATGTTCCGGAGGAAATTTTTTATGCGGCGGATGTACTTCCTGTTCGCATGAGAGCAACAAATTGCGTTGACAGCAGCGAAGCTGAAACATGGATGTCCAGTTTCAGCTGCAGCTTTGCCAAGGCTATATTGCAGTATTGGCTTGACGGGACCTATGAGCTTGATGGGCTTGTAGCATCAGATGGCTGCATGATGGCGGCGCGTATTTACGATAACGCAAAGTATATTGATGCAAAAGAGGGCAAGGGCCGTTTCATAATGCAGATTGGAGCTCCTCGCCTCAGCAATGCCAGAACGACGCCCTTCTACAAGGCTGAGCTTATGGATCTTATCGAAGGCCTTGAAAA
Organism: Oscillospiraceae bacterium; assembly: GCA_018053145.1. Taxonomy (GTDB): domain Bacteria; phylum Bacillota; class Clostridia; order Oscillospirales; family Oscillospiraceae; genus UBA2658. Next base: position 84,839 of record JAGPMA010000002.1, on the reverse strand, counting down.
GCTCACCGGCAATAAAATAACCGACGATAAGCTTAAAGCTGCTGTGGAAAAGCAAAACGAGGCTCGCGTACTTATGAAGAGGGTTAACGAACTGCGCAAAGCGGAAAACCCTGTTATCAGCGGGACCGATATGCTCAAGCTGACACTGTCTTCAACAAATATGCCTGTCGATGAATATATAGAGCTGCTCAAGGCTTTTCTTGCTGACGCTGCGAACCGCACTCCGATAACGGATGCCCGTGCTCGAATTATGGTAATTGGCTCGGCGCTTGACAACCCTGAATATTTGAAGGTCATCGAGGACAAGGGAGGACTCGTTGTGGCGGATGCTCTTTGCTTCGGCGAAAGAGGCTTCGGAGAACCTATGGAAATCGACGAAAAGGATGTTCTGGGCTCTATTGCAAAGTATTATCTTGAGCGTCTTGTGTGCCCGAGAATGATGGATAAACACATAGAAATGCACGATTACGTGATCAAGTCAGTTAGAGACTTCAAAGCGGACGGCATAATCTATCAGAGAATGCAGAACTGCGAGTGCTGGGGCGGAGAAAATGTCTTGCTTGAGAAGAGACTTAAAGACGAGGGTATCCCACTTCTGACAGTTGAACGTGAAGAGCAGATGGCTAACGCGGGTCAGCTTGCAATTCGTGCCGAAGCATTCATCGAAATGATAGAGAAGGAGGACTAAGACATGGCTGACGTTAAAGATCTTGAAGGACTCGTTTTAAAAGGCGAAATGACAATAACGGAGTTTGCCTGCGCAAAGGTAGACGCCTCCATTGAGCGCATGAAGGAAAGAAATCCCGATATGCTTTGGACGATGGAAATTCAGAAGTTTATGTGGGATGGTTTCCGTGATGCTCACAAAAACGGCAAAAAACTTGTTTTTTACGGCGGATCTGTACCTACAGAGCTCATCGCGGCATTCGATTGTGTCGGCTTTTATCTTGACACCATTCCCTTCCGTCTGTCCACCAACCCCACATTGACAGCGAAATACATAGACGAAACCGAAAAATATGTCGGCGCTTCTATGTGCGGACTTGACAAGGTTGAGCTCGGAGCATGGCTTTGCGGAGATTATGGCATGCAGCCCGATTTGTTCATTTACAACTCTGTTCCCTGCGATAGCTCACGTGTTGCATACCCTGCGATGGAAAAGATTATCGGCGTTCCTACCTTCAGCTTTGACATGCCCTTCCGCAGGGACGAGCGCGGTGCCGAATACCTCGCGGATCAAATGGAAGATTTAATTGCTTTCATGGAAGAGCACACAGGCCATAAGCTTGATTGGGACAAACTCAAATATTTTATGGAAAATGCAAACCGGAACTTCGACCTTCAAAGGCAGTGCGCTGATTTGCGTAAGCATAAGCCCTGTCCCCTGCCTGGACGTCTGTTGGTCTTGAATGGAACAACAAATGCCGTTGCCTGCTATCCCATCATGGGAGACCTCTATCAGAGTGAGCTTGAAGTCGGAAAAATGATGGTTGAACTCGGCATGGGCGCCTGCGAAGATGAAAAATACCGTATTGCAATGCTGCAAAACATGATTTGGGGCAATGCCGGTATCATGGATTGGATGCAAAAGGAATATAATGCTGTTGCGGTAATGGATGCCTTTGGATTCCAAGGCGATATTATGTATGAGCACATGGATGACAGGCGTGATTGTTTGAAGGTAATGGGCAGAAAGATGCAGAACAACCCAATGATTCACGGCGCTTCCGGACCGAGCGAAAACCACGTGAAAATGGTTGAACACATTTTCGAGCAGTATTCCCCCAATGTGTCGATGTTCCTCGGACATGTCGGATGCAAGCATACTTGGGCTTCTGCAAAGATGGTTACTGATATGGTACAGGAGAAATTCGGCATGCCGACACTGTATGTCGACCTTGATGCTATTGACGGTCGCTATAAATCCGGCGACGAAATCAAAGCTCAAATAGCTGAATACTTTGAAACGGTAGTAATGAAGTAGTTTGGTACGGACTTGTGCATATTTCAAAAAAGCGATACATAAATATTATGAGATATATACATATCTGATTAGTTATATGTATTGCAAAATTCCTTGCAGTATTGCACAAAATTCCGCGCCTTTTATCGTTTAAACAACAGAAATGTTTTCGCGAATTGACATTTCTAAGTTAGGATTGTAGAATATAAGACGTATGATTGGCTTAATTCAATGGTCGTTCATACGAAATAGCGTTTCTAATGTTGAACCGCAGGTACTCACGCTGGTGAGTATCAACAACCTTAAATTTTAACTTATGAGGTGTTTTGGCCTGAATTGCAGGTTGGACACCTCCATAGGCTTGAAATTATTGCCCCAAGAATTAAAAGGAGGAGACACATGGATTACCAGAGATTATTCAATTCAGAGATTTCGAGCGATTCAGTAAAAGCATGGAAAGCACAAGGTAAAAAAGCACTTGGTGTTGTATGTTGCCATGTACCTGTAGAAATTCTGCACGCACTGGATATTATGCCCGTCCGTCTAAGAGCAACAGGCCTTACCGAAACTCCCGACGGAGACACATGGATGTCCACATTTAGCTGCAGCTATGCAAGAGGCATCGTTCAGCACTGGCTCGATGGCGTGTATTCGGACCTCGATGGTATCGTAGCAACTGATGGTTGCATGATGTCATGGCGTGCGTTTGATAACGCAAAGTATACTGACGAGATCAAGAACAGCGGCAATTTCCACATGATGTTTGCTGCTCCCCGTGTATACGGAACCTACAAAGATCTTGGACATTCGTTTTATGTCGACGAGCTTAAGGATCTCATTGAGGCTCTTGAGAAGCTCACCGGCAACAAGTTGACCGATGAGAAGCTGAAGGCTTCCATAGCAAAGTACAACGAAGCTCGCGAGCTGGTTCAGAAGGTTTATGAGCTCCGCAAGGAGAAAAACCCCGTCATCAGCGGCGAAGACTGCCTCAAGATTACTCTGGCTTACAGTGATCTCACCGTTGAAGAGTTCATCGAGCTCCTCAAGGCTTTCCTTGCAGACGCCAAAAACCGCGCACCAATCACAGATAAGCGCGCACGTCTTATGATCATCGGCTCCGCTCTGGACAACCCCGGTTACCTCAAGGTCATCGAGGATAAGGGCGGCCTGTTCGTACACGACGCTCTCTGCTACGGTTCCAGACCTTTTAACTATTCCATTGAAGTTGACGACAAGGACGTTCTTGGTTCTGTCGCCGATTACTACCTGACCCGTCTTGTCTGTCCTCGTATGCTTGACAACCGCGAAAGAATGCAGGAGTGGATTGTCGACACTGCCAAGGAATTCGGCGTTGAGGGCATTGTATACGAGAAAATGCAGTATTGCGAGTGCTGGGGCGGCGAGAGTATGTTCCTCGAGCCGATGCTCAAGGAAGCCGGAATCCCGATGCTTACGCTTGAGCGCGAAGAGCACCTTGCAAATGCCGGACAGCTTGCTATCCGTGCGGAAGCATTCATCGAAATGATTGAAAAGGAGGACTAAAACATGGCAAAGGATACTAGACTTGAAGATGCCGTAATGGCCGGAGAAATGTCCGTTTTCGACTTCTGCTGCGAAAAGGTAGAAGGCCAAATGGAGCGTATGAAGGAAAAGAATCCAGATCTCCTTTGGACTCTCCAGATTCAGTATGATATGTGGCATCAGGTTCGTGACGCTCACAAGAACGGCAAAAAGCTCGTTTTCTTCGGCGGCCCGGTTCCTGTTGACATCATTGTCGCTTTTGACTGTGTTCCTGTTTATCTGGACACAATTCCCATCCGTCTTTCCCCGAACCCGGTTTTGACAGGTAAGTTCATCGATGCTGCTGAGCGTTACGTTCCCCCAACAACCTGCGGTTTGTGCAAGACTTATCTCGGCACTCTCGTTGAGGATCAATACGGCGTTAAGGCTGACGCGTTTGTATATTCCACCGTTCCCTGCGACTCATCCCGTGTTGTATATCCCAACATGGAGAGAATGATGAAGGTTCCGACGTTCGCCTTCGACTTCCCCTTCCGCAGAGATTGGCGCGGTTCAGAATACATGGTCAACCAGATCGAAAGATTTGTTCTCTTCATGGAAGAGTTCACCGGCAAGAAGCTCGACTGGGACAAAATGAAGGAAGCTATGGGCTACTCCAACGTAACCTTCGATCTTCAGGGCAAATGCTGCGATTTACGCAAGAATAAGCCCTGCCCGCTGCCCGGACGTATGCTGGTTCTTAACGGAACCTCCAACGCTATGGCCTGCTATCCAGAAATGGGCAACCTGCTCCAGCAGGAGCTTGAAGTCGGACAGATGATGATTGAGCTCGGCATGGGTCCCTGCCCCAACGGCGAGAAGCATCGTGCAGCTCTGCTTCAGAACATGCCTTGGTCTTCCTCGGGTATCATGGACTGGATGGAAAGAGAGCACGATACCGTCGCAATAATGGACGCTTTCGGCTTCCAGCACGGCGATATCTATGAAGATCTCAACAACAGACATGACTGTTTTGCAACCATGGGCAAGAAGATGCAGAATAACCCCATGATACACGGCGCTGCCGGTCCGGTCGATACATACACCTATCTCGTAGACAAGATTTTCGCAGATTACGAACCCGATGTTTCCATCTTCCTCGGCCACATCGGCTGCAAGCACACCTGGGCTGTTGCAAAGATTGTTACCGATATGATTCAGAACAAGTACGGCATTCCGTCCCTGTATCTTGACATCGATGGTATTGATGGACGTTATAAGTCTTTGCCGGAAATCCAGGCTTCTCTCGGCGATTACTTTGACACAGTCGTCAACAAGTAATAAGGAAAATACTACATTTCAGCGTTCAGAGGGCGGCAGCAATTATTTGCTTCCGCCCTTTTTCTATACACAGTGAAGCACAATTGGCACACTTATTCCACTCGGAAACAAGCTCGGCACATTATTTGCCCTCGGAGCGCTTTTTACGTAAAGTGCATTAAGTATAACAATTCAGATATAAAAACGAGTGGCCACATAGCACAAGTGCCATATTATAACGGCCATATTTGTAGACTAATGACTAATTATATTGTGCTAATTAAATTGGCTTCCCTATTGCTCTAATATATAACTGTGAGTTGATGTTTTCTGCTTGTCCTAACCCAAGCAAAACAGACCGAAAAATACTTCATTAATAGATAGTTTGTTTGAAAGAAAAGAATTTTCTTTCAAACAAACTATTGAAAAATGCATCATGATATGCATAAAAGACTTCAAAATATAACATAAAATCTCTTATTACTCCCCCTTATTTGAAGCGAAAACACAAATTGCTGCCTCAAATGACGCATATCAGAAACAATAATGGAACAACATGTGTATCAGTTGCGACCGATATACGACGGTTTTAGACCTGGTTAAGATTTGATTATAATTGAAAAGGGCGCAGATAGGCTCAGAAAAGCAGGCCTTTTATCATTAATCACAAAAATAGGTTTGATAATTTGTGATAAGCGTAATACTTTGTAAAAAGTCGACGAATTGGCACATTTTTTGCTCAATAATAGCTATGTGGATCCAGATGCCGGCGAAAAACAGATAACTTATTATCCGTTGGCATAGCATTATAAGGAGGAACAATATATGATAACCGCAGGAATCGATTGTGGCAGTCAGAACACTAAAGGAGTCATAATAAAGGACAACAAGGTTGTTGCTATGGCACTACTCCCGACAGAGTTCGACGCAGATTTAGCAGCACAGAAAGTTTATGAAATCGCTTTGGAAAAAGCAGGTATTGCGAAGGTTGACGTTAGCCGTCTGGTAATTACCGGCGTTGGGCGCGAAATTGTCAAATGGGGCGATTCCGAGATTAACGAAGTTGGCGCTGCAGCAAGAGGCGCAAAATTTGTGCTTCCGGAAACCGACACAGTTATTGATATGGGCGCAGATAGTTGCCGTGTCATCCGTCTGAACAGCGACGGAACTGTTATGAAGTACGAAGTCAATGACAAGTGCGCTTCCGGCGCAGGAACCTTCATTGAAGCGATGGCGCGTGCTCTTCAAATTACGACAGAGCAAATGGGGGATTTTTCTCTCCGCCATACTAAGGAACTGGCTACCAACGCTCAGTGCGTTGTTTTCGCCGAATCCGAGGTTATTTCTCTGATTCACGCTAAGGAAACCAGAGAAGACATCGCATACGGTGTTCATATGGGTATTGCAAACCGCATTGCATCCATGATACGCAGAGTGGGCCTCACTGACCACTTTTCAATGATAGGTGGACCTGCATTCAACAAGGGCTTAGTCAGCTGCATGTCGAAGGTTTTCGGCAGAGAAATCATAACGCCCGATAATAACCAGTACATAAGTGCAATCGGCGCGGCGCTTTTTGCTGCCGAGAATCAGTAAACGGAGGATAAGACAATGGCTGAAATTGAGAAAATAGATTATTGGAGATGGACAGAGTCCAATTGGAAGAATCCAGAAATTCCTGATTGGCACGGAAAGCTCATCACCGCCGGTGTTGACATCGGCTCCACTAGCACCCAGGCTGTCATTCTGGCAGACGGCGTACCCTATGCTTATTCAAACATGAGAACCGGTTCGAACAGCCCTGACTCAGCAATCGGCGCAATCAACTGGGCTATGAAAGACACCGGATTGACACTTGAGGATATTACTTATACAATAGGAACCGGATACGGCCGTGTTAACGTACCTTTCTCTAACAAAACGGTTACGGAAATCACTTGCCACGCAAGAGGGGCCAACTACATCTACGGACCCACAGTTCGCACCATCCTCGACATGGGCGGACAGGACTGCAAAGCCATTCACTGCGATGAAAAAGGAACAGTTACATCCTTTATGATGAACGATAAGTGTGCAGCCGGAACAGGCCGCGGCATGGAAGTTATCGCAAACCTGCTCGCAGTTCGCGTTGAAGATATCGGTGAAATGTCCTTCAAGATCGACGAAGAACCCGCACCGGTCTCCTCGACCTGCGTCATCTTCGCAAAGAGCGAAGCAACAAAGCTCATGCGCGCCGGCTGGACAAAGGAAAAGGTTTTGGCGGCATATTGCCACGCTATGGCACTTCGTGTTGTACGTCTGCTTGAGCGCAACGGGATGGAAATGGATTTCGCTATCACCGGCGGTATCGCAAAAAACATCGGTGTAACACGCCGCATCGAGAAGCTGATGAACATTAAAGCTCTCGCCCCCACCATGGATACTCAGATTGCCGGTGCTTTGGGTGCTGCTTTAATCGCAAAGGAACTCGTTGAGAAGAAGAGAGCAAAAGAAGGTCTGTAAGTATCAAGTCCTTGCGCACATGAGCGGGTGCTCAGTGCGTAAGCGCAAGTTGGAAGGAGTCAAAAATCATGATAGCAAATTATGGCTATGAAGATGGTTCCGGTCACTATTACATTAAAATTGACACCTCAAAATGTGCGGAGTGCTCGGACAAGGGCTGCATCAGTGCTTGTCCAGAAAAGCTTTTTGCAACAGAGTTGGACGATTTTGACGACGAAGTAGTGCTGATTCGGGAGGATGCCCGCAACACCTTGCAAACAAGCTGCGCGCAATGCAAGTCGGGCGCAGATAAGGAACTCTGCGCAACCGCCTGTACAGCCAACGCAATCGGCTTCTCTTGGTGAGGAGCACAAGTATAGAATTTTATTTCGCACCAGGCTGTCGATTAAAATGGTCTGGCGAGATTGAAATTATTTTTTCCTAAGAAATTAAAGGAGGAGACACATGAGTTACGAAAAATTATTCGAGACCAACATTTCAAGCGAATCCGTAAAAGCTTGGAAAGCTTCCGGCAAAAAGGCATTAGGATATGTGTGCTGCCACGTTCCTGAAGAACTTTTCTATGCAGCTGATATTCTTCCCGTACGTCTCAGAGCAACAAACTGTGTTGACAGCAGTGACGCAGAAGCATGGATGTCCAGCTTCAGCTGCAGCTATGCACGCTCCATTCTCCAGTACCTTATGAATGGTACATACGACCTCGATGGTCTGGTTCAGTCCGACGGCTGTATGATGCCCACACGCATCCTCGACAACTGGGATCACATTTCCAAGAAGGCCGGAAAGAATCTTTTCATTTATCAGATCGGTGCACCCCGTATAACCAATGAAACCACTATCGGATACTACAAGGCTGAGCTCCAGACTCTTGCAGACAAGCTCGGAGAAGTTTCCGGCAAAAAAATTACTGATGAGTCACTTAAGGCCGCAATCGCAAAGACAAATGAAATGCGCGCCCTTATCGCTCAGATCTATGATCTCCGCAAGGCTGAAAAGCCCGTTGTAACCGGAGCAGAAGTTCTCTCCATCACTCTTGCAGAGTGCGACATGACAATCGATGAGTACATCGCAGCTCTCAAGGATTTCCTTGCTGAAGCTAAGAACCGTAAGCCCATCGAAGCACGCGCACGTCTGATGCTCATCGGCTCCGCACTTGATAACCCCGAGTACCTCAAGGTTATCGAGGACAAGGGTGGACTTATAGTTGCTGACAATATGTGCTTCGGCTACAAGGCCTTCGGCGAGCAGATCGTTGTTGACGACAAGGACATTATGGGTTCTATTGCTAAGTATTACCTCGACCGTATCGCTTGCCCTCGCAGCCTCGACAGTCGTCCTGCTCTTCATAAGGACATTGTCGCAGATTGCAAGGCTTATGGCGTACAGGGTGTCATTTATCAGAAGATGCAGAACTGCGAATGCTGGGGCGGCGAGTCTTATTATCTCGAGCCGGAACTTAAGGCTATCGGGCTTCCAATGCTTCAGCTTGAGCGTGAAGAGCAGATGGCTAATGCCGGACAGCTTGCTATCCGTGCAGAAGCATTCGTTGAAATGTTAGATAAGTAAGAAGAAGGAGGATAATACAATGGCAGAAGTAAAGCAGAACTTTGATCCCACCCAGCCGGTTAACATGATAGATTTGACCTGCAACCAGGTTGACAGCATTTATCAGCACATGCTCTCCAAGGGCATGCCCGAAGTAATGTGGACAGTTGATATCCAGAAGTTCACTTGGGAAGAAATCCGTGACGCAAAGGCAGCCGGCAAAAAGCTTATTGCCTTCGGCGGACCTGTTCCCGTAACCATTATGCGCGCATTTGATTGTGTTCCCTTCTTCCTTGATACCATCCCCACCCGTATCGCTTCAATGGAAGACCTTTGCAGCCGCTACATCGACGAGACAGAGAAGTATGCTCCCACCAGCATGTGCGCTATCGACAAGGCACAGCTTGGCTGCGCACTCAAGGGCGAGTTCGGCGTTAAGATTGATGCATTCGTACACGCAACCGTTCCCTGCGACTCCGCTCGTATAGCATACCCCATGATGGAGCGTCTGTTCGATTGCCCGTGCTTTACCTTTGACTGCCCCTTCCGTCATGACCAGAAGGGCTATGAGTATCTTGCACAGCAGATTGAAGCTTTTGTTCCCTTCATGGAAGAGTTGACCGGAATGAAGTGGGATGCTGCTCGTTACGAGAAGTTTAAAGAAATCACCGAAGAATCCAACAAGGCTTACGCAATCCTCGCAGAGCTTGGCGATCTTCGTAAAAAGACTCCTTGCGTACTGCCCGGACGTATGCTTGTTCTTAACGAAATCATCGCTCCTCTGGCAGGTACTCCCGAGGTTACTTCAATGCTCCAGACTCAGCTCGAGATGGGCAACATGCTCACCGATATGGGTATGACAGCAACAAGATGCCCAGATGGCGAGCAGCCCTATCGCGTATGCCTAATGCAGAACATGATGTGGTCCAACACCGGCATAATGGACTGGATGGAAAAGACCTACGGCGCAATCACCGTTATGGATGGTTTCGGCTATCAAGATGGTCTTATCTTCGACGATCTTGACAACTGGGAGCACGTTAAGCTTCAGCTTGCTGAGTCTATGCTTCTCGTTCCGATGATCCACGGTGCAACTGGCCCGACTGAGTACTGGCTGAAGACCATCGATAAGATGTATGACGATTTCAAGGTTAACGTATCCATCTTCATGGGCCATGTCGGCTGCAAGCACACTTGGGCTTCCGGAAAGATAGTAACAGACTACATTCAGGAAAAGTACGGTATCCCCACCCTGTACGTCGATGTCGACGCTATTGATCCTCGTTACAAATCCAACGATGAGCTCCGTGCTCAAATTGGCGAGTACATGGAATCCGTTGTCGGCGCAAAGAACTTTACCAAATAAGCATTTACTGAATATTGTCCACGACCGTAGCATAAAAAACTACGGTCGTGGTCAAAAGCTATTCATATTATTCATATTGGAAAGCGAGGGACATGATATGGAAAAAATTAAATCTATTGCCGTTACAGGAAAAGGCGGAACAGGAAAAACTGTTGTTTCGACTCTTCTTATCCGTTTACTTGCAGACCGTTTTCCCGGAAGAGTGCTTGCAATTGATGCTGACTCGGCAATGAGCCTGTGCTATACAACCGGTTTGAAGGTTGATAAGACCGTCAGTAATCTTCGCGCCGAGCTTGTCGGTATGCGTCAGGCCAGAGATCAGCTCAACAACGGTCCGACAAAAGACCTAATGCGCAGCATTCTTGCTCACGGCAAGGGTTTTGACCTGTTGACAATGGGGCGCCCGGAAGAGCCGGGTTGCTTCTGCGCCTGCAACGAGCTGCTGCGTTTCGGAATTGATACTCTCGCGGGTGATTATGATTATGTTGTAATCGATGGCGAGGCAGGCCCCGAGCAGCTTAACCGCCGCGTTGTTAAGAGCGTTGATTGTCTGCTCGTTATGGCGGATATGTCCGCCAGAAGCCTTCAGACAGCGGCCGGAATTATTTCTGTTGCTAATGCCGGTGAAAACAACATCGATGTTAAGATGACAGGCCTTGTGCTAAATCGTGTCCGCAACGATCAGCCTAAGGAAGAGCTTCTAAAAAAGGTCGGACTTGAAGTGTTTGGCGAACTGCCCGAAGATGCTGATGTTAACAAGTATGACCGCGAGAACACCTCATTGTTTGAGCTTCCCCTTGACAGCGCTTGCCCGCAGGCTGTTATTGCAATCCTAAAGAAAATTATTCCCGAGTATTAATTTCTGTAAAAGGAGTGACCCGCTATGCATGATGTAACCGAGTATGACGAACAGGGATATCATGTCCATGCTGATGGGACTGCACATAGTCACGAGCATGAGCATGAGCACGGGAGTGCGCACCCTCATGTGCATACCAATAAAAAGGCGGTACATGACCGCCTTTCAAAAGCAAACGGGCATTTGGAATCTGTTATCCGAATGATAGATACCGACAGGGATTGTGCCGAGGTTCTTGTTCAACTGGCTGCTGTTAGATCCGCGATAAATAATGCAGGAAAGGTTCTTTTACAGGACCATATTACTGAGTGTATTACCGAAGCTGTAGCTAATGACGATAAACAAAAACTAGTTGATTTGAACAAGGCTATTGAGCAGTTCATGAAATAAGGGCCTGAATTAATTAGGAAAATATGAAGCCGATTCGCACCGTGTGCCCATGCACTGGCATAAAACACGAAAGTGCGGGTCGGCTTCTTTTTAAATTTGTCACATTATTAATAAATTAACAAACACCTTTATTTTTGCTGGTATTTAGTGTAAACTTGTGTCACTGTGGGCTGAAGATAAGTCGAAGGATTGATAGCAATAATGGCGCGAAGTGCGACAGGATTAGCAATATTGCAAAGAAAGGTATAACAAAGGAGATTAGAAATGATAATGGCAGATTGGAAGAAGTACTACGAAGACCACCTTATTACAATGAACGAAACAGCTCGTGCCATAAAGCCCGGCGACAGAGTTTGGCTGGGACAGGCAACTCAGATTCCTTATGCAATGCTCGATGAGATGCATGCGCACATGAGCGAGCCTGAGTACGACTATCACGATATCTTCTTAATACACAATTGTGCAAATGTGCCCTTCAACATGCTTTTCGACCCGGAGACAAAAAAGCATTTCCGTAACGTTAGCTTCTTTAATTTACCTCTTGAACGAATGTCAATAGAAATGGGCATTGCCGAGTCTGCTGGTTGCAATTATGACCAGCTTCACATGGGGCCCTTTGTCTATGGATGCAATGCGTTGGCGATTCAGGTTTGCCCTCCGGATACGGATGGCTGGTGCAATGTTGGGGCATATGGGCAGTCCACAAATGATATAATTTGTAACAATCCTCTAATTACAAAGAAAATCGCTTTCATTGACAGAACAGGTCAATTTCCTGTGAAAGGCGAAAAAAAGAATACTTGCATCCACATAACCGAGTTTGATTACGTTTGCGAGAACGATACAGAATTCAATGCAATACCAGCAATGCCTCCCTCTGAATATGATAAGAAGATTGCTTCCTATATACTTCCGTATATTCATTCGGGAGACAAGGTACAAATTGGGTTTGGCGGACTTGGCGAAGAGATTCTTGCAAATCTAAAAAGCATCGGTAATTTTGAAATCTATTCCGAGGTCGCCTGTGATAACATGGCAGGCCTTTGCGAAGAAGGAGTTCTTACAAAGATAACCGCTACTAGCCCCGCCGCCTGCTCTCAGCGGTTTTTCGATTTTATTCGTGATGATACTAGAGCTAATTTTCTGCCAATCTACAATTGTGTCGATCCGCTGGGCGTTATTCCGCAGGAAAATATTGTTGCCATAAACGCAACCTTTATGATAGACCTTATCGGTCAAGCATGCTCCGAGGCTCAGGGATTGAAACCATATAGCGGAACAGGCGGCTCCTTTGCATATCTTTATGGTGCGACCAGAGCCAAAAACGGACGGAGCTTCTTATGTCTGCGTTCCACCTATCTTGACCACGACGGAGTTACCCATTCTAACATTGTACCGTGGCTGCCCGAAGGCTCCATTGTGACAACTCCGAAAAACTTTGTAATGTTTGTTGTAACAGAGCACGGAATAGCCGATGTGTTTCTCAAAACCTTAAAGGACCGCATTAAGTCTCTTATACAAATTGCGAATTCAGATTTTAGAGCGGAACTCAAAGAGAAGATTTGCACTACTCCGCTCATTGAAGAGGAAGACTTTGAGAATCTCAGCGACTATAATCCGGTTAATGACCAAAAGGTTCTCGGTAACCCCGATTTCAAGAGAATATTCATCTGATTCGCCTCTAAAGCACTTGTCCACGAACTAAGCAAAACCGTGCAGAAATACTGCGCGGTTTTTGTGCATCCGTGAGCGAATGTCTGGATGCTCAGGTCTTGATTAACGAATCATTACTTAATAGATATGAATACATAATACAAATTGTACAATTTTTTGCATAAAGTCTGGCTTTTTAAACACCTCAAATTCGTTGCAATTTATTTTTGCCTGATGTAAAATTATTCTACTGGTGCGTTTGGTAATTTTTTAATGCATACGGTATAAATAATTTTTCGGTAAGGGAGTAATTCTACTATGGCAGAGAAGAATTTAAGCATCGACTGGAAAAAATACTATGAGGAGCATCACGGCACAATGGCGGATGCTGCTGCCCTTATTAAGGACGGCGAAACGGTTTGGCTAAGCAACGCGGCTTGCACACCGTATGCGTTCCTTGATTTTCTCAATGAGCACTGTGAAGAATATCACAACGTAACTCTTGTTTACAACGCAATGAACATGCCCACCGATATCGTGTTCAATCCTGACGCAAAAAAACACTTTAAAATGTTCAGTGCCTTCAACCTCCCCCTCGAGAGAGTCGCGATTGGCATGAACAACATCGACTGCGGCGGTATGTGTTATGACCTGTTCCCGATGGGACCTTTTGCCTACAATGCAAGCATCGCTGCAATTCAGCTTTGTCCTCCCGATGAAGACGGCTGGTGCAATGTCGGCGCATATCAGGTATGCACACACGGACCCGTTACTCAGGATCCGCGCATCAAAAAGAAAATCGGTTTTATAGATCCGACTGGCCAATATCCTGTTCCCGGACCTCATGAAACACACTACATACACGTCTCCGAGCTTGACTGCATCGTTGACAACCCCACAGATCTCGTTTCATTCCCCGCATCTCCTCCGACAGAGCTTGATAAGGACATTGCTCATCACATCCTGCCCTACCTCAAGGAAGGCGATAAGGTTCAGATTGGCTTCGGCGGGCTTGGCGAAGAAATTCTGAATAACCTCCGCGATGTCGGCCACGTTGAGGTTTATTCCGAGGTTGCCTGCGAATCCATGATGAACCTCTGCAAAGAGGGCGTCCTCACAAAGATCACCTGCTCAAGCCCTGCTGCTTGCTCAAAGGAATTTTTCGAGTGGGCAGCTACCGACAGCAGAATCCGCTTCCTGCCACAGAATCTTTGCATCGATCCGCTCGGAATTATGCCGAACGATAACATCGTTGCCATCAACGCTACCTTCCAGATTGACCTTATCGGTCAGTGCTGCTCCGAAGCTCAGGGACTCAACCCATACAGCGGGCCCGGCGGCTCCTTCGCATACCTTTACGGCGCAATCCGCTCAAAGGGCGGCAGAGCTTTCACCTGCCTGCGCTCCACATATACCGACCACGATGGCAATCTCCACTCCAATGTCCATCCGTGGTTGCCCGAAGGCTGCATCGTCACTACCACGAAGGTATATGTCATGAATATCGTTACTGAATACGGCGTTGCAGATGTCTTCATGAAGACTTTGAAGGACCGAATTAAGGCTATCATCAAAATTGCTCATCCTGATTTCAGAAAAGAATTGATGGAAAAGATTTGCACAACTCCGCTTATTAAGGAAGACGATTTTGAAGGATATGACCCGTTCAATTAACATTCAGCAGCAAAATATTTAATTATTACTAATGATAAGCACTCCCTGCGTAATAATCCTATTGGATGAGGACGTTTGGGAGTGCTTAATTGCATAAATATGCATTATATCCGAATAATATTCATATTATTCGGATTTAAATTTTTTCCAACATGTAAATACATGATTGGTTTTAGGAAAAACTGATAATGTAGGCTAATTATTTATAAAATACTATTGTAATATTAAGCTGTCAAATATGGATATTATCAAGCAATTTGCGAAGCGCTCAGGCATATATGTATAGAAGCTTAAGTTTTATATAATTATATCAAAATATTCTTATAATTTCATAGTAATTGACCAAAACACGCATTTGACGTCGCTTGAGCCTTTTTATTGCTTGCATAAATTTCCAATATGTTGTATAATAAATCTACTCGTATGTTGAACAAAAGTTGAAGAACTTTGAAAACATTTTTGGAGAAGGAGTTGTTTATTTAAATGGCAAAGAAAGACTTAAGCGTTGACTGGCAAGAATACTACAAATCGCATCTCGTATCAATCGAAGAGGCTGCAAAGGCTATCCAGCCCGGCGATGTAATCTACATGGGACAGGCAACAAACATTCCTTACGCTTTCCTTGATTACCTCTATGAGCACAAGGAAGAGTACCATGACGTAACTTTCTGGTACAATGTATTTAACTACCCGGCAAACATGATTTTTGATCACGACACCAAGGAGCACTTCCGTCTTCTCAACATCTACAACCTTCCAGTAGACCGCATGGGAATTGATGAGCACACAGTTGAAGTGCTCGGCGCCGGATATGACTCATACACCTGGTGTATGTGGGAATACGGTGTAAACACCTCTGCTCTGCAGATTTGCCCCCCGGATGCAAACGGCTATTGCAATGTTGGATGCTACGGTGTTACAACAAACAGCACAACAAACCTTGATCCGCGTATTGTCAAGAAATTCGGATTTATAGACGCAACCGGCGTTTATCCTGCTCCCGGCCCACTTGATGATAACTTCATCCATATTACCGAGTTCGACTACATAATTTCAAACGATACCGAGATGATGGCGCTGCCCATTCCTCAGCCCACAGCTATGGACGAAATAGTCGCTTCTTACATCCTTCCGTATATCAGAGAAGGCGATAAAGTCCAGATCGGCTTCGGCGGACTGGGCGAGGCGATTCTCGCGAACCTTGCTAAGCTTCCCGGTTCTTTCGAGGTTTTCTCCGAGGTTCTCTGCGACAGCATGATGCCTCTGGTCGAGAGCGGCAAGATTACAAGAATCCGCGCCTCCAGCCCCGGCGCCTGCACAGAGGAATGCTTCCAGTGGCTTGCAACCACACAGCACGATGTAAGACTGTATCCGAGAACCACCTGCATCGAAATGCTTTCCACAATGGAGCAGGAGAACATTGTCGCTATCAACGCAACCTTCATGGTTGACCTTCTCGGTCAGGCCTGCTCCGAAGCTCAGGGACTTAAGCCCTATACCGGCATGGGCGGCTCCTTTGCATACATTTATGGTGCACAGCGCGCAAAGGGCGGCAGAAGTTTCATTTGCCTGCGCTCAACCTATGTTGACAGCAGTTGTGGTGAAACAAAGTCAAACATCGTTCCTTGGCTGCCGGAAGGCTCCATCGTTTCCATGCTCAAAAACTATGTTATGTTCGTAGTTTCCGAGTACGGTCTTGCCGATGTTTACCTCAAGAGCTATGTTGATCGTATCAAAGCTCTTATCAAGATTGCTCATCCTGATTTCCGTCAGTGGCTGAAGGATCAAATCCTCACAACCCCGCTTATTGAAGAGTGGGACTTCAGAGATTACGATATGAACGACTATACTCCCGCACCTCCCAGACAACCCAACACGGTTGTTCCCACCAGAGAGTACAACTTCCCCAAGCCCTAATATAATATTACTCGACGTGGGCTTAATGCCTCGCTGAGACATTGCCGGCATGGGCGCTCATCCGATTTTCGGACGAGCTGCTCATGCCGGTTTCTATTTGTTAAATTTGTTATTGTGAAAAAGAAAACTAGGCGGAAAAGGGGCAAATTGCGTTGCATTTGGTAACTAAAAGTGATATCATAATTGTCATAAGCCGAAAGGCAATTATATTTACGGAGGACTCGACAATGGTTATCTGCAACTGTCTTTTCACCAGCGAAACGACTGAAATGAAGGATTTTTATAAGATACTATGCACTGAGGGTCTTGTTGAAGGCTCTCGCGCTGATAAGGGAAACATAATGTATGATTTTTTCATCAGCGTTGACGATCCAAAGCGTATGATGCTCATCGAAAAGTGGGAAACCTTCGATGACCTTCAGGCGCATTCCGAAACTGAGCTTTTCCAGAAGTTCCGTCCTGTATGCAAGGCAAACGGAGTTAGATCAAAGCTCTCAATGTACGAGGAAGAATAATGATATAAAAAACGAAGCCGAAATTTCGGCTTCGTTTTTTATATACATTTTACACTAGTGGAAATTCGTAAATCCTATCCAATGGATTCGGCAGCTTTCTCCGCATAAACCTTACCGTCTGAATAAGCATATTGCATAGCGGAACTCTCTCCCATGGTAGCTAAGGTGATTCCGCAGTTTTCAACGATCCAATTATTCGTTCTCTTTGAGTCCACATTAAGGGTTGTGTAAAAGTAGTCGCTATTATAAACATTGTCCTTAACTCGCTGCTCAACCGAGAAATTCACGGTGCAATCATAAACATTATTGTTGTAAGTTTCGTCTGTCACAATCCAGATTTTCCCCAAGACGCAATCCTCTATGTCAGGAATAATGCATTCTGAATATAGTTGATAGGCCATTTCGGGAGAAAGCTCAATGTTCGCGTAGGTTTCAGATGCCTTATCGAAATAGCTTATATAAGCATCCGCAATGGTATCTATGCTGACTGAGACAGAAAGCTCCTTGCGGAAATCGATAGCTTCCTTTACATTCATTAAATCGTTAAGAGCATAGATGTCGTCGCTCGCTTCCGAGTAAAGTTGATATTCTCTGGTCAGAGTTTTTCCATTATTATAGGTATAAATGATGGTGACATAGTAAGAATTTACGTTATAGTTTCCGGTGTATTGCTCGTTTGCGTCCTTGTGTGTGATGATATCGCTGTGTAGCTTGATTGCAGAGGCAATGCTTTCCGGTTCTTCAAAGAACACTGCTTCACCAACGGAGTTGATTGAAACGCCTTTTACCTCACTTGCCGCCGGCAGCTTGCTTTCAATCCCAAAAACATCAAATTCACATCCGATCAAAAATGCCGAAATTAAAACGGCTGTAATGCCGAAGCCAATCCATTTGCCGCCCTTAAACACGTGCAAAGTTTTCTGCATCAGCATTTCTGCGGCAAAATAGCCGATAAAAGCGCCAAAAAGCATAAATGCCAGCATAAGCATCGTGCCGCGAACTCCGGTAAGAGTGGTTGGGCTATTGAAGGCCGTTGTAAAAATCAGTAGCCCCAAAACGAGTGCGCAACCACCGGATAAGCAGTATTTAAAGATGGGTCTAAGTGGCTTAACGGCAACAACATCTCCGGCCGTTTCCATACGACGATGCTTGATTAAAAGCATTGCCAATAAAGCAAATAAGACTCCGACCGCGGCATAAATTATAACAATTTTCCATTCAGTGTAGTTATAGCCGATGACTGCACTGTTGTAGTTGTCAGGTTCCTCAAGAATACCCGATATGCCGGAATTCATAAGCAGCTTAACCGGGGGAGAGAGTACGGCCAAAACTGAGGAAGTGTTTCCACTAAAGCCGTAAATGAACAGACCCATAATTGTTCTCACAAGCATCTCAACAACATATACGGTGAAATTGAGAACAATATAAACCATAGGGAGAACCAAAATATGTCCAGTAAGACCTGCGATAAGTGAGGCAAAGCCAAAGAAAAACAGGTTCAACATACAGACCATTGCGAGCCATTGTAGAAGATAAACATAGCTCAAGGAAAGCACGCCGTATGCTGCTGTGACGGATAGTGATATGAGAAATACAAAGAGGTTGATTGCGAACATCGTAACAAGTCCCGATGAAAATACCGAGAAGAAAGTTCCCTCGCGCTTAATAGGAAGAGAGCATATCATGGAAACACTGCGAGCGTTATAAAGATAGTTGAACGCCGCCATAGCGATAAGCAGTCCGAATATTCCGGATATAATTACTCCGCCGTAAAGTCCGGAATTCAGAATTTGTCTGCCTGCAGCTGCTGCAAACGCGAGAATATTATTGCTAAATTCCGCTGTGTATGTGTTGTATTGAAGTATGTTTGTAAGCGCAATTGGCAGAACTATCAGCCATACTAAAAAATATCCCGCAAATATAGGCCAATAACGCTTCAGAAGATTCAAAAACAGAGTGCGGTTAAAGAATGATGTCTTTGACTTCATAGTGTTCGCCTCCCAATTCGTAAATAAAAATTTCTTCAAGCGACAGGGGGATAACATCCATAAATAGAGGTTCACAGGTCGCAAGCTGATTTGTTATTTCCTCCGACTTTCCTCGGACGATTATTGTCTGTAGTCTTCCAGTGCTGCTATGATGGAGCACATTGAGCTCATTTGGAAGAGTTTTTCCGTCGGGTAACGCTAGCTGTACCTTTGCAATATTGTCTTGCAGGTCTGAAAGATTGCGCTCTAACAGGAGCTGACCCTTGTTCATAATGCCGACGTGGTCGCAGACATCTTCAAGCTCACGCAGATTATGTGAGGAAACTAATACTGTTGTCCCGTTTTCGGCAACATCAGCCATAAGAATTCCCCAAACCTGACGGCGCATTACGGGGTCAAGCCCATCCACAGGCTCGTCCAGAACCAGCACCTTCGGACACATGGAAACCATCAGCCAGAACGCCGCCTGCTTCTGCATGCCCTTTGAAAGACTGCGCATCTTACTGTTCTCATTCAAGTTGAAGGCTTCGCGCAGCTTTTCATAACGCTCGACCGAAAAGCTTGGGCAAACGCCTTTATAAAACTTCATCATGTCCTTGATGCTTGATTGGGCAAAGAAAAACACATCGTCGGGAATGTATGCGATCTCCTTTTTAATACTCGGGTTTTCGTAAACCGGCTCACCATTAACAAGCACTTCGCCTTCATCCTGACGGTAGATTCCGGTTATATGACGAATTATTGTCGACTTTCCCGCACCGTTTGGTCCGACAAGACCGTAAATCGAGCCTGTGGGAACATTTATCGAAAGCTGGTTTAGTGCTTTGAAACCATCAAAGCTTTTGCTGACGTTTCTGACCTCTATCATGCCTGTTCCTCCCTGATTTTAGAACTCTCAATGTGACTGAAAATTTCGTCGGTTGTCACATTAAGATGCTTAAGCTCCGTTACCGTCGAATCAAGCTTACCGAAAAGCTCGTTTTTGCGAACTTCACGCGCTTCCAGACATTCGCCGACAAAACTGCCTTTACCGGGAACGGAGTAGATGTAGCCTTCGGTTTCCAGCTCCCGATAGGCTTTTTGAATTGTGTTAGGATTTATCGCGAGCTGTCCTGCCAAGTCGCGGACGGAGGGAATTTTGTCGTCCGTTCGCATCACACCAGTAATGATAGCTCGGCGCAAGCTGTCCCGAACTTGTTCATAGATAGGCCGCGAATCCCTGTAATTTATGGAAAACAAACAAGCACCCCCAATGACCGAAATTCGTCTGTACTATTTGTACTAACACAGTCAATGTATCCTAAATCCTTGTGAATGTCAAGAATTATATATTCAAACGCAAAGTTAATGTAATAATTAAGTAAAAGCAAAAATATTTGCATGCGTATTGAAGTTAGATTATAATAGTCAGTATTAGTGAATATAGTTAGTCTTGCATTTGTGTTCACAAGTACAGGCTTTTGTGTTTTAAGGTGCTGATTGTTTTGTTTAAAGGCCTCCTAATGGGAGGTGTTTCTTATTGATTTGTGCGCAAAGGCGCACAGGAGGTTTCACTTAGTATGAACTATGAAGCGGGAAATTGCGACGTTGCGGTTATTGGGGCGGGTCACGCGGGGATAGAGGCGGCTCTTGCCTGCGCCCGAATGGGACTTGACACGATAATATTTACAATAAATCTTGATACATGCGGTAATATGCCCTGCAACCCCGCTATCGGGGGGACGGGAAAGGGTCATCTTGTGCGCGAGCTAGATGCATTGGGCGGTGAAATGGGTGTTGCCGCGGACAAGGCCTGCATACAGTACAGAATGCTAAATTGCGGAAAAGGCCCTGCCGTACATTCACTTCGCGCTCAAGCAGACAGACGTAAATATCAGAGCGTTATGAAGCATACGCTGGAGCAGCAGGAGCACTTGCGAGTGAAGCAGGCGGAAATAGTCGAGATTGGTGCGCCTGATGGAAAAGTCGCCTTTGTAAGAACACACACCGGGGCGACCTATTGCTGCAAAGCGGCGGTTATTTGCACCGGAACGTACCTAAAAGGACGTGTAATCATCGGCGATGTCCTAATTCAATCGGGACCTGACGGCGTTGCAGCGGCCTTGCCGCTCAGCGCCTGCCTGACGGATTTGGGGCTTAATATAAGACGTTTCAAAACAGGAACGCCGCCGCGCGTTAATCGTAAAACAGTCGATTTATCAAAGATGGAAATCCAGCCTGGAGATGAAGTAATAGTTCCGTTTTCTTTCCGCACAACCGAAACACTCACGAATCGCGCGGATTGCTACCTTACCTATACAAACGAGCGCACGCACGAGATAATCCGCGCCAATCTTCACCGCAGCCCGCTTTACAGCGGGGTTATTGAGGGTGTCGGGCCGCGCTATTGCCCTTCGATTGAGGACAAGGTTGTTCGTTTTGCCGATAAGCTGCGCCATCAGCTTTTCGTTGAACCGATGGGTATGGACACTGAGGAGCTTTATATTCAGGGCTTTTCCTCCTCACTCCCCGAGGAGGTGCAGATTGAAATGCTCCACACGATTTCGGGGCTTGAGCACGCTGAAATGACGCGCCCAGCCTATGCTATTGAATATGACTGCGTGGACCCAACGGAGCTTTATGCCACACTCGAAACGAAGAAAATTTCCGGGCTTTACGGTGCCGGACAGTTTAATGGTTCCTCCGGCTATGAGGAGGCGGCCGCTCAGGGCTTTGTCGCCGGCGTGAATGCCGCTTTAAAAATCAAGGGAGAGCCGGAGCTTATACTGAAAAGAAGTGACGGATATATCGGCACGCTGATAGACGACCTTGTGACCAAGGGCACTAACGAGCCATACCGCATGATGACCTCACGCTCGGAGTACAGGCTTTTGCACCGGCAGGACAATGCCGACCTAAGGCTTTCTCATTTGGGACTGATAATTGGGCTTGTGTCCGAAGAATTCCATAACACTGTGCTTGAAAAATACGCGGCGGTTGACAGGGAAACAGAACGCCTTGAAAATACGTATCTACCGCCCACGGAAGAGCTTTGTGAAATGCTAATTAATAAAGAAACGACTCCTCCCAGTTCCGGAATCAGTCTGGCGACTCTACTGCGCCGTCCGCAAATTGAATATTGTGACCTTACGCCCTTTGACATAAACCGACCTGAGCTACCGCGAGTGGTGACTGAGCAGGTCGAGATCAAGCTTAAATACGCCGGGTACATTGACCGACAGCTTAAACAGGTCAAGGAGTTTGGAAAAATGGAAAGTCGCAAGCTGCCGAAGGATATCGACTACTCGGCTGTACAGGGCTTGCGAATTGAGGCACGTCAGAAGCTGTCAAAAATTTGTCCGGAGAACTTTGGACAGGCAAGTAGGATTTCCGGTGTATCGCCTGCGGACGTTGCGGCGTTGATGGTTTTCGTTGAAAGTCGCAGAAATAGTCGTGAGCAAGAGTAGTAGCTTATTATTATTTAACAATTTCTTGTGGGGCAACTTTAAAAGATTACTATCAAAAAAATGCAAAAAATAGATAGGTGGTGCGTCAATGGGGAATAAGGTCGTTTTAGGACTTTCTGGCGGAGTTGATTCCGCAGTTGCGGCGCGCCTTTTACAGCAGCGCGGTTTTGAAGTTCATGGGCTTTACCTTGATATCGCAGGCGAGGAATCGCGCGAGGATGCAAAATTAGTTGCAGAAAAACTGGGAGTTTCGATAAAAATTGCGGATATTGGAGCTGAGCTTGAGGCAAAGGTTTGCCTCCCTTTTGTCGAGGCGTACCTTCGTGGCGAAACCCCAAACCCCTGCATACTATGCAATCCTAATGTTAAATTCAAGATGTTGTTGGAATATGCGGATAGTATACAAGCGGATTGTGTCTCAACGGGACATTATGCGAAAGCAATCGATGGCCACTTGTATAAGGGCAAGCCGGAAAATGACCAGAGCTATATGCTTTCAAGGCTCAGAAAAGAACAGGTGGAACGTCTTGTTCTGCCGCTAGGAGACTACAACAAGGCTGAGGTTCGGCTGCTTGCGGAAAGCTTCGATTTGCCCATCGCACATAAGCCCGCCAGCATGGAAATCTGCTTTATTCCGGACAAGGATTACGGCGCTTATATAGAAAAGCGAGGAATAGTTCCGCCGGAGGGGAATTACGTCGACGAGAACGGGAGAATCCTCGGACAGCACAAAGGAATACACCGCTACACAATCGGTCAGAGGAGAGGACTAAATATTGCCGCCGGAAAGAGGATTTTCGTTTCAGCTATCCGGACAGAAACAAACGAAGTGGTTTTGTCGGACGGCGAAGAGCTTTTCACAACAAACATAAGCGCTTGTGATGTAAACTGGCTCGTCCCGCACAACTCGGCATTTAAAGCGGATGTGCGCGTCCGCCATTCGAAGGTAAGCACAGCGGCAGAGATAACACCAACCGGAAGCGGTGCAGATATTTGCTTTGTTGAGCCAGTGCGAGCGCCGACAAAAGGGCAGACTGCAGTGTTTTATAACGGCGATGAGGTCATCGGCAGCGGTTTTATTGTTTAGTAAAAAGAAAAGGCTACATCTCAAAATGAGATGTAGCCTTTGTCATATAAATGATAAACTGGCTATTTAGTTGTATTTAGCAGAGAGTTGCGCCTGCGGGAACAGCATCGTCGAGCATAAGAAGGTTAAGCTTTTCGTCTTTCTCGGCAGAGAGCAGCATACCGTTGGATTCCTCACCCATCATCTTGCGTGGAGGCAGATTTGTACAGGCGATGACTGTCTTTCCGATGAGTTCCTCCGGCTTATAAAACTTTGCAATACCGGAAAAAATTTGGCGCGGAGTTCCGGAGCCATCGTCAAGCTTGAAGCGAAGCAACTTTTCGGATTTTTTTACATTCTCACACTCAAGCACCTTGCACACGGTCATTTGAACCTTTGCAAATTCATCTATTGTGACGGTAGGCACAGAAGGTACTTCGGCCGCTGTTTTTTTTGTGCCGAGTTCTTCGAGTGCGGCAAGCTCTTTCTCCAAATCAATACGTGGGAAAAGGGTATCGCCCTTGCAGACTGTTACCGTTGCGTCAAGCACGCCGAAAATATTAGCGTTATCCCAAGTCCTGGCCTGCTCCTTTGCCCCAATCTGGTCGAAAGCCTTTTCACAGCTCTTGGGCATTACGGGCTGAAGAAGAGTTGTGGTTATGCGGATAGTTTCGAGGAGGTTGTACATGACTGTGGCAAGGCGTGAATTATTTTTCTCGTCCTTTGCCAGCACCCAGGGGGCGGTTTCGTCAATGTATTTGTTAGCGCGGGAGATGACCTTGAATACCTCAAGAACAGCTGCTTGTGTTAAATAGCTTTCCATGTTCTGCTCATAGATGTCGCGCAGGGCCTTTGCCATGCCGACAAGCTCGTCGTCAACCGGTGCCGCTTCACGCTCTTCGGGTAAGGTGCCGTCAAAATATTTAAGCACCATTGCAACCGTGCGCGAAACGAGATTTCCAAAATCGTTTGCAAGGTCTGAGTTTATGCGGTTAATGAGAAGCTCATTTGTAAAGCTGCCATCGCTTCCGAGGGGAAAGTCGCGCATGAGGAAATAGCGCAGACTGTCAACTCCGTAGCGCTCCGATAACAGATAGGGATCAACGACATTACCTTTACTCTTTGACATTTTTCCGCCATCCATGAGCAGCCAACCGTGACCATAGACCTTTGTGGGCATAGGCAGCTCTAAGCTCATGAGCATTGCCGGCCAAATTATGGAGTGGAAGCGGACAATTTCCTTGCCGACCATGTGAACGCCCGGCCAATACTTGTCAAAGTCGTTATGCCTGTCGTTCGCGTAGCCAAGAGCTGTGATATAATTTGAAAGCGCGTCGACCCATACATACACAACGTGTGAGGGGTCAAAGCTTACGGGAATGCCCCAGGTGAAGGTTGTACGCGAAACGCACAGGTCCTCAAGACCGGGTTTGATAAAATTGTTTATCATCTCGTTTACGCGAGAGGCGGGCTCAAGAAAACCGGGAGTTTCCAAAAGAGCTTGAACCCTATCCGCATATTTTGAAAGGCGGAAGAAATACGCTTCCTCCTCCGCGTCGTGGACTTCGCGACCGCAGTCGGGGCATTTGCCGTCGACAAGCTGGCTTTCAGTCCAGAAGCTTTCGCACGGAGTGCAGTATTTGCCCTTGTAAGAGCCTTTATAAATATCGCCTTTGTCGTACATTTTTTTAAAGATGGCTTGAATCGCCTCAACATGATAATCGTCCGTTGTGCGAATAAAACGGTCGTTAGAGATATTCATGAGTTTCCACAGGTCTAGTATTCCGCCTTTGCTTTCAACAATGTCGTCAACAAACTGCTTTGGTGTAACGCCCTTTGCCTTTGCCTTTTCTTCAATCTTCTGGCCGTGTTCGTCAGTACCTGTGAGGAACATAACATCATAGCCGCACATTCGCTTATATCGCGCGATAGTGTCCGTTGCAACGGTGCAATAAGCGTGGCCGATGTGCAGTTTATCCGATGGATAATAAATCGGTGTTGTGATGTAGAATGTTCCTTTAGTCATTTCGGTTCCTCCTGTATTTTTAAGCGCATATGGCACAGCCTACTGTTGTCTTCTGCGCAAAGCTGGAATAGTAGCGGTCGATAATTCTTGAAAGATAAGATACCTATGTGAGCTATGTTTCACGCGATGACATCCGTACCGGAGGCCGGCGCAACCGATGCGCTTGGAGAGGGGGTTACGGGCTGTGTCGGTGTCGGCGAGGGGGAAGAAGTTGCGCTGGGAGACGGCGAAGCGCTGGGGGATTCCGAAGGACTTGGGGACGGACTCGGAGATACATGATAATAGTACCTGCTTTTGGATTCCTGTTTTGTGCTTATCAAGTTGCCGTCCTTGTCATAGACATTGCGATATGACACTGCGCCAAACCCGTCTGCATACGACACGGGCGTGGTGGTCATTTCCACTCTGATTCCATCGGGATTTGAACCATATATTTTAACAACAACCGCGTTTGCGGCCTTGTCAACCGAGGCTTCAATCTTGATGGGGTAAGTGCCGTTGTTTTTAAATTTAAAATCAGGTGTCGGCCAGCTGACGGTTGCGTCAAGGCCGGCAGGAAGATAGGATACCCCGAAATAGTGGCAACTACGCTCAGTGATTTCAAGGTTTGAAATCAAGGTACAATAATACAAAGTGGAGGATACCTGACAGATTCCGCCGCCGACCTCCTGAACAACCTGACCTCCCGAATATGCTCCGGCCGCCTGATAGCCAGCCGCAGTGGTGCGCTGCCCCAGTGTCTTGTTATATGAAAACTCCTCGCCGGGGTTTAAAACAAGCCCGTTAATAGAAGCGGCGGCGTGCGTGATGTTGTTAATGCGCGCGGAGCTGCTGCCGGTCAGTGAGGTTGACTTTTGGGCAAGAACCTCAGAAAAGAGCATTGAGTTAAGCTTTTCGGTAGTGATTTCCGGCTCTGTCAAAATAAGTGGAATAACAACCTGATCGCCATTTTTCGCATCTTTCCAGAGCTTTTTTGCGGCATCAATGTCAAAACTGCGGCCCATAACGTGTGCGGTTGCCTGCTTTGTTTCGGGGTCATATTCTGCATTTGCTGGTTCCTCAAAAATGGTATCATAAAGCTCCTGAAGGTCAATTTCTTCCGCATCCGCGCCATCAACCGCCTCAGCAGTGTAGGTTATTGGCTCATATTTGCCGTTGATCAGAGCGTCTTTGACCGTGGCATATAGCTTGTCGGAATCAATTTTAACGGCGCTGGCACCTTTGACGACGGTTATGCTTGCGTCGCCGATATCAACGCTAGATTCCATAAGTGCTAAGCTTGACTGCTTGACACCCTCGTCAATTTTAGAGTGCAGGTAGCTTTCGTCAAGTTTTTCGCCACTGGATGCGGTTAGCTCCACCCCTGACAAAGCGCACTTTATGTAGCGGATTGCATTTGCGATAAACCCGCCGCCGTGGCAGACATCATAAGCATAGACCGCAGCATCCGGAGCAGCGAGATAACAGCCGGAGTCTTTGCCACTGACAGTAAGCTCGCAGCCGGCAGGCAGAGAAACGCTAAGAGACTTGTCCTCAGCTGTTCCGACATTGTTTGCAACAAGAGCATCCGCCGCCTCGGCAACGGTCAACCCTTCAAGTGCAGTGCCCTCCATAGTGACGTTGGGAAAAATGGTTTCAAGTCCGTTGGCATAAACGCCCAAACCCGTAAAAGAGGCAAAAACCACAGCCAGAATAACAGCAGAAATAATTATTGCTTTTCTGCCGCCGGTTCCTTTTTGCTTTTTCATTTTTTGAGCTTTTGGTGCAGGCTTGCTCTGCGCCTTTTTTACAGGTGAGCTTTGCACAGGCCTACTTTGGCGGCTTGGAGCCGTTACCGTATTTGAGCTTCTGTCGGACTTGCTTGAAGCTTGGGCTGAGGTTGATTTTCCGCTTACCAGTTTTATATTGTCCACTTCCCCTAATGCTGTATGTAGCTTATATTTTTATAATGTATATTTGCGCTGTTTTATCTTCTTTATTCAAGGTGTGTGTCATCGGCAATCGAAAGCTCCGGCTCAGCCTCGGCAGAGGCATCAGCAATCCATGGATTCGCGGTCATTTTTTCCTGCGATTGTGCTTCCAGCAATGTGCCGATTAGGATATTTGAAAGCAGAAATCCCGATGAGGTAAAGCTCCATCGGTCTCCGTTCAAAATGGTCCAGCCTTTTTTTGCATATTCGCCTAAAAGGTATTCAATTCTGTCAAAACCGCTTCTGTAAACGGAATTGTATTCATTTCGTGAAATGCCGCGAACAGTTCTCATGCCTAGCATAATATATTCAGCCGCCTTGTCCAGTCTGTCGGTTTTTTCATATTCATCTATTATGTCCGAGTTGCCCAAAACTCCGTCAATGTATTTATCCAAATCACGAACGTAGCTGTATCGCAGGCCGTCCACGCAGGAGTGCGCTCCGGGGCCGAAGCCCATGTAGTTGTCAAGTCGCCAATATTTAAGGTTGTGCTTTGACTCTTTGGAGGGCAGCGAAAAATTTGAGATTTCATATTGTGGATAGCCGTAATGCTCCAAAATTTCAGTCATGTAAAGATACATATCTGCCTGCTCGTCATCATCGGGTAAAAACGGTGAGCCTCGATATTTGCACATCGGGGTGCCGTCCTCAACCTTAAGTCCGTAACAAGAGAAATGAGCGGGACGAAGCGCGATAGACTTCGAAAGAGTATCCGCCCAATCGTTTTTTGTCTGGCTCGGAAGACCGTAGATAAGGTCGATACTGATGTTGTCAAAGCCCTCAGCTCTTGCCATTCTAACGGCTTGCTCTGCCTGTTTAAAGGTGTGACGGCGGCCGATAAGTTTTAAAATGTCATCGTTTGCCGACTGAACGCCGAGGGAAATTCGGTTGACCCCCTCTGCTCTGAGCATTTTCAGGTCTTCCTGCGTGACGCTGTCGGGGTTCATTTCGACAGTAACCTCCGCGGATTTAAGCACCTTTGCCGACCGCTTCAGTGTGTTGAAAAGCTCACAGATTCGCTTTGAGCCGTAGAAGCTTGGTGTACCGCCGCCGAAATAAAGCGTGTCGATATAGTAAGGTTCCATCTGAGGAGCGGTTTCTTCGATATGCTTAATAAGAGCGTTCTGGTATTTATCCATTTTGCTCTCGTGCCCCGCCAGCGAATAGAAGTCGCAGTATGTGCATTTGCTCGCGCAGAAGGGTATATGAATGTAGATTCCGAGCATACGCTCCATATTGTGCGCTCCTTTCATAAGAGTATCAATTTGTCCGTTTACGGACAAGCAGGTGATTATTAATAAACCTCATTTTATATCAAAATGAAGGACGCTGTCAATGTAATGTACCGGTATATCCGCCGACAAAATGAAAGATTGTGTTTTACAGATTTCGCCGATAAGCGTTTTCTTAAAAAACGCTTATCGGCTTGTCCAAAAGCTCAAAATGAGCAAGTGTGTTAGAATAACTGACAGATGAGCTCGGTATACTCAGCTGCATTTTCAAGCGGAAGACCAGCAATAAGAAGAGCCTGAGAATGAAGTATTTTGGAAAGATTTGCAGCCCTTTCCTTGTCTGATTCAAAGGCTTCCTTCAGCGCTGTAAAAGCATGGTTATCGCTGTTTAGCTCGAGTACTCTCTGTGCTTTAATCTTCATAGCGGCTTCGTTTTTCATCATCGAAAAATATTTTTCCATTTCTATGGAGATTTCGCCGTCCGAGGTGAGATAAACGGGATGGCTTTTCAGCTTGTGGCTGATTCGCACGTCAACAACGCTGTCACCTAGAGTCTCCTTAACAAAGTCGAGAAGCTCACGGTTTTCTTCCTGCTTCTTGTCGGCTTCAATCTTTTCCTCTTCGGATTCAAGTCCGAGCTCGTCGTTTGTTATGTTGCAAACCTTAATATCAGCATAGCTTTCCAGCTGACGCATTATAAAGTCGTCCACCTCGTCGGTCAAATAGAGAATTTCAAAGCCCTTGTCACGAATCTGCTCAGCCTGAGGAAGGTTTTCCGCGCGGGCAATACTCTCTGTACAGACGTAATAGATGCGTGTTTGTTCCGCGGGCATTTTTTCCTTATATTCGCGTAGGGGAATAAGCTCCTTTTCCTTACTGGAATAGAACATAAGCAAATCGGTAAGAAGCTCTTTTTTCTCGCCGTGGTTTGCTACAAGTGCATATTTGAGCTGGAGGCTGAAGGCATTGTAAAACTTCTCGTATTCCTCAGGTTCATCCTCCATAAGTCTGCTCAGCTCGTTTTTAATTTTCTTTTCAAGGTTAGTGGAGATAATTTTAAGCTGTCTGCCGTGTTGCAGAGTCTCGCGGGAGAGGTTGAGAGGAAAATCTGGACTGTCGACGACACCGCGCACAAAACGGAAGCAATCGGGGATTACGTCCTTGCAGCGTTCCATAATCATAACGCCGTTGCAATAGAGCTGAAGTCCAGGCTCAAACAGGTCGGAAAAGAAGTTCGTAGGTGCTCTTCCGGGGATAAAAATCATGGCTTTATAGGAAACCTGACCCTCAGCATTGACGCGGATGGTGGAAACGGGATTCTCATAATCGTAGTAGATGTTTTTATAGAACTCGTCGTTTTCCTCTTTGGAGACTTCGTCCTTGCTGCGTTGCCAGATGGGAACCATGCTGTTGATGACTTCCTCAACAATCTTCGGAACCTGAGTCATGATGGGCTTGCCGTCTGCGTCAAGCTCACCGGTTTCGACCTCCTCGGCCTCGACTCCGTCCATAACGATGGGCCAGCGGATAAAGTCACTGTATTTTTTAACGAGTTGACCGATGGACATTTCGTTCAAAAATCTGGTGTATTCACTTTCCTCAACGTCTTCTTTGATGTGCATGATAACGTCTGTGCCGACGCTGTCCTTTTGAAATTCTTCGATGGTGTAACCGTCTGTTCCTTCGCTCTCCCACTTATATGCGGTGTCAGAGCCGAAAGCCTTTGTGATGACAGAAACCTTATCGGCAACCATAAATGCGGAATAGAAGCCGACGCCAAACTGTCCGATTATGTCCAAATCGGAGGCTTCGCCGGTTTTTTCCATTTCACTTTTAAATTTGAGTGAGCCGCTCTTTGCAATGATTCCAAGGTTGTTTTCCAAGTCTTCCTTTGTCATGCCGATGCCATTGTCGGAAACGCTGATAATGCGATTTTCTTCGGAAACGCCGAGCTTGATTCTAAAGTCGTTGCGCGAAAGCCCAACGCTTTCATCTGTCAGCGACATATAGCAGAGCTTGTCAATGGCGTCGCTCGCGTTTGAGATTATTTCTCTTAAAAAGATTTCGGGATGCGTGTAAATAGAGTTGATCATTAGGTCGAGAACTCTTTTTGATTCCGTTTTAAACTGTTTCTTTGCCATAACTTATAGTAACCTCCCAAGCAATAGAAAAATATAGCATACCTTATATAATAACACTTATCTGCGGTTTTTCAACTCCAAAAAGCAATAAAGAAGTAAAAGTTGAAATTGAAGCCGTCATTTTTTTACTAATGTTTCTCTTGGCGACCACTCTGCGAAAAATAATCGGCTTACGTATTCAGGAATTAAAAAGAATGTGATTGTGTTACGGAAGATTCATGTTATAATTAAGTTAAGTAAAGGAAGTACAGTACAGTGCAATATTATTTCTCTACTTAAACTGGGCGTTTTGCCACAAGAAGGAGTTGGACTTTATGAAATTTACAATCACAGAAAAGAAAATTAAAGTACCTGATGAGATCAAAGAATATGCCGAACGTAAAATCGGCAAGATTGATCGCTTCTTCCGCGGAGATGCAGAAGCCTTTATCACCTTCAGCTCCGAAAGGGGCAGATATAAGGCGGAGGTTACCATCGAAAACAACGGCATGTTTTACCGTGTCAGCGAGCTAACAAGCGATATGCGCGCGTCTATCGACTCAGCCTGCGCATCTATTGACCGACAGATTATGAAAAATAAGACACGTCTTGAAAAGCGTCTGCGCGAGGGCGTACTTGAAAAAGAACCTGTTGACAGCTTTCTTCCTGAGGAAGAAGAAGCTGATTTCGAAATTGTCCGTTCAAAGCGCTTCCCAATGAAGCCCATGACGCCTGAGGAAGCGATTTTGCAAATGAACCTTTTGGAGCACGAGTTCTATGCCTTCAAAAATCAGTCGGATGACAACGCTTTTGCAATCGTCTATCGCCGCAAAAACGGCGGCTACGGCTTAATTTCGGATGCCAACTGAATTTAAAATTATAAAAATTAATATTATCGACATATGACAAGGGAACGGGCAAATGCCCGTTCCCCTTTTAGTTGACAATTGCTCTAACACAAAAAATCGCCTAGCATTGAAGTTGAGCAATATTTGTGCTAATATGCTCATAAACAAAGGGGGTATTAAGTGAAAAGCTTAAAACGAGTTTTCAGCGCCGTGTTTTTGCTTATTATATCAAATAGCTATATTTTGATTTCAGTGCTTTCAATGGCTGTGGGCTGGAAAATCATCATCTGCCTTGTGGTAGCAGTGCTTTTCATTCGCCTGAACATCTGCGCTTCGGTTGATAAATATCCTAATAAGCGTATCTGCATTATGTCCGGAGGGACAGAGCTTTTGGCTCTGTTTATGTTTACTTCCTTCGCCAACGCACTTGGCGTGCTTGCTTTCGCAATTGCGATTCCCGGTCTCCTGCTGTTTTATCCGTTCTATATTCATTGCATGTTCGTTATCATAATCGAGTCATTAGTGTTTTGGAACGGCATTATTCAAGTTTATTGTACCTCAATACAGCTTGGTATTAAGTCAAGAATTATTGGTGTTCTTGTGGGTTGGATACCGCTTGCAAACGTAATCGCACTATTCAAAATTTACACGATAACATCACGCGAGTGTGCTTTTGAAGCACAGAAAATTGAGCTTAATAAAGAGCGTTGCGAGCAAGAGCTCTGCAAAACCAAGTATCCGCTTTTGCTGGTACATGGAGTGTTTTTCCGCGATTTTCGATATTTCAATTATTGGGGACGTATTCCCACCGAACTAAAAAGCAACGGAGCAAGCATTTTTTATGGCGAGCAGCAATCTGCCGCTTCAGCTGAAGCAAGTGCTGAGGCTATTTTGGAGCGAATAAAATACATTGTGGGTAAAACAGGCTGCGAAAAGGTTAACATTATTGCACACTCAAAGGGCGGACTTGACTCGCGATATGCAATTAGCTGCCTCGGTGCAGACGAATATGTTGCCTCGTTGACAACAATTAACACCCCACATCGCGGGTGCATTTTTGCGGAATACCTATTGAATAAGGCACCCGAAAAGCTCAAAAGTTCGCTTGCTGACAAATATAACAGTACTCTTAAAAGACTCGGAGATAAAAACCCCGATTTTATTTCAGCGGTAACCGACTTGACTGGCTCAAGGTGCGCAGAGATTAATGCTATAGCTAAGGA
Source organism: Oscillospiraceae bacterium (assembly GCA_018053145.1). GTDB lineage: Bacteria > Bacillota > Clostridia > Oscillospirales > Oscillospiraceae > UBA2658. The sequence continues at coordinate 51,716 of JAGPMA010000002.1, read as the reverse complement.
TAAGGACCGTGTTTTCTATCAAAGTGTGGGGTCAAAATCGAACAATGCACGAAGTGGGAAATTCCCTCTTAATATCAGCTATCCGCTTGTGCATCACTTTGATGGAGCAAACGATGGCTTGGTTTCGGTGGAATCTGCTAAATGGGGCGAAAATTTTAGATTAATTTCCGTTGCAGGTAAACGCGGAGTCACACACGCGGATATGATTGACCTAAATCGTGAAAACATTGAAGGATTTGATGTTCGAGAGTTTTATGTTCAGCTTGTCGGAGATTTAAAAAAGAAGGGCTTATAAATAAGCCCTTCTTTTTTATAGTTATTTATTCCGGAGCTTTCATGCTCTCGACCATGCTGATGTTCCGGAGCTTTCTTCGCATAATAAGGTCAACCAAAACGCTGAATGCAATTGTTAGCGCTGCAGAGTATACAAAGCTCATCGCCCTAACCGAACGCCCGAACATCATGCTGGTCATTTCGGCACAGCCCATAACATATCGATGCAGAAAAACACCCAGAACCAGTCCGAAAATCGTTCCGATTATTGACAGCAAAATTGATTCGCGGTTCACGTATGAGTTTACCTCCCGGTCAGTGAAGCCCAGAACCTTTATTGTTGCAATTTCTTTTACTCGTTCCGAAATGTTGATGTTAGTCAAATTATATAGAACTATGAAGGCCAGAAGTCCAGCACATAGTATTACAACGACAACAATAACATCAATTTTACTCAGTGCGCGAGCAACCGCGTCTTTGGAGTCGGAGATATAGCTTATGCCGCTCACAGCACCCGTTTCAAGAATACGTTCTCCTATATCTCTTTGCGAAACTAGACCGCTGTCAGTGAGTCCGATTACCAGCATGTTCGCTTCAGGCCTCTGCCCCATGCCTTCGGTATAGGTGGTCTTACTCATATAAACATAGTTTCTGGCATAGTTTTCACAAATGCCTGAAATCTTAAAGCTTCCAGTGTTGCCGTTGGGGTCTGTGAGCATCAATACGCTTCCGACTTTCAGCTTGAGAATCTCGCTGGCCTTTTCGGTTATTATCACGCTACCTTCCTCAAAGCTCAGGGCTTTACCGCTTGCTCTGTTACGGAAGCTCACAAAACCGTCCAAATCAGAAGTGCTTTCTGGGATAAAAGCATAGATTTCGAGAGAAGAGTCACCGTTTTCGGCGTCAACGCTTTCGTAATAAACTGTGGTTTTGTCAGATATGCTTTCCGAATTGTTCAATATGTCCTGAAGTTCTGGATTGGTCAAATCGTCTTCGTTAGCGATTGGCACCATGATGTCATAGGTGTTAAGCGTGCCAAATTGCCTGTCGGCAATATCAGAAAAAGAATCGCGCAGACCAAAGCCGGTTACGACAAGAGCGGTACAGCCGGCAACTCCGATGACCGTCATAAGGAATCTTTTTTTATACCTGAAAAGGTTTCGCGCCGTTACCTTGTGAGTGAATTTCATGCGGCTCCAAATAGGTGTAATGCGCTCTAGTAGGACTCGCTTCCCTGCTTCAGGGGCTCTGAGAAGCATAAGCTGTGCTGGTTTTTCTTTTAAAGAGGAGCCACAGGCACTGACTGTTGCCAAAAGCGTACAAGCAACCGCTGCGGCGCTTGTAAGCAGTGCGAACATCCAGTTCAAGGGACAGTAGAATTTGGGTAGCTCATACATCATGGTATAGGCGTTCCAAATTACCGAGGGGAAAAGCCTATAGCCGACTGCAACACCGAAAACGCTGCCAAGTACGGAGGCCGAAAGAGCGTAAAAAATGTATTTTCTCGAAATTTCTGAACGACTGTAACCCAAAGCCTTCATCGTTCCGATTTGAAGCCTTTCGTCCTCAACCATGCGCGTCATGGTCGTCAGTGCAACGAGAGCCGCTACAAGGAAGAAGAAAAACGGAAACACCTTTGCGATTGCATTTACCTTGTCTATATTTGCTTCAATGGAGGAATAACTGATGTTATCTGCACGTGTATAAACTTGCCAGCTCGGGACACGCAGCTCGGATAATTTTGTTTCGGCTTCCGCGATTTTCTGCGCACCTTCAGCAAGAGCTGTTTCCGCGTCTGCTTTCGAATTCTTATATTCAGTCTCGCTTTCTAGTAGGCTTGCTTTTGAAGCGCTGAGTGTTTCAAGGTGGGAATAATAGTCTTCTTTTGCGTTTGCAAGCTCTGTTTTTCCTGAGGAAATCTTAGCACGGGCATCCGCGATTTCCTTTTCAGCGCTTGCTTTTTTGGATTCATACTCACCGCGCTGCTTATCAAGCTCTGATTGCCCGCCTGCAAGCTTTTGAATTGCGGTGTCAACAGAACCAAGCTTCAGCGCAAGCATCGGGAGCGTCTCGGAAGTAGCTCCTGTCATGGCAAGCCGAGTCGCGCCATTAACATAAGCAATATAGTCCCCACCGGAAGCGATTTTTGTTATATCTGCCTGCAAGGTGATGCTTTCCGTTTTTAGCGCCGCCACTTCATCCGCGTATGTTGTCTGCTCAACAGGCTGCATCGTACCGATAGCGGCCAAGCGAGTTCCAATTTCCTTTAATCTGGTGGAATTATCCTGAAGCGTCTGCAAATTTTCCGCAAGCGACGGATATGTTGCTGTCAGCTTAGCAAGCTCTTTAAAAGCAGATAGTTGGGTTTCGCTAAGATGATAAGTATTTAGCTCGCTTTCGGATGCAGTCTGGCTTTCTTGTGCATCCTCAAGATTATTATCAAGTTCACTCTGCGCTTTATTTATGTTAGTTAACGCATCGGCAAATGCGTTGTACATCTCGCTTTCCTGCTTGTTCAAATCGGCTTGGCTTTTGATGAGCTTGCTCTCGTTGTCGCTTATCTTCGTCCATGCACTTGCAAGCTGGATTTCGCCGTTTTCAATTTCACGCCAACCGTCCGAAATCTGTTTCTCGGCGTCCGAAAGTTTGGTTTCGGCCTCACTTTTTGCCTCGTTATAATCTGCTTTTGACGTTTCAAGCTTTTCCGTGCTTTGGCTCACAAACTCGTCATAACGCACCTGACTACGCTCGTCGGCAATAGCTTCAACTTTTTCGGAAGTTTTATTAACAAGCATTTGATACTCGCCTGTAAGACTTGTCAGTGCGTCGGCGCCTTTAACACCAATATAAACATCGGTGTAAAAATCTGTTGCAAAGCTTTCGTTCGGTACGAGAACAAATATATCGACTGTTCCGCTTCCGATGTTTGTATACTCCTTTTCAGCGGAAAAATATGGGCAGTAGTCAGCAAATCCAACCACTGTATATTCCTTGCTGTTTAGTATATCATCCGTGTTTTTGTTTTTTTCAGCGATAGTCAGCATTTCGCCAAGCTCAACCTTTGCTTTGCTCAAAGGCACGTTGACAACAATGCATTCATTTGAATTTTCAGGTATACGTCCCATCGTAAGCTCCGGGCGGTTCATCGTATCATCGTTTTTTGTGTCGATACTATGCATGCGGACGGTGTAGTCTGTGTTCTCGGATGAAGTCATAAGGACATCGGCAACATAGCCGGCCTGAACAATGCCAACACCGTCGAGAGCTGTCAGCGTTGAAACATCTGCATCACTAAGTCCCAAGTCGCCCAGAACACGGATGTCGTACATGGAGGTATTGTCAAAGTATTCGTCGAAAGAATAGCGCATATCCGGGGTGGAGGATAATAGTCCAACCAAAAACCCCACACCGAGCGCCACAATTGCAAAAATGGCCGCAAAACGCCCAAATGTCTCTTTGACGGTTCGCAGAGTGTTTTTACCGTAGGTTCTGCGCATTACCACTCAATCCTTTCGACGGGTATGGGAGTTTCGTTGATGTCGACACGAGTTACCTGCCCATTTTTGACGCGGATAACTTTGTCTGCCATTGCGGTAAGCGCCGTGTTGTGGGTGATAACGATGACAGTTCGACCCGTGTTTCGACAGGTGTCCTGCAAAAGCTTGAGCACCTGTTTGCCTGTTACATAGTCCAAAGCTCCTGTCGGTTCATCGCAGAGGAGAATTTTTGGGTTTTTCGCCAACGCACGAGCTATCGAAACACGCTGTTGTTCACCACCGGAAAGCTGTGCGGGAAAGTTATCAAGCCGCTCTGAGAGACCGACTTTCGCAAGAGTTTCTGCTGCCGGCAGAGGATTTCGGCAAATTTCACCTGCCAGCTCAACATTTTCCAGAGCGGTTAAATTCTGCACAAGATTATAGAACTGAAAAACGAAACCCACATCATGTCGACGATAGGCCGTGAGCTTTTTTGAGGAATAAGAGCTGATTTCCTGACCATCAAGTCGGATGATGCCCTTGTCACAGCTGTCCATCCCACCAAGCATATTCAAAACAGTGGTTTTCCCAGCTCCTGAGGGCCCAACGATAATACAAAACTCGCCCTTTTCAATGTCAAAACTCACATTGTCGGCGGCAGCAATTGTTGTCTCGCCAGTTTTATAGTATTTACAGACATTTTCAAAATGAACGAAGCCTTCCATATATTTCTCCTTAAACGGGGCACAAATCCCGCCGAATACTGCGTCAAAATTGCTGACACAGACATTGATGTAATATTAAATATCATATCTAACAATTATTATAAATTGATAAAGCACTTAGTCAAGCGAATTTAATAGAGTATTTATATCTAAATTGTAAACTTTTTCATGCAATAATAGTCGGAGAAACGTATTATTACGCTTCTCCGACTATTTCATATGCGACTTTTATCTTAGAAATTTCAGGCTAATATCAAGCGATTTAACACTGTGCGTCAACGCGCCGATGGAAATATAATCAACACCTGTTTTAGCAACCTCCAAGAGGTTTTTTTCTCCCATATTTCCGGAGGCCTCGGTCAACGCTTTTCCATCGATTAATGCCACTGCCTGCGCCATTAGCTCCGTGCTCATATTGTCGAGCATAATGATATCTGCTCCGGCATCAAGAGCTTGACTGACCTCGTCAAGGGTTTCGGTTTCAACTTCAATTTTCATTACGTGAGGAACAGCAGCTCGTGCAGCTGCTATAGCTGCGGCAATTCCGCCAGCCGCAGCAATGTGATTGTCCTTGATGAGAACGCCATCGGACAGATTGAAGCGGTGATTGTGACCGTCGCCGACACGCACAGCGTATTTTTCAAGAACTCGAAGGCCGGGGGTGGACTTTCTCGTGTCCACAATTTTTGCATTAGTTCCCGCAACAGAACTTACTGCTTTTGCGGTTGCCGTTGCTGTTCCGGAAAGGCGCTGCATAAGGTTGAGCGCTACACGCTCCCCTGTCAGAATCCCTCTTGATGGGCCAATAACCTCGGCGATAATATCGCCCCTTTTTACGAAAGCTCCGTCCATTATTTTGGGAATCAGAGTTATTCTTTCGTCGACCAGATTAAAAACCCTCTGAGCGATTTCAATGCCGCAGATAACTCCGTCCTCCTTGGCAAGAAAATATGCCTCGGAATGGTTTTCTGCCGGAATACAGCAGTTTGTTGTAATATCTCCGGTGCCGACATCCTCTTTCAGCGCCTTCAACAAAAAATCGTCAAGCCCGATATAGTCCATGTCGTTAATCCTCCCTGTAGTGAGCGCCGACGCTTTCACGGCGTTGAATAGCTGCCTTGAGAATGTCCACAGCCAAGGTCGCGATGTTCAGCGTTTCGATATACTCTCTTCCCGGGTAGTAGCTGTTTATAAGCTCGTCTGAAATCTCTGAAATTCTAGCGAGCGCTCTTTTCATGTTTTTCTCGTTACGAAGCACACAGCCGTTGTCGTTCATCAGCTGTTGAATTTCAATCCTAATTGCACCAAAATTCCGCTTAATGACGGGTCTGTTTTCGGAAGTGGGCAGCTTTGCCGGTCCAAGCTTGTCCATATATAAAAGACGAGTATTAATATGGTCTGCCGCACGTCTGCCAAAAACAAGGCACTCAAGCATTGAATTGGAGGCCAAGCGGTTAGCACCATGGACTCCGGTTGAGGCCGCCTCGCCACAGGCATAAAGTCCATCAACGCGAGTTCTTGCGTCAAGATCTGTTTGAATTCCGCCGATAAGGTAGTGCTGAACGGGGCAGACGGGTATCCAAGCAGTACTGATATCGATTCCGCGCTTCAAGCACTCATTAAAAATGGTGGGGAAACGATGCTCGAGGTATTCGAGAGGTTCAGAGGTGATGTCAATAAAAGCGTGAGTTTCACCGCTTCTTATGAGCTCCTTCGTGATTGCCCTTGCGACGATATCACGCGGGGCAAGCTCGTTGAGCTCGTGGGTACCCAGCATGAAGCGCTCGCCTGCGGCGTTTTTCAAAAGCCCACCCTCGCCTCGAACTGCCTCCGAAATAAGAAAAGCTCTGTTCTCATGCTTGTCCGACCAAAGCCCTGTCGGATGAAACTGAATAAACTCCATATCCTTTAAGTTAGCGCCTGCACGAACTGCTGCCGCCAAACCATCGCCCGTAGCAACAGAGGGGTTAGTGCTGATTTTATATACCTGGCCGATGCCACCTGTCGCAAGCACGACATTCGGCGTGTCGATTATAAAGAGCGTGTCTGTGACATCGAGCACTGCACAGCCTGACACTGCTCCGTTTTCGTCAGTTAAAATGTCAACACAAAAATTATGAGGCATAAAGGTGACGTTTTGCCGAAGTGAAACGAGGTGAGCAAGCGCTTTAACTGTTTCGCGCCCTGTGGCATCGCCACCGGCGTGGACGATTCTTCTACGCCTATGACCGCCCTCTCGCGTAATATCAAGGTCTCCCTCATTGTCAAGGTCGAAAGGAACCTGCATTTCAATAAGCCTTCTAACATCGGACGGGCCTTCAGAAACCAGCACCCTCACTGCGTTTTCGTCGCAAAGGCCGGCTCCGGCAATCATGGTATCTTCAAAATGATAAATCGGTGCATCGTCAAGAGAAAGCGCCGCTGCAATTCCGCCCTGAGCAAGCCAAGAGTTGCTGACCTCGGCATCTTCCTTTGTCAGAATGCAGCAGGAATGCTTGTCGTCAATTTGCAAAGCTGTGTACAACCCTGCAATTCCTGCGCCTATTATAACCACATCATAACGCAGATGTGATGTTATGTCCGAAAACTCGTCGGTTGCAAATCTCATAGCAGGCCTCACAAAAAATACTGTAATGTTTATTGTAACACATCACAGTACTTTTTCAACATATATTTGATTGTTATTTTGTTCGCAATTAATAAATCCACAGCTTGCCCTGACATAATATAAATGCTATATATTAGCGCATATTGCCTCGCCGGTTTCATGACAGCCGAGGCACTTTTTCCCCTCGCTCATGGTATCGCCTGTGCGGAAGCCGGATTTTAAAACTGTGTCCACTGCTTTTTCGATTGTGTCCGCTTCCTTGGGCATGTCAAAGGAATAGCGCAGCATCATCGCCGCCGAAAGTATCATGCCTATGGGGTTTGCGGCGTTTCTTCCGGCTATGTCGGGAGCGCTTCCGTGAATCGGCTCATAAAGTCCGCGTGTACCCGTACCAAGACTTGATGAAGGTATCATGCCGATTGAACCAGTTATCATGCTTGCCTCATCGGAAAGAATGTCACCAAAGAGGTTTTCTGTTACGATAACATCAAACTGAGCGGGATTGCGCACAAGCTGCATCGCGCAATTGTCGACATACATATGCGAAAGTGTCACATCAGGATAACTTTCAGCAACTTTATTCACAACCCTGCGCCAGAGCTTGGAGCTGTCAAGGACATTAGCCTTGTCGACTGAACAGACTGTTTTGCGGCGTTTTTGGGCGGTTTGAAAGGCAACATGAGCAATGCGCTCAATCTCGTGCTCGGAATACCCCATGATGTCCTGGGCATAAGCCTCGCCGTTGCACTGCTCTGTTTTGTGCTCGCCAAAGTAAGCTCCGCCGATTAGCTCACGCACCACGACAAAATCGATGCCCTTGTCTACAATTGAGGGTTTGAGGGGGCTTGCGTCGCGAAGCTCATCAAAGAGTGTCGCAGGACGGATGTTAGCATAAAGCTCCATTCCGGCGCGAAGACGCAGAAGTCCGCGCTCGGGACGCTTTTCCTTCGGAACATCGTCCCATTTAGGTCCGCCGACTGCGGAAAGCAGAACGCTGTCGGATTTAAGGCAGCTGTCAAGGCTTGACTGCGGCAGAGGGTCGTCGAATTTATCGATAGCTTCGCCTCCCATCGGCGCTTCCGTATAGTTAAAGGTATGGCCAAATCTTATAGCAACCTTATCAAGCACCGATATGGCCTCTGCCATTATTTCGGGGCCAATTCCGTCGCCGCGGATAATTGCAATATTTTTCGTCATTTCGAACCTCCGGCAATCGATGCCATTAGACCGCCCTTTGTTATCATATCCTTGATGAAATCGGGAAAGGGCTGTGCCTGATAGCTTTCATCTTTTGTAACGTTCGTGATGATACCCGAGTCAAAATCGATTTTAACCTCGTCGCCTTCGGAAATCTTTTCGCTTGCTTCTTCACATTCAAGGATTGCAAGACCGATATTTATCGCGTTACGATAGAAAATCCGCGCGAAGCTCTTTGCGATAACGCAGGAAATACCGCTTGCCTTAATCGCGATGGGGGCGTGCTCACGCGAGGAACCGCAGCCAAAATTCACGCCGGCGACCATAATGTCACCCTCTTTGACCCTGCCGATGAAGGTTTTGTCGATGTCCTCCATACAGTGGGAGGCAAGCTCCTTGTGGTTTTGCGTGGCAAGGTAACGAGCGGGAATTATAACGTCCGTATCAATGTGGTTGCCATATTTTATAGCGTTTCCGTGTGCATTCATTCAGTTATTACCTCCTGCGGATGGCTAATATATCCCGTAATCGCGCTTGCGGCGGCAACGGCGGGAGAAGCAAGGTAGACCTCGCTTTCAACGTGTCCCATGCGTCCTACGAAGTTGCGGTTGGTTGTGGCTACCGCTCTCTCGCCTGCGGCGAGAATGCCCATGTGACCGCCAAGGCAGGGCCCACAGGTTGGAGTGGAAACAATACAGCCGGCATCAACAAAAATTTTCGTGTAGCCGCGCTCGAAGCACTCCATATAAATCTTCGGTGTAGCGGGAATAACGATTCCGCGCAGCCCCTTCTTAATATGCCTACCCTTGAGTATTTCCGCTGCCGCTGCCATGTCCTCGATATTACCGTTGGTGCAGGAGCCGATAACTACCTGATCGATTTCAATGTCACGACCCTCTGTCGCGGGATGCGTCTTTTCCGGCAGGTGAGGCCATGCAACGGTACAGGGAATCTCTGCAAGGTTAAGGTTGATTACACGAGAATATTCCGCGTCCGCATCAGCCTCATAAGCTGTCCAACTGCGCTCGCATCGACCCTCCATATATTTGCGCGTAACCTCGTCGACAGCGAATATACCGTTTTTTGCGCCGGCTTCAATCGCCATATTGGACATTGTAAGTCTGTCACTCATGGTCAGATTGCAAAGTCCCTCGCCCGAAAACTCCAGCGACTGATATAAAGCTCCGTCCACGCCTATCATTCCGATAAGGTGCAGAATAATGTCCTTTCCGCTGACCCACCTGCTCATTTTGCCCATTAGGTTGACCTTGATGGCGGAAGGAACCTTAAACCAAGTTTCGCCTGTTGCCATGGCTGCCGCCATGTCGGTTGAGCCGACGCCTGTGGAAAATGCGCCGAGCGCGCCATAGGTGCAGGTGTGGCTGTCCGCTCCGATTGCGGCTTCGCCTGGGGCAATCAGCCCTTTTTCGGGAATGAGAGCGTGCTCAACGCCCATTTCGCCCACATCGTAAAAGTGCTCAAGGTCAAAGCGCTTTGCAAAGCCACGGCATTTTTTACAGCTCTCTGCCGCCTTGATGTCTTTGTTTGGGGCAAAATGGTCCATAACAAGGGTTATACGAGTGTCATTTGAAACATTCTCGAAGCCCGCCTTCTCAAACTCATTTATCGCAACAGGAGCTGTTATATCATTGCCCAAAACGAGGTCGAGCTTTGCTTTTATCAGCTGTCCTGCCGTCACGCTTTGCAGTCCCGCGTGCGCGGCAAGGATTTTTTGTGTAATTGTCATTCCCATAATTGTCATTCCTTTCGGAGCTTGTGCTCAAGTGTTTTAAGGGTTGATTTGTTATTTCGCGCCGACGATTTTGTTAATACCGTTGATGTAAGCCTTGATGGATGATTCGATAACATCGGTCGATAATCCGCAGCCCGTGTATAGATCCTTGCCGTAGCGCAGCTTAACAACAGCCTCTCCCATGGCGTCCTCGCCGTCCGTAACAGCGTTTAGACTGAAGTTTTCAAGCGTAATGTCAAGCCCCGTAATTTTATCTACGGCCTTGAAGGAAGCGTCAATAGGACCTGAGCCGATTGCAACTTCTTCAATGGTTTCGTCATGCTTTTTTATCTTTACGCAGGCAATATTGGTAATATCCTTGCCTGTGCTTACCACGTGACTCATGAGCTCATAGGTGGCGGTAACAGCATGAGCATTCGAAAGCGCAAGCGCTTCGATATCGTGGTCGGTGAGGTTCTTTTTCTTGTCTGCAAGTGCCTTAAAGCGGACGAACATATCGTCAAGCTCTTCCTTTGACACCTCATAGCCAAGCTGAACAAGACGGTCACGCAGAGCGTGTTTTCCGCTGTGCTTCCCCAAAACCATGACATTCTGTGGAATACCAACATCTTCGGGCCGCATGATTTCATACGTCAGAGCGTTTGCAATGACACCGTGCTGGTGTATTCCGCTCTCGTGCGCAAAAGCATTTGCACCCACGATTGACTTACTTGGCGAGATAGGTACACCCGTAATGGAGGACAGCAGCTTGCTCGTTTTGTATATTTGTTGCGTTTTTATGCCGCATTCCATTTGAAAATAATCACGTCGGGTTTTGAGGGCCATTGCTATCTCCTCTAGGCTTGAGTTGCCCGCACGTTCACCGATGCCGTTAACTGTGCATTCAACCTGTGATGCACCGGCGCTCAGACATGCCAGTGAATTTGCCACTCCCATGCCGAGGTCATCGTGACAATGTGCCGAAATGTCAACGTTTTCAATGCCCTGAGTGTTCTCACGCAGATAAGTGATGAGATCAAACATCTCCTGCGGAGAGGAATAACCTACCGTGTCGGGAATGTTCAGTACGGTTGCTCCGGCTTTGATTGCTGTTTCGCAGCACTTGACGAGAAACGCCCATTCCGAGCGGGAGGCGTCCTCGCATGAGAATTCAATGTCCTCACAATATGCCTTTGCATAAGAAACATGCTTAGCAATGCTCTCAAGAACCTGTTCACGGGTCATTTTCAGCTTATATTCCATGTGTATGTCACTGGTTGCAAGAAACACGTGAATACGCGGGTACTTCGCGCATTTAACGGCATTCCATGCGGCATCAATATCTCCCGGTGTGCAGCGGGCGAGACTGGCCACTTTACAGTTCTGTACGGTTTGGGCTATAGCTTCAACGCTTTTAAAATCCTCCGGAGAGGCGATTGCAAAACCGGCCTCTATAATATCAACACCCAACGCGTCGAGAGCCCGCGCCATCTGCAGCTTTTCGGAAAGGTTCATGCTGCAGCCGGGGGATTGCTCGCCGTCGCGTAAGGTTGTGTCGAACACCTTAATTCGTCTCATGTATCTTGCTCCTTCTCATGTCGTTTAACGAAAATAAATACAAAAAAGCCCCGTCTTCCATAGAAGACGAAGCAACAAACTCCGCGGTACCACTCCAATTGACAGTAAACTGTCCGCTTTCAACATCTCACAAAGAAATATTGCCTCTTTGGTAACGGTGAGGAAACCCGTTCACACCTACGGCCTTGCGGCTTTCAGCTGACTGCTCAAGGGTGAGTTCGCCTTTTCGATACATACCGTTTCGCACCAAACAACGGCTCTCTGAATGTAAGAGATAGGCTTTGTCCCTGTCACTGCATTTGCTTTATTGTGCTAAAGCCTACACGAAATCTGCCCATTTGTCAAGAGCGAATGCGTGAAAAAGACAAATTAATTTTTCAAGAGCTTTGCACCAAAAGCAATTCTTACGCCAATATTTGCTAGTTACGCCTTAAACTCCATGTGAATAACCGCAATAATGAATATAAAACATTTGTTCATGTAATAGTTTTTTAGAAAAATAAACAGTTGACAAGATGCGTTTTTGTGATGTATCATCAAAATAATAAAATATTTCAAATGCTTTGATGGGAAAGAGTATTCCGAAAACAGGCTTCAGAGAGCTGTCAAATGGTGAAAGACAGCGCCGTGGTTATGGAAGAAGGTCGTCCCGGAGCAGTTTGCTGAAGGACAGTTTTTAGTCTGTGTAAGTGAAAACGGTAAACGCCCGTTATAGCGTCAGACGTTCATTGGACGTCATAGAGTGGTTCTTATTAGGCAGTGCAGGGCTTTATAAGAGCAATAAGAGTGGTACCGCAGAGGATATTTGCCTTTGTCTCTTGATATTCATAGGAAAGAGACAGGGGCTTTTTGTATACCCTTAAGCGCCCCCACTTTAAATCGTTAGATAAGTAAAGTGTACACCATCATATATGTAGGAGGAATGAGCTTTGAAACTGACAGGAGCAGAAATAATCGTTGAAGTTTTAATTGAGCAAGGCGTTACAGATTTGTTCGGATATCCCGGAGGAGCCGCGCTTAACATTTATGAGGCTCTCTATCACAGACAGGACAGAATCAAGCATTACCTTACAGCTCACGAGCAGGGAGCAACTCACGCCGCCGACGGTTATGCAAGAGCGACGGGTAAAACCGGCGTTGCCTTGGCAACAAGCGGCCCGGGTGCGACAAACACGGTTACAGGTATTGCAACGGCGTACCTTGACAGCGTTCCGATGGTGGTTATTACAGCAAATGTCGGAACCAGCCTTATCGGAAAAGACAGTTTTCAGGAAGTGTTCATAACGGGAATTACACAGCCAATAACGAAGCACAATTACGCTGTGCGTGATATTACAAAGCTTGCGGACACAATTCGCCACGCTTTTATGATTGCCGGCAGCGGCAGACGCGGCCCTGTCCTAATTGATGTCCCAAAGGATATTACGGCGGCTGTGTGCGAATATGCTCCCGCCCCGAAATGGACAGAGCCAAAGGCTTCATCCGCTCCGCAGAGCGAGCTTAAAAAGGTCGCAGACCTTGTTTCAAAGGCAAAGCGCCCGGTTATTTGCTTTGGCGGCGGCATTATAAGCAGCGAAGCAGGTGAGGAGCTCATCGAATTTGTAAAGAAGGCGAGAATACCGACCTGCCATACAATTATGGGAACAGGCGTTATCGGCTTTGGCGATGACCTAGACATGGGAATGATAGGAATGCACGGCAGCATGACTGCAAACTATGCGATTGATGAAGCGGATTTGTTAATTGCTATGGGGACACGTTTTTCCGACCGCGTTGCGCTTAATCTTCGTGACTTTGCACCACATGCCACTATCGTACAGTTTGACATCGACGAAAGCGAGATTCGCAAAAACGTCTTGGTTGACCTTGCGGTCATAGGAGACATTAAGGCTGAGCTTCAAGGTCTTATGCCACTTGTAGAGGGAACAGATCGTCCCGAATGGCTGGGCATGATTGCAAAGTGGCAAAAAGAATACGATATTATCAACGGCAAAAATATCACGGGCATACGTCCTGTCGACATCATGGGCATCATCGGCGACAAGTGTGGAGAAAACACTGTTGTTGCAACAGATGTTGGTCAGCATCAGATGTGGGCTGCGCAATTCTGCAAAAAGACAAGACCCCGCGGCTTCCTGACTTCCGGAGGACTCGGTACAATGGGCTTTGGCTATGGTGCAGCAATCGGCGCGGCGGTTGCTCTGCCAGAGGCGACAGTTTTCCACATCACAAGCGATGGCAGCTTCCACATGAACATGAACGAAGCCTGCACGGCGGTTTCGAATAACCTGAAGGTTATCACGGTTATTCTTGATAACAAAGTTCTCGGAATGGTTCACCAGTGGCAAACAGATTTTTATAACAACCACTTTTTTGCAACTGAACCCGAACGTAAAACCAACTATGTAAAAGTGGCGGAGGGCTTCGGGGCCAGAGGCTTCAGGGCTGAAACAAAAGAGGAATTCGAAAAGGTTATCGAGGAAGCAATAGCAGGCGAAGGCCCGGCATGGATTGTATGCCCCATCGACCGCAATGAAAAGGTGCTGCCCTTAATACCAAACGGCGGTACGGTTCGTTCCGCGATTGTGGAATAGACGGGAGGAATAGAAATGAGTGCAAAAAAAGCCATCATCGCACTACTGGTTGAAAACAACGCTAATGTTCTTTCGCGTGTAGCCATGCTATTCGGTAAGCGAGGTTATAATATTGACTCTCTCACTGTCTCGGAGACAAACGACCCATCGATTTCGCGCATCACCGTTACCACGCAGGGCGACGACCGTATTATCGAGCAGATTGTTCTTCAGACCAGAAAAATGGTCGAGGTCAAGGCTGTACAGCTCGAGGACGAAAGCGAAGCGATTTTGCGCGAGCTTCTGCTTGTAAAGGTCGGAGCGGACGAAGGCCAGCGCGTGGCAATCCGTGAAATATGCGAAATTTACAAAGCAAGCATTGTCGATTTTTCCCCGTCAAGCATCGTTTGCGAGCTTACGGGAAAGCCCAGCAAGATTAACGGGTTTTTAGATATCATCGAAAAATACCAAATTCTCGAGCTTTGCCGAACCGGAGTTACCGCAATGGACCGCGGAACTAAAACAATGGTTTGCGAAAACAAGGAAAGCCACAAGGCTTAAATGATTTGCGAGCTTATAATAAGTACGGTATAATAAATTCAACAAGCTAAATAATTAATATAAGGAGACTTAAAAAATGATTAACAAGTACTACGATTCAGACTGCAACATGGGACTTCTGTCAAACAGAACAGTAGCCATCATCGGATATGGCAGCCAGGGACACGCACACGCACAGAACCTCAAGGAATCCGGTGTAAAGGTCATCGTCGGACTGCGTAAAGACTCCTCCAGTTGGGCAAAGGCAGAGGCTGCCGGACTTACCGTAATGGAAGTTCCCGCAGCTGCAAAGGCAGCGGATATGGTCATGATGCTCGTACCCGATGAAAAGGCGGCGGACATTTACTATGCCGAAGTCGCTCCCAACCTCGTAGAGGGCAATATGCTCATGTTTGCACATGGCTTCAATATTCATTTCAACCTGATTGCTCCTCCCGCGAATGTTGACGTTGCAATGGTTGCCCCCAAGGGTCCCGGACACACTGTCCGCAGCCAGTATCAGGAGGGCAAGGGCGTTCCCAGCCTTATCGCCATCCATCAGGATTACACAGGCAAGGCAAAGGACTATGCACTTGCATATGCTTCCGGCATCGGCGCGGGCCGCGCAGGAATTCTGGAAACCAGCTTCCGTCAGGAAACCGAAACTGACCTCTTCGGTGAGCAGGCAGTTCTTTGCGGCGGCGTAACAGAGCTTATGAAGGCTGGCTTTGACACGCTTGTCGAGGCAGGCTATGAGCCCGAAATGGCTTATTTCGAGTGCATCCACGAGATGAAGCTCATTGTTGACCTCATCAACAGCGGCGGCTTTGCGATGATGCGTTACAGTGTTTCTAACACTGCTGAATACGGCGATTACCGCACAGGCAAGCGCCTTATCACAGACGAAACTCGCAAGGAAATGAAAAAAGTTCTTACTGAGATACAGGATGGAACCTTTGCAAGCGAGTTTATGACTGAGTTCTCCTCCGGCAGACAGGCAAAGTTCCTTTCAACTCGCAGACTCGAAAGTGAACATCCCCTTGAGAAGGTTGGCGCCGAGCTTCGCAAGATGATGAGCTGGCTTAAGAAATAACTCTAATACGAGCTATAAAACTTGTTGAACCTTGCTAACAACCGTTTCTCTTTTTCTGCAATGAAAAGTGAAATGGTTGTTAGCCTATATGCAAAGGAGTTGCTGCATGAAAAGTGAAAACGTAAAATCTGGCATACAGCAGGCGCCTCACCGCAGCCTGTTTTATGCTCTTGGCTATACAAAAGAGGAGCTTGAACGCCCGTTGGTGGGAATTGTAAGCTCTTTTAACGAAATTGTACCCGGTCACATGAATCTAGACAAAATCACCGAGGCCGTCAAAACAGGCGTCCTTTTGGCAGGCGGCACCCCAATCGTTTTCCCCGCGATTGCAGTCTGCGATGGTATCGCAATGGGACATGAAGGCATGAAATATTCTCTTGTTACGAGAGATTTAATTGCGGACAGTACTGAATGTATGGCGCTTGCCCATCAATTCGATGCACTTGTGATGATTCCGAACTGCGACAAAAACGTGCCGGGACTTCTGATGGCGGCGGCGCGCGTAAATGTTCCCACAATTTTCGTGTCAGGCGGTCCGATGCTTTCGGGCAAGCTTGACGGCAAGCGCACTTGCCTTAGCTCTATGTTCGAGGCAGTGGGGGCTTACCACGCGGGAAAGATGAGTATGGAGGACGTTGAGGCCTATGAAAACGCGGCCTGCCCAACCTGCGGTTCCTGCTCGGGCATGTATACGGCAAACTCCATGAACTGTGTAACCGAGGCTCTGGGCATGGCGCTTCGCGGCAACGGAACAATACCGGCAGTTATGTCTGCAAGACTTCGCCTTGCAAAGCACGCTGGTATGAAGGTTATGGAGCTTTTGGAAAAGAATATCCGTCCGCGCGACATTATGACCGAGGCGGCGTTCCATAATGCCGAAATAGTCGATATGGCACTGGGCTGCAGCACAAACACAATGCTTCATCTTCCTGCAGTTGCGCACGAAGCAGGTGTTAAAATTACTCTTGATATGGCAAACGAGTATTCACAAAAAACACCTAATCTTTGCCACCTTGCTCCGGCAGGCCCCACTTTTATGGAAGATTTGGATCGCGCAGGCGGTGTTCATGCCGTTATGGCGGAGCTCAACAAGAAGGGTTATTTGGACACAACTGTAATAACAGCAACGGGCAAAACGCTTGGCGAAAACCTTGTTGGAGTTAAAAACCTTGACCCCGAGGTTATCCGCCCAATAGAAAACCCGTATTCGCCTTTTGGAGGTATTGCAGTGCTAAAGGGCAATTTAGCACCCGAGGGCTGCGTTGTAAAACAGTCCGCAGTCGCGCCCGAAATGATGGTTCATAAAGGCCCTGCAAGAGTGTTTGACAGCGAGGACCAGGCGATTGAGGCGATTAATGGGGGCAAAATTGTTTCGGGTGATGTAATTATCATTCGTTACGAGGGACCAAAAGGCGGACCGGGAATGCGCGAAATGCTCAACCCAACGGCCTCAATTGCCGGAATGGGGCTTGATAAAACTGTAGCACTAATTACCGACGGACGCTTTTCGGGAGCAACTCGAGGAGCTTCCATCGGACACGTTTCTCCGGAAGCAGCGCTTGGCGGAAACATAGCTCTTGTTAAAGAAGGCGACACAATTTCCATTGATATACCTGCTTGCAAGATTGAGCTCCTCGTTTCGGAAGAGGAACTGGAAGTTCGCAGAAGTTCATGGGTTTGCCCCGAACCAAAGATTAAAACGGGATATCTCGCCAGATACACGAGGCTTGTAACCAGCGCTGCTCAGGGAGCTATTCTCCAATAAAGATACAAAATTAAAATAAGCGTCCCATGAGGATAC
Source organism: Oscillospiraceae bacterium (assembly GCA_018053145.1). Classification (GTDB taxonomy): domain Bacteria; phylum Bacillota; class Clostridia; order Oscillospirales; family Oscillospiraceae; genus UBA2658. Next base: position 34,120 of record JAGPMA010000002.1, on the reverse strand, counting down.
ATAATCTGCGTGGGATGCTTTTTTTTACGCGTTCGTCACTGTTTTGTTGACATACAGCGGTTTTGTGGTAAAATATGCGGTGCATCGAAAGAAATACGAGTTTTCATTTTGAATTAATTTGATGCAAATTTTGCGGTGATTTGAAATTGGGGGATATTTCGGTGAAAGAAAAACCTTCGGTATTGCGAGGACTTTTTAATAAGTATCGCGAGATTGTAATGTACTGCATTTTTGGTGTAACAACCACTATTGTAAACTGGGCCGTATACAGCGTCTATGTTCTGGTTGTACCTATTGAGGATTATACCAACGGGTTTCCGACTTGGTTTCAAGAGCTCATCGTGTCGCGCTTACATCTCGACATTAAGCTGATTTACGCAGGGGTAATCGCTTGGATTGTTGCTGTCATTGTTGCGTTTGTAACAAACAAGCTCTGGGTCTTTGAATCAAAGAGCTGGAATGCGAAGCTCGTGCTCAAGGAAGCCCTGACTTTCTTCGGTGGGCGTATTGCAACGGGTATTCTTGAGGTTGCTGCTGTTCCCGCATTCGTCGCTTGGGGCTTTGATGTAACACTATTCGGTGTTGATGGTCTGCCGGCAAAAATCGTCATTTCCGTTGCGATTGTCATTCTCAACTATATCTTGAGTAAATTTATTTCATTTAGAAGCCGGTTAGCAAAATGAACAAGCAATTAAAAAACAGAGCGCTCCCGACTACAATGGGGAGTGCTCTGTTATATTTATTGAGTATAACAAGGTTTGATAACTTACTTGAAAAGCTTAGCCTTTCTGAAAATAACTAACACAGCAAGACTCAAAATTATGGACACGGCGACAATAATTGCAAAACTCCAAGGACTTTGCGAATACGGAACTGCAGCAATATTGACGTTCATTCCGAAGGCGCTGAAGACCATTGTGGGAATAGCCATCACAACCGTAATAATAGCCAGAACTTTCATGACAATGTTAAGATTGTTGGAGATAACAGAAGCAAAGGCATCCATCATTCCGCTTAAAATTCCACTGTAGATGTTAGCCATTTCGATAGCCTGCTTGTTTTCGACGATAACATCGTCAAGCAAATCCGAATCATCGGGGTATTTTTTGATAACGTCATATCGGAAGAGCTTTTCAAGAACCGCCTCATTGGAGCGAAGAGCGGTGGTGAAATACACAAGGCTCTTTTCAAGCTTGAGCAGCTCGATGAGTTCGTGGTTCTTCGTCGATTTGTGAAGCTTGTTTTCGACTTCGTCGCTTTTCCTGTCGATGTTGCTCAGGTATTGCAGATAGAGGGTTGCTGTGCGGTAAAGCACCTGCAAAATGAAGCGCGACTTCATATAGGTATAAAAATCTCGGACCTTTCCCGATGTAAAATGCCTCAAAATCGGCGTGTCCTCGCTGCATACCGTTATTACGGCTTCCTTTGTAACGATGATTGACAGAGGAATAGTGGTATACAGCTCTTTTTCGTTATGTTCTTCGATTGTGGGGATGTTGACGAGTATCATGGTGTAATTATCGTCGGTTTCGATGCGGGAGCGCTCATAGGTATCAAGCGCTGCTTTAAGGGTGTCGGTGTCAACCTCATAAAAGGCTGACATTTCCTGCAGCTCGCTGTTGCTCGGATTAATCATGGAAACCCAACAGCCGTTTTCATGGCTGTTGATTTTCTCAAGGCGGCTGCTGACGGAGGTGTAGTAGCTTATCATGGTGTTTCATTCCTTTCATAGCCTCGCACGGGGCAAGGTTATGAAAGCGACCCAGACCCGTACGACTATATTCTTTTTTGGGGGTAGTATGTACTGTCAGGCAACGGGTCGGACTTCATGTAGTTACACTTCCTTTTTTAATAATCAGTTTGGAAAACGAAACTCGGTGTAGTGTGTTTTTGACTTGCTGAGGGATTCGGTGAATACACTCTGGATTAACGTTTAAAACTGGTTTCATGTTATTTTAAGTCTCGCGTCTAGTTTTGTCAACGCTATTAATCGAAATTTAGACTTTTCACAAATTTAAAGCTCTAGTGAAAAGCGTTGAGCTGCCTTTCACTAGAGCGAGCGTATAACGTGTCAAGGGCTCTTTGTGACGAAGGTCAAGTCCGCTTCTTGGCTAAACGCCTATTGGTGCTTCCCCATCAAATATCTTTCGATTGAAAAGAACAAACATTTGTGCTAAAATATGCCATTGTAAAATATATTTCGACCTGTTTAGTATGTGAGAAAATATAAAGCAGCTCAGTTCTTCGAAGGGAGGCGCTCAACTTGAAAAAATGGCTAATTTTGCTTGCGTCGGTTATTGTTTTTCTTTTGCTCGTTTTGGCGGGATTTAACATTTTTGTTGATCCTTTCGGAGTGTTTGGGGACGAGATCTATCATTGGGATTCATTCAGCATGACCAATAATCCGAAGACAGCAAAAATAGAGTATTTGGAAAATCACAAAACCGAGTATGATTCCTTCGTCATTGGTGCATCTGCTGCCTCTTATGACACAAAAGAGCTTAATAAATACATGAACGCCCACTTTTATAACTTGTTTTGCAGCAACTCCAGCAACAAATACTATTGTGATTTGGCTGATTATTTAATCAGGAATTATGATGTAAAAAACATCCTTCTCAACGTGGGAATATCAGACGCTAGCATAAGCAAAACTGAAAGGCGTACCCTTAATACGCAAGAGCATTATAGGGTAAGAGGCCACGGCGCTTTTTTGTTTTACCTTCAGCACGCCTTTTGCAGCCCCAGACTAGGTTTCGACAAAATAAAAGCGGCAGAAAACGATACGTATTTGCCTTCAAGCGTTAATAACTATATTCCCGAAACCGGATGCTATGATATGCGAGTCCGAGATATAGAAAAAATCACTGATTTAATAGTCTATGAGGCAAAGCATCAAAACGATTTTGATATGGAGCCTGAAAATAATACGCTTGATAACATACAGGAAAGCGTTGAAATGGTTTCCTACATCAGCGAGCTTTGCGCCAAAAACAATGTCAAGCTAACGATCGTATTCTCTCCGGTTTCTCAGACCCAATGGAAGGAATACGATGAGACGGAGCTAGTCGACTATAAAAAGCAGTTGGCAGAGGTCAGCGATTACTGGGACTTCAGCTATAGCTCTGTATCTTTGGATAACAGATATTTTTATGACGGACAACATTTTCGAAACGCAGTTGGAACAATGGTTTTTGCGCGAATTTTCAATGATAAGTCTGTATACTATCCCAAAGACTTTGGAACTTACATAAGTTCGGCTGATACAGTTTCGAAGCCCGAAACTGTATCGGCAGATAAAAATGCCTATTCTGTTGATGTGCCAATTATTCTGTATCACAACATTACGTTGGTAAAACCAAAGGGGTCGAGCATTACCTTAGCTGCTTTCACCGCGCAAATAGAGGCGCTCCATAATGCCGGATACAACTCGGTTTCGTTTGACCAAGTGATTAGCTACGTTTATAATGGCGGAGCGTTACCAGAAAATCCGATTTGCATAACCTTTGACGACGGATACCTCAGTAATTACGAGCTTGCGTATCCCGTTTTGGAAAAATACCAAATGAAAGCCACAATTTTTGTTATAGGAGCATCCGTCGGCCACAAGGAGTTTTATAAAGACACCAAATTTCCGATAACTCCTCATTTCAGCTATGAGGAAGCGAGAAAGATGATTAGCTCCGGCTTGATTTCAATCCAATCGCATACTTTTGATATGCACCAGTGGCCGCCTTTTGAAGCTGCTGGCAATGTCCGTAAGGATATGTCAAAATTTGAAAACGAGAGCGATGAGGCGTTTGTTTCCGCAATTAAGCAGGACTTTTATATGGAAGCAGCTGACCTGGAGATGGGCACGGGAGAAAAAATCAATGTTGTTGCTTACCCCGCGGGAATTTTCAGTGACCTGACAGAGGTGACGCTACATGAGCTTGGGGTTGAAGTGACGCTTTCAACAAACACAGACAGCAAAAATACAATTATTCGCGGCTTACCGCAAAGCCTTAACGCATTGTGCCGATATTCAATCGAAGAGGGCGTAACAGCAGACGGACTGTTGACACTATTGGGGCAATAAACTTAAACGCGCAGAAACCGGCATTACCGCTGTTTCTGCGCGTTAGCACTATATACAAATAATGTAAATTAACTCGGGCTATTTAGGGCTTTTGTTATGACCGAAAGCGTATTTCAAATAAGCTTCCTTTATCAAGATTGCTTTCCACATGGAAGGTTCCGCCATGCAATTCCGCAATCCATTTGACAATAGACAAGCCAAGCCCAAGGCTCGAATTGATGCTTGACTGATTCGCCTTGAAAAATTTGTCCCAGATTTTGGGCAGGTTTTCTTTGGTTATGCCGATTCCGCAGCCCTCGACGGAAAGGCTAACGGTGTCGTAAATTATTTTATGGGTTACCTTAACCCAACCGCCTGGGACGTTGTATTTTATTGCGTTATCAATTAAGTTAATAAGCAGCCGCAAATAAAGCGTCTGCTCAACAAGCATTATTACGCTGTCATCTATATCAACAGAGATTATAACGTCGCTGTTTTCGGCCCTTTCCATTAATTCGTCAACAACGGCTTTTGTAAGCATAATAACATTAATTAGCTCCATATCAGGAGCGTGTTTCCCATCATTTAGTGAGGTCACCTTGACTTGTTTGTTTGGCCGTTTTTGTTATTTCGTTTACCGGGGATAATATGCGTATAATTAATAACAATCCTAAAATCGTTATAACAATATAAATGGGAATGATTTTTAATACCATAGATCGAAATCTGTTAATAGTTTCTGATAAGGGGAAAAGTGGTTTAACTACACTAAGCCAGCCAGGTGTCTCACCGTTAATGTTTAATGCACAGTCAATGATTACCTATTCATGATTAATGGAGCTTTCTGTGTACTTTGGTCAGCATCGGGGGAACATCTTTGAGGAAATCCTGCAGAATTTCACCTGCAAGCAGTTCGCTTTCGTTGGAATATACTGGGGCATAAGTTCCTGGGTCTATAAGATCAAAATTAAAACTTATTGGGCTTCCCTTAAAGTCAACTGATTTTATTATTTCATCGACTTCGTACTCCAGCTACGCCTTTGCATTGTTGTAGAGGTTTTCCGATATCATGAAATAGTTTATCGGAACTGCAATAGCTATTACAAGGATAACATATGTGTAGCGTTGTGATAAAAGCTGATGAATTTGAAGAAAAGACAATATCGAAAGTTCACAATGAGTTTGAAGAGAATGAACCCGTCGTTTTTAATAACTTTTCACAGGCAAAAGAATTTCTGGAAGAACACATTGTCGATGTGGTTTTTCTTAATATTGTCGGACAGAAAGCATGCTGGGAAGCTCAGTGCGATTTAATAAAATCCATAGATCGAGTGACCAAAATTGTTTTGATAAGCGATAACAGGATGGATGCCGTAAAAGCCTTTGATATTGATGCACTTGACTTTCTGTTGGTACCCATATCTGAAAGCGGGGTCAATAGAGTCGCACGCAGAGCAAGAGTCTCATAAACCTAAGCTTCACAAAGCTATATAAGTGCGCAGAATAAAGAAATCCCCCAAAACCACTTGTTTTTGGGGGATTTCTTCGTATAACGACCTGCTTAATCAGATAAAATATGGCGGCACTGGTAATTCAAACGGGCTTATAAGCCGATGGCCGCAGTACTAATCAGTTTTCGCATTAGCCACTCAAACTGAGCGCTTGTCGGTATGCTTATAGCTTGGCGCAGTCGGCAGGCTGACCTTGCAGCATGGTTAGTCCGTGTTCAAGAGCGGGAATGACTGCCTCAAGATTTTCCTTTGCGGCCTTTGGTGAGCCGGGAAGATTAATTATGAGCGTGCCCTTTCGAATTCCTGCCTGCGCACGCGAAAGCATAGCGCGGTTTGTGATTTGCAGCGAAGCATAGCGCATGGCCTCCGGTATTCCGGGGGTTATTCTTTCACATACGGCAAGTGTCGCTTCCGGTGTAACGTCACGCGGAGCGAAACCCGTACCGCCCGTGCTTACAAGCAAATCGGCTATATGATTGTCGGCAATATTACGCATTGCGGCTTCAATTTGGGACTGCTCGTCCGGCACGATGTCAGTATAAGCAATTAAATATCCGGCCTCCTCAAGGAGTCTGGCAACAAGTGGGCCTCCCTCGTCGGGGCGTTCACCGCGAAAACAGCGGTCGCTAATGGTTAAAACGGCGGCTTTATACATTGCAAGTCCTCCTTATTTTAAAAGCAGAATATTCTGCGGAGCGATTGAAACGCTTACGTTTTCTGTGGTGCTTTGCGCCGACCACTGCGCTTTGCTAAGTTCCGCTCGGAGTAAGGGCGAATTTGGCAAAGCGTTTACCGGACGCAGAATGATTATTGTGGAAAACACATTGTCCATAGTTCTTACTATGTTGCAAGGTATGGTGTTCTCGTCATTATTATCCGTGAAGCTAAGGTGGTGCGCACGCAGTCCGACAGCACATATTTCAGAGCTTACCGGCTGGGCACAGTTAAACACTTGGTTCCATAGTGGAATTTCGACATAGCTTCCGCGTGGTACAGCAGGTATCACATTTTTACAGCCGGAAAGCTTTGCGGCTGACACGGTTTTTGGGTCAAGAAACAAATCGTTTGGAGTGACAACAGCTTGAGATTTTCCGTTGTCCAGTACGCATACTCGGGAGCAATTCCGAAAAACCTCATCGCGGTCATGAGATACCCAAATAACATTGCCGTTAAATCCATCAAGGGTATCCGCAAGCTCCTGTTCGAGCTGAGCCTTGAGGTAACTGTCCAGCGCCGAGAAGGGCTCGTCCAAAAGCAAAAGCTCGGGGTCGGAGGCCAGAATTCTTGCCAAAGCAACACGCTGCTGCTGTCCGCCGGAAAGCTGCGCGGGGCGATTAAAGGCAACATTTTGCAATTGGCAGGCTTCAATGAGCTGTGAAATAATCTTGGCTTTTTGGGATTTGTCCCTTATTGCCGAGGCGATGTTTTGTTCAACGGTCATGTTTGGGAAAAGGGCATACTGCTGAAAAAGATAACCGACACGGCGCCGCTGCGCAGGCAGGTTGATTCTGTTTTTGCTGTCAAAGAAAATTCTTCCATTAAGCTCGATATATCCCTCGTCCGGCTTCATAATGCCTGCTATGCAGCGCAAAGTAACGCTTTTACCGCAGCCTGATGCTCCCAAAAGTCCAAGAGTTTCGTTCTGAGTAGTGAAATTTACTTCCAGTTGAAAATCTCCGAGCTGCTTTTTAATGTCCACCGTAAGTGCCACTATGCCGCAACCCCCTTTGCAAACCCTTGCTTCTTTTCAAGGAGGTTAATTGCCAGCAGAACGACAGCGGAAATGGCAATATTAATTAGCACCCAGAGCACTGCGGTCGTGTCGTCGCCTGTACGCCAAAGCTGATACACCGTGGTCGAAATTGTTGCTGTCCTCCCTGGGGTGTAACCTGCAAGCATTGAAGTCGCACCGTATTCGCCAAGTGCACGGGCAAAGGCTAGAACTGTTCCTGCAAGGATGCCCTGCCTACAGTAGGGCATCCTTACACGCCAAAAAACATAAGTACCGGAAAGACCGAGCGTATAGCCTGCATCAGCAAGCGTTTCGTCGAAGCTCTCAAACGCACCGCGAGCAGTCCGATACATAAGAGGAAACGCAACAACAACAGAAGCAAATATCGCCGACCACCAGGTCATTACAAGTCGTGTGTCAAAAAGTTCAAGAAACCACATTCCAATTATGTGCCTTGGACCTAGAAGCCGAAGCAGCAGATAGCCAACAACAGTGGGAGGAAGAACCAGCGGGAGGGTTAGAATGACATCCAAAAAACCCTTTAAAATACGCGGTACTTTCGCAATATAATAGGCCGCAAAAATGCCGACGAAAAAAATCACTATAGTTGAAATCGCGGCAATGCGGAGAGAATTATAAAGAGGATATAAATCCATTAGCTACCTCCCGGAATGTGATGATGAAACGTAATCAAATAAGCTGGAAATGGAAACTGTAGTCTTAAGGTTCGATTTTAATTTTTAAAATCGAACCTTAACTATTTAACCGCCATGAAACCGACTGCTTCAAAAACCTTCATCGCGTCGTCAGTTGTTAGGAAGTCCAAAAACGATTTTGCCGCAACAGCGTTTTTGCTTGCCTTAAGAACGGCGGCAGGATAGATGACCTGCTTGCACATGTCTTTGGTCGCGGTGTCGACAACGGTAAGGCCTGCAGAAAATGCGTCGGTAGCATATACGATGCCGCAGTCAACTGTGCCTTCGGAAACTTGAGTGGTGACTTCCTTGACATTGGTTCCGTAAGTAACTTTTCCGGCACTTTCGAGGGCAGCAATATCAAGCCCCAGATATTTAATGATATCAAGAGAATAGCTGCCGACAGGAACGTCGCTGTTGCCGATAGCTATCATCTTTGCGTTTGCAAGGTCGGCAAATTTAGAAATGTTTGCGGGGTTGCCTTCGGGAACAACAAGAACGACCTTGTTTTCAAGGATATTAACGCGTGTTTCCGTATCGATGAAATCAAGCTTATCGGGGTTTTTCTCAGCATCCTGGGTAACATCAAGAGCGTTCATCTGCTTTTGAGCGGCAGAAATGAAAAGGTCGCAGTCTGCACCTTCGGAAATCTGTGTCATCAGGGTGCCCGAAGAATCATAGGTGGGGGTTATTGTTACATTTGGCGCGACGGTTTTGTATAATTCGATGACCTTGTCGAGGGTTTCGGTCATTGAGGCCGCGGCAAAAACTGCCAGTTCAACGGGCTCTGCCGAAGTCTCGGCAGACGCCTCAGCGGGGGAGGCACTGGGTTCGGTTGCGGTGCTGCCGCAGCCTACAAGAGCAAAGACCAATGCCAGTGCAAGAATCAGCGCAAGATACTTTTTCATTTATTAGGACTCCTTAAAAAATATATTATTCAACAGGCGGAAGCACAATGAGGTTATCACCTACGCTGATTTTTCCGCCATGCAGAACACGTGTAAAAACGCCCTCTCGGGGCATGATACAGTCGCCCATTTTTTTGAAGATTTCGCAGCCGTTATGACATTCCTTGCCAATCTGTGTCAGCTCCAACAAAACGTCGTTGCAGGCAAAGCGGCTGCCAATCGGCAAGCTGCGAAAGTCGATGCCCGACACAACAAGATTTTCGCCGAAAGCGCCGTCAACGACTTCTGCGCCTCTCGCTCTAAACGCCTCAATCTTGTCATGAGAGAGCAGCGATACTTGACGGTGCCATTTTCCTGCGTGTGCGTCACCCTCAATCCCCCACTCCTCGATAAAAACAGCTGAATCGACATTTCGTTTTTGAGTGCCTTTTTTTTCGCTTACACAGACAGCGATAATATTTCCCATGTTATTACCCTCCAATTTGAGACATGATAGCTTGTTCCAGAAAAGCACCGCCATGCTCCGAAAAAACGTGGTGCTCGGGTTTTTCCCAAATGGCCTGCTTTATCGCCTCCAAAACAACTTCATCGCTTTCAGCAAGAAGTGGACGAAGCGCCGCACCTCGGTCATATTGCAGGCAGGTTTTCAGAAAACCGTTTGAGGTTAGGCGAACACGGTTACAGGAGTCGCAAAAGCAATGGCTCAAGGCGCTGATGAAGCCGACCTTGCCGGGGAAATCGGCAATCTTATAATAGCGGCAAGGCCCGCAGAGAGGCTCATGCTTGAGCGCTGTCAGCTCCCCGAATTTGCTTTGGAGCATAGATCGAAGCTCGTCCTCGCAAATTCCTGTTTCAAGCTTTCCAAGACCAATCGGCATTAGCTCTATGAAGCGCAGAGAAAGCCTTTCGTCCTGCAAAAAGCGTTCAACCATCGGGATTATTTCCATACGGTTTGCAGTCATCGGAACACAATTCAGCTTTACCTTCAGCTGAGAATATGAAAGTGCCGCATCAATCGAATCCAGTACCTTGGCAACTCCGCTCCGACGTGTTATCTGCTGAAAAACGGTTTCGTTAAGAGCGTCTATGCTGATATTCACTCCGTCAAGTCCTGCCGAAACAAGCTCCGGCAGGTTTTCGGAAAGCATAACGCCGTTTGTTGTGAGTACGACCTTTTTTATACCGGATATTTCTTTCAAATTTGAAATCAAAGAGGGTAGACCAAGGCGAACAAGTGGCTCACCCCCTGTAAGGCGCACCTTTTTAACGCCAAGCTGCGCAAGCAGCTTAACAATGCGCAAAATTTCCTCAAAACTGAGGACCTCGCTGTGCTGCATACGCGGCACGCCCTCCGCGGGCATGCAATAAGTGCAGCGAAGGTCGCAGCGATCAGTGACGGAAATTCGGACGTAATCTATCGACCGACCCAGTTTATCGAGCATGGGAAGAACCTCTTTCACCGTTAGTTTAAAAACGATTTGCTTTTTCTGTCACGCTTCCGGCTCACTGTCATAGCTAAAATCGCCGGACTTTCCGCCCTGCTTTGTGACAAGGTGAATATTCTCAATACACATGCGCTTATCAATTGACTTGCACATATCATAAATCGTTAGAAGCGCAAGCGAAACTCCCGTCAGCGCTTCCATTTCAACGCCGGTTTTACCCTCCGTGCGAACCATACAGACGGCTGTAACCGTGTTATTATCATCATCGACCTCGAAATCTACGGAGCATTTGTTTAAAAAGAGCGGGTGACACATGGGTATGAGGTCGGAGCTACGCTTAGCCGCCATAATTCCGGCTACACGCGCGACACCGAGAACATCCCCTTTTTTTGAGCTGCCGTTTTTTATGGCTTTTATAATCTCGGGGCATACACTTATGCTGCCCTGTGCAACAGCTGTCCTTATAGTGACCTCTTTGCCTGTTACATCAACCATAATGGCGTTTCCGGCTTGGTCAAAGTGGTTAAATTCCATATGCTGCTCCTCCGCAAATGTGTTTTTTCAAGCCTTTATACGCAAAGGGCTTCTGTCTTTGTCGTGCCTTTTGACGTTGGGGATAAGCCTTATCTTCCAAAGGGGCAGATGGGGTAGTGACAGCTTTCACAGCCTAAACACAAACCCCCATAACCAAGCTTTGAAATATCCTCACGGCCGATGGGAACATTTGCGGCAATGCGAGGCAGAAGCAAGTCGAAAATTGTTGCCTTTGCGTACATTACGCAGCCTGGAAGGCCGAGGACGGGTGTTCCGTCGTCGTAATATCCGAGCAGGAGCATTGCTCCGGGAAGCACGGGTGCACCGTAACGAACGACGTTTGCACCGCTGGCGCGGATAGCGCCGGGAGTGCTGTCGTCAGGGTCGACGCTCATTCCACCTGTGCAGATGACAATATCGGCGCCGCTTGTCTTTGCCTTGAGAATTTCGGAAACGACTTTCTCCGGCTCGTCGCCCACAATTGCGTGGTGAATAACCGAAATGTCGTAACCCTCCAACTTCTTTGCAACAACGGGGGTAAAGGCGTCCTTTATTATGCCCTTTGCAACCTCACTTCCAGTAGTAACGATTGCAGCAGTGCGTTTTTTATAGGGAATTAGTTGAAGAAGCGGCGCTTTTCCGGCAGCTTCTTCGGTAGTTTTCAGCTTTTCGTCCTCAATTACGAGTGGAATCACGCGCATTGCGGCAAGCTTATCTCCCTTATGAACGCCGGTATTCCCATGCCTTGTGGCAATCATGACCTCGTCCTGACTGTTGACCTTGCAAAGACGCTCCTCATCCACCACGAAAAGCCCGTCACAGTCTGCCAAAACTTCTATTTTCCCCTCTTTTGGGTTTGTTGAGCTCATGTTTTCATTTATACACAAAGCCAGAAGCCTTTTCGCGGCGTCATCCTCATGAAGAATACCTGGGAGCATTTCCCACACAAATAGGTGTTCCTTTCCCATAGAAAGCAGCACGGGAATATCCTCCTCGGTAACAACGTGACCTTTACGAAAACGTGCATCCTTCTTAACGCCGGGGATTATTTGGGTCAGGTCGTGGCAGAGAATATGCCCTACGGCCTCGGTTGTATTAATCTGCTTCATTAAATTCACGCTTTCCGCCCTTGAAAAGGCTTTGGTAATTATTGATAAAGGGCGAGCTGGCCCTTGAGAGAAGTTGATATTCGGGGGATACAGTTATCTTCACCGAATTGTATAAAAAAACAACTCGGTCTGCAAAAAAACAACAAAATTGTTGCTGTTTTTCATTTTATCACGGAGATTTATTAAATGCTAGAGGAAAAAGATACAATTGTAGCCTGCATAAAATGCAATAATTGACAATGCACAGCTGTTTTGACAGGGTTGAAGCATATATAAAGCTAATCCGAAAAGTGCTTATCAAAGCTCTCCTCCACGAATTGCCGGCAAAGCGCTTCAAACTGTGAAAACCGCTCCAGTAGCCATTCGCCTTTTTCTGTGAGGGAACTCGAACCACCGTCGGGGCCGCCCTGATTGCTGTCAACAACTCGAGCTCCCACGCCGTCACTAATTTGCTGCAGCGTTTTCCAGCCCTTGCTGTAGGAAAGCTTGAGCCGGCTGCAAGCCGTTTTTACAGAGCCGGTTTCTCGAATAAGTCGCAAAAGCCTTGCTTCTTCCGGACCAAAAAACTCCTGCTCTCTTGCAAGGCGAAGGCTGAGAATTGGGCGCAACAGCTGGCTGTTATGTCTCTTAACAAGCTCCTCATAGTCACTGGGTGTGTCCATGTCGAAAAGAATGCCCTCATCGTGAACCATTACGAGCTGTTTTGTTGCTCCGGAGTATTCCAATGCACCGCGCAAGCCTGCCTTCCCCTCGTAAGAGAGGATGGAATCTATAATGCTGTTTTTTAACATTATAGGATGCCCTCCGGCCCCATTGCACACGGGAACGGCAAAGTCAGCGTCTTGTTCTAGTAGGCAGGAAACAGTTTGAGCCGTAAATAAGGGTAGATCCACCGGCGTAAAGAGCACTCGGTCACACTTGTCTTTAATATACTCAAGACCAATTTTTGCAGAGTCAAACATTTGAGTCGTGGCGTAGTTTTCGTTACGGACAAAAACCGCGCCGGACTTTGCGAGGTGCTTTTCCAGCATATCGGCTTGATTGCCTGTAACAACCACAACAAGCTCCGCACCGGACTGTTGAAGGGTCGAAATAATTCTTTTTGCGACGCTTATTGAGCCAATTTGGAGCATTGGCTTGAAAGCCCCCATGCGCGAGCTCATTCCGGCTGCAACAATTACTGCTCCAGTTTTCATGCATTGCACTTCCTTAAAAAAGTCTTGGCGTTAGCAGATGGCATGCTCACATAATTATATAGCATTATATGGGTGTTGAAAAGATGTTTTTAATTCAGCCATTTTAATATTCCCCATTAAGAAGCCTTCCACCGCTAAACGTAGCGTTGACGGCAAAATGAATTGAAAAGGAAAGTTAAAGCACTAATACGCTTGCTTATGTCTAGGTGTCGCGTCAACAGGCAAGTTCTTTTACAAAATGTGTTGCAAATGTGAAGAATGTTTAGTATTTTTTAATTAGTATATACATCTTTAATTAGAATTGGATATCAAAATGTTTTAACAGTTAAACGCTGAATTACTAAGTTTATATATACTCGTAATTTGTTGAGAACTTCTGCAGACTGCAATAGATGGTTTGATAAATCTATATATCATAGGGACGTATGCAGGTATCGGCAGTATTTGAAGTAATGGAGGAATACGGATGGCGACTTTTATTGTGAATGGTACGGCGGTTACCGTTGAGAAAAACCAAAAATTGCTCCGTTATCTGCGTGACACGCTTCATCTTACATCTGTGAAAGATGGCTGCAGCGAAGGCGCTTGCGGAACCTGCCATGTTCTCATTGACGGCAAGCCCACAAAGGCCTGTATTCCGCAGACGGATAAGCTTGACGGCAAATCGATTGTTACGGTCGAAGGACTTACGGATTTTGAAAAGGACGTTTATACCTACGCCTTCGGAAATGCGGGCGCCGTGCAGTGCGGCTTTTGCACGCCGGGAATGGTGATCGCCACAAAAGGGCTTTTGGACCAAAACTTAAGCCCGACTCGTGAGGAGGCTGCTTTTGCCATACGCAACAACATCTGTCGCTGCACGGGATATGTAAAAATTATAGACGCAATGCTTCTCGCGGCGGAGCTTTTCCGCAAGGGCGAAGTGCCGGCCTATCCCGAAAACTGGAGTCTTGGAGAGCGTGTGCCGCGTATTGATGTCAACGAAAAGGTGTTGGGAACCGGAATGTTTACGGACGATGTCTATATGGACGATATGCTTTACGGCAGTGCGGTTCGTTCAGAATACCCAAGAGCGCGAGTGCTTGCCATCCACACAGAGGATGCAAAGGCGCTTCCCGGAGTTATCGCAATTTTAACCGCAGATGATGTCCCCGGCAGCAACAAGGTCGGACATTTGGTCAAGGACTGGGATACCATGATTGCCGTTGGCAGCATAACTCACTATCTTGGAGACGCGATTTGCCTCGTGGTTGCTGAGGATCAGGATACGCTCGAAAAAGCGAAGACACTTGTCAAGGTGGACTATGAGGTTCTTGAGCCTGTGCGTTCGGTGGAAGAAGCAAGGGTGGAAAACGCGCCGCTTGTTCACAGCTCCGGCAATCTCCTTGCTCATAAGCACGTCAAGCGCGGAGATCCTGTTGATGCTATTGCAAAGTCAAAATATGTAATTACTCAGCAATTCTATACTCCGTGGACAGAGCACGCCTTCCTTGAGCCTGAATGTGCCGTTGCTTATCCCGATGGGGACGGTGTTATGGTGCTGTCCTCCGACCAGAGCGCTTACGACACGCAGCATGAGACCATGGGTATGCTCGGACTTCCGCCCGAAAAGGTCAAGGTTCAAAACCACCTTGTAGGCGGTGGATTTGGAGGCAAAGAGGATGTTACGGTTCAGCACCACGCGGCACTTATAGCCTATCTTTTTAAGCGTCCGGTCAAGGTCAAGCTTACGCGGGCGGAAAGCCTTCTTATACATCCAAAGCGCCACCCGATGGACATGGAATTCACGCTCGGCTGTGATGAAAACGGCATTATACAGGGCGTTAAAGCAACTGTTGTTGCCGACACGGGAGCTTACGCTTCGCTTGGAGGACCCGTTCTTGAGCGTGCCTGCACCCATGCCGCCGGCCCATATAACTATCAGAATTTCGAAATAGACGGCTACGCCTATTATACAAATAATCCACCAGCGGGAGCCTTTCGCGGCTTCGGCGTCACTCAGACCTGTTTTGGTATAGAAAGCATGCTAAACCAGATGGCGGATAGGGTCGGCATCTCCACATGGGAGATTCGCTACCGCAATGCCATAAGGCCGGGGCAGGAGCTGCCAAACGGACAGATAGTCGATGATTCCACAGGTCTTGTTGAAACGCTCGAAGCTATCAAACCTTATTATGACAAGGAGAAGTTCGCAGGTCTTGCGTGCGCCATGAAGAATTCCGGCGTTGGCGTGGGGCTTCCGGATACAGGCAGGATAAGGCTCGTTATTCAGAATGAAAAGGTGCATATTTTTGCCGGTGCTTCCTGCATTGGGCAGGGCTTAGGAACTGTCCTGACCCAGATGATTTACGATCAGACGGGAGTTAACTATAAGGATATAGTTTATGAACGCGCCAACACCTACAATTCACCCGATTCCGGCACGACCTCCGGCTCAAGGCAGACCCTGTTCACCGGCGAAGCCTGCCGCCGTGCGTGCGAAGCTTTAACGGCTGATCTTAAAGAAAAGAGCCTTAAAGAACTCGAGGGAAAAGAATTCTACGCGGAGTATTTTGGAAAAACAGATAAACTCGGTGCGGAGGTGTCGAATCCAAAAAGCCATATCGCATATGGCTATGCCACACAATTGTGCGTGCTCGATGATGAGGGGAAGGTTTCAAAAATATATGCCGCACATGATGTCGGAAAAGCCGTGAACCCCATTTCTCTTGAGGGGCAGATTGAAGGCGGCGTTTTGATGTCGATGGGCTATGCGCTCACAGAGCGTTACCCTCTTGAAAACTGCAAGCCTACTGCAAAATTTGGCACCTTAGGATTGTTCCGCTCTAATCAGATACCCGAGTTGAAGTCAATAATCGTAGAAAAGGAAGGCTTGGATGTCGCCTGCGGTGCTATCGGAATAGGAGAAATCACCTCCATTCCCACAGCTCCCGCAATTGCCGATGCTTACTTCCGTTATGACGGCAGATTCCGCACAAAGCTGCCGCTGGATGATACTCCGTACAGCAAAAAATAAGCATTTAAGTACAAAATACTTCTCAAAGGAGGCCGAATTTCATGAGCAAATGTGTAGGACAGAGCAAGCCCCGTGTTGACGCTTACGAAAAAGCTACAGGCAGGGCAAAGTATACTGATGACCTTTGCGATGCGAGCGCACTTATCGCGAAGATTTGTCATTCAACGATTGCGCATGGTTTTGTCAAGTCGATTGACGTAACAGAAGCAGAGCAGATTCCCGGCGTAGTGAAAATCGTGACCTGTTTTCAGGTTCCCGAAATTCCCTTTCCCACTGCCGGACATCCCTGGTCTACAGACCCTCATCATCAGGATGTCGCCGACCGCCTTCTGCTTAATAAACACATTCGCTATTACGGAGACGAAGTTGCCGCGGTTATTGCGGAAACTGAAGTTGCCGCTGCGCAGGCTATCCGTGCCCTAAAGGTCGAATACGAGGAGCTTCCTTTTGTTTTGGACGTACAGGAAGCAATGAAGGACGGCGCTCCGCAGATTCAGGAAAGGTATCCAAACAACATTCTAGCTCATACTAATATTAGAAAAGGAAATTATGAAGAGGCAAGCAAAGAGTCCGGACTTATTATGGTCGAAGGCTGGTATGATACACCTACTGTTCAGCACTGCCATATCGAAAATCACCTCTGCTTTGCCTATGAAGAAGCGGGTCGAGTTGTGGTTGTTTCCTCAACGCAGATTCCTCACATTGTTCGCCGCGTTGTAGGTCAGGCTCTCGGTTATCCGTGGGGCAAGGTTAGAATCGTAAAACCATATATTGGCGGAGGCTTCGGAAACAAGCAGGATGCGCTTTATGAGCCACTTTGTGCGTTCCTATCAACTCAAGTCGGTGGCAGACTGGTTAAGCTTGAATGCAGCCGTGAGGAAACCTTTGTTTCAAACCGCGTTCGCCACGCTATTCGCACCCATATAATCAGTTGGGTACGTCCCGACGGGAGTTTTGCGGCCAGAAAAATCGAGTGCTTTTCCAATCAAGGTGCTTATGCCTCACACGGCCACGGCATTGTTGCAAAAGGTATGGGCGCTTTCCCACAGATGTATCCCTGCGATAACGTGGAGGGCGATGCATATACGGTGTTTACGAACAAGCCCTCAGCAGGCGCAATGCGCGGCTATGGTATTCCTCAGGCCATGTTCGCCGGAGAATCGCATATAGATGACGTTGCAAAAGCTCTTGGCATTGAGCCTCTTGAATTTCGTCATAAAAACATCATGCCTAAGGGCTATGTTGACGGCTTTTCAAAAAACGAAAACTACAGTGATTCATTTAACAAGTGCCTTGATAAGGGAATGGAGCACATTAACTACTATCAAAAGCTCAAAGAATATCAGAACCAGACAGGACCTGTCCGACGCGGCATAGGTATGGCGGCTTTCTGGTATAATACCGGAGTTTGGCCGATTTCGCTCGAGTCCTCCTCCTGCCGCATGGTTCTCAATCAGGACGGCAGCCTACAGTTTCAGACTGGTGAAACCGAAATCGGACAGGGCTGCGACACCGCCTATTCTCAGATGGTCGCGGACGCTGTCGGAATTCCTTTTGAAGACGTGCATGTTGTTTCCACCCAGGACACCGACATAACTCCCTTCGGAACGGGGGCCTACGCTTCTCGCCAAACGTATATTGGCGGATTCTCAATCATGCAAACGGCGATAGCGCTGCGCGAGAAGATACTTAAGGCGGCTCATGAACTGACCAGAATGCCTGTTTCAAATATCGACCTCGTGGACGGCAATATTATCCACAAGGAAGACGGGAGCTTCATGCTGACGCTTGGAGAGCTTGCTACCGAAACACTATATAGCATGACGCAGAGCCAGCACATAACCGCTGAGACAACGGCACAAATCAAATCAAACGCTTATTCATTCGGCTGTTCCTTCGCGGAAGTGGAAGTTGATATTCCCATGTGCAAGGTTAAGCTTTTGAGCTTAGTAAATGTTCACGACTGCGGAACGCTCATCAATCCCGCTCTTGCGGAGGCGCAGGTTCACGGCGGCATGAGCATGGCAATCGGCTATGGTCTTTCCGAACAGCTTCTGTTCGATGAAAAAACCGGAAAGGCGCTTAACGACAACCTTTTAGACTATAAGCTCTCAACATTTATGGATCATCCGAATTTGGGCGTTGAATTTGTAGAAAATGCGGAGCCGACAAGCCCATTCGGGACAAAAGCGCTCGGCGAACCGCCAACCTGCTCAGGTGCTCCGGCAATTCGCAACGCAATTCTTCAAGCAACAGGCGTCCCTGTCAATCAGCTTCCAATAAATCCGCATATACTTTTTGAAAAGTTTAAAGAGGCCGGCTTAATTACCGATTAGGGGAGGGAATACTCAATGTATGATATGAAAGCACTATATGAAGCACAAAGCGTTCAGCACGCGGTTGAGCTTCGTCTGGCACACCCCGAGGCTCAGATAATTGCCGGCGGCTCGGATGTCCTTGTCCAGATGCGTGAAGGCAAGCGTGCCGGCAAAGAGCTCATCAGCATATACGGCTTGGACGAAATACGCGGCGTTTCCCTTGACGGCGAGGAGAACATCCGTATCGGTTCGCTGACGAGCTTTTCTCACATCACAAGAGACCCTATTATCCAAAAATATATCAATGTACTTGGGCAGGCTGTCGATCAGGTCGGTGGACCTCAAATTCGCAATATCGGAACTATTGGCGGCAACACCTGCAACGGCGTTACCTCTGCAGATTCGGCTTCAACTCTTCACGCGTGGGAGGCGATTATCGAACTGACGGGACCCGAAGGAGTCCGTAGAATTCCGATTCGTGATTTCTATATCAAGGCCGGTCAAGTAGACATTAAAGCAGGAGAGCTTCAGACCGCGATAATAATCCCAAAAACCAGCTATGAGAACACCTACGGCAACTATATTAAATATTCCATGCGTAACGCAATGGATATTGCAACCTTGGGAACCTCAGTAAATGTAAGGCTTTCCGCCGACAAAAAAGCAGTTGAGCGTGTACGTATAGCCTTCGGCGTTGCCGGGCCTGTTCCGATGCGTGCCCTCCATGCTGAGGAAGCGGCAAACGGTCAAGCTCTGTCCGAAGCTCTTGCGGAAAAGTTTTCCAAAACCGTTCTTGAGGATATTAACCCACGCGACAGCTGGCGTGCCTCAAAGGCTTTCCGCTCACACATTGCCGTCGAAAGCGCAAAGCGCGCCTTTATTGAATCGGTTAAACTGGCAGGAGGTGTTTTATAATGAACGATAAGCACGAAATGCAGTATAAGGTGGTTCACTGTAATATTAACGGCAAGGATGTCGAAAAGAACATCGATGTAAGAGCATCTCTGACGGACATGCTGCGCAATGATTACCGCTTGACCTCCGTGAAAAAAGGCTGCGAGGTTGGCGAATGCGGAGCCTGCACTGTCCTAATTGACGGCGAAACCTTCAACTCATGCATTTATCTTGCGGTATGGGCAGAAGGAAAGCGCATCATCACGCTTGACGGACTCATCGGGCCGAATGGCGAGCTATCCGAAGTTCCGCAGGCTTTTGTGGACGAGGCCGCGATTCAGTGCGGCTTCTGCTCACCTGGTTTTATGCTGACGGCTTATGAAATTCTGGAAACAGGCAAGGAATATTCAGACGACGAGCTGAGAAAGCTTCTCTCCGGACATCTCTGCCGCTGCACAGGATATGAAAACATCTTGCGTGCAGTAAAAAAAGCGATGTATAATAGGCTTGGCAAGGAAATGCCGATATAATTGGGGAAGACAGGGAAGCATTTATATGCCGGTAAAAAGAGAACTCAAAGCAGTAATAACGTTTTCGTCAACGACCTTTGCGTTGGAGGCTGAACGACTGTGCAAAAAAGAGCTGCTCCCCGGACGTCTAATTCCCGTTCCGGCAGTTATTTCCGCGGGCTGCGGAATGGCTTGGTGTACATCACCGGAGAATGCCGAAAACGTCAAAGCACTGCTGCAAAGGGGAAATGTCCCTTATGAAGGCGTAACAGAGCTAATTATTTAAAAGCGAAAACGGCTTGGATTAATCATTATTACAAGCCGTTTGTTTTACAAGCCGTTATTCTCAAGGCTACATAACGCTCAAGGAGGAAAATTAGTTGGAGGACAAACTAAGTTTCAAATTAACCATCAGGCTTTTTAAAGAGGAAAAAGCCTTTGGGCCCGGAATTTCAACGCTTCTGCGGACTGTTGAACAAACAGGCTCTCTTCAAAAAGCGGCGGAGTCCATGGGAATGGCATATAGCAAAGCATGGAAAATGATAAAAAGCATTGAACAGCTTTGGGGCTGCCCTCTCACTTTCCGCGATATCGGCGGAAAAAACGGAGGCGGCTCGGTCTTGACTCCCGAGGGCAAGCTTCTGCTTGAGCGCTACGAGCGCTTCGAAGCTGAAGTTTCCGAGAATTGCTCCGAATTATTCAAAAAATACTATTCCGAAGACTTTTTTCAGGAATTGAAAGCTGTTAGCGCACTAGGCCCGAAGGGGGACAAATGATGGAGGAAGCAATTGTGTTCTGCAAGGGCGGAGGCTGTACTGCAAAGCTTGGCCCGGGTGCGTTGAATAGCGTTTTGAGTAAGCTTCCGAAGCCAAGTGACCCAAACCTTTTAATCGGATTTGAAGGCTCCGATGATGCTGCTGTATATAAGCTGACAGACGAACTTGCAATCGTCCAGACGCTTGACTTTTTTCCACCTATGGTGGACGATCCCTACGTTTTTGGACAAATCGCTGCGGCAAACGCTCTAAGCGATATCTATGCGATGGGTGCGGACGTTAAAACCGCCCTTAACATCGTTTGCTTCCCTGAAGCAATGGATTTAAATGTTTTAGGTCAGATTTTACTCGGCGGGAGCGAAAAAGTGAGAGAGGCCGGAGGCGTTCTTGTCGGCGGTCATTCGATTGCCGATACCGACGTGAAATACGGACTTTCCGTTACGGGCACAATTCATCCCGACAAAGTTTTCGCTAACAACGCCTGCCGCGTGGGGGATGCGCTTATTCTGACAAAGCCCTTGGGCGTTGGGATTATCTGCACTGCCGCAAGACTAAAGTCGGCATCAGACAACGCGCTGTCCTCGGCTATAAAATCAATGACAACGCTCAATAAATATGCGTCCGAAATTGCTCGAAAGTACAGAACACACGCCTGCACAGACGTTACCGGTTTTGGTTTTCTTACGCACCTTTGCGAAATGCTGGGTGATAATTATTCTGCGACAATCGAAAAAAGCAGCGTTCCAATTATTCCCGAGAGCTTAGCCTATGCAGATGAATTTTACATCACCGCGGCAGGACAGCGCAACCGAAATTATGTTGAAAGCAAGCTTGAGATTTCCGGTTGTTCCTTTGCAATGCAGGAAGTGCTTTTCGATCCTCAGACCTCCGGGGGACTTTTAATAAGCATAGACCCGTCCGACGCAGAGCTTGCCCTTGCCGAGCTTAAAGCTCTGGGGCTTCAGTGCGGAATTGTTGGGAAGGTTACGGAAAAACTTGAAAAATCAGTTTATGTTGAATAGGAGAACTGTAAAATGAAAATAGATGCCAGAGGAAAACAGTGCCCGCTTCCTGTTATTCAAACGAAGGAAGCGCTTACAACGGCTGCGCCAGGAGAAATCGTAGAGGTCAGAGTCGATAACGAAATCGCAGTCCAGAACCTTAACAAGCTTGCTGTGCAAAAAAAGCTGAGCTTTGCTTCAGAAAGATTCGCGGATAGAGATTACCTTGTCAAAATTACCGCCTCGGGAGAACTCGCTGACTCAAAAACGGAAGAGGACATCCACGTTGTTTGCTGCTCAGGACAGGGAGTCGTCGTGGCAATAAGCTCGGAAACTATGGGAAACGGCGACGAAACACTCGGCAGACTCTTAATGAAAGGCTTCATCTTCGCGCTTTCAAAGCAGGATACAGCACCGACAACCGTTCTGCTTTATAACGGAGGAGCAAAGCTGTCCTGCGAAGCCTCCGAATCCCTCGAGGATTTGAAAAATCTTGAAGCCTGCGGTGTGACAATACTTACATGCGGTACCTGTCTGAATCATTATGGACTAAGCGAAAAGCTTGCGGTCGGCTCCGTGTCAAATATGTACGATATTGTTGAAAAGCTAACGAAAGCAGCATTAGTTGTGCGGCCTTGAGGAAAATGCAAAATGGAAAAACTAATTATTGTACGAGGCGGCGGCGATATAGCGACAGGAACTATTTACACGCTAAGCCGTTGCGGTTTCACGGTGCTCGTACTTGAAACCCAAAACCCCACGGCTATTCGCCGCAATGTATCATTTTCGGAGGCGGTCTATGACGGCGTAAGCCTTGTCGAGAATGTGAGCTGCGTTTTGGCGGATTCATATGAACAGGCCCTTAAAATTATTAGTGACGGTCAGGTTGCTATGATGATTGATGATGAGTGCAAGGTCCTTGAGCGTGTTCGTCCTTGGGCACTGATTGACGGCATATTAGCAAAGAAAAATCTAGGTACGAACCTCGGCATGGCACCAAAAACAATAGCTCTCGGTCCGGGATTTACTGCCGGACAGGACGTTGATTTGGTGATAGAAACCATGCGCGGGCATGATTTGGGGCGCATAATCGAAAACGGGGCAGCACAGCCAAATACAGGCGCACCCGGGGAAATTTTGGGAATCACCGGCGACAGAGTAATATATTCTGCGTACGACGGCGAGCTTTACAATCTCTCGCAAATCGGTGAGTCCGTCAAAAAAGGTCAGGCACTTGCCGTTATCCGTAACGACGACGGGGAGTTCCCCGTTATTGCAACAATTTCCGGCGTTTTGCGAGGTCTTATCAGATCAGGCTTTAATGTGAAAAAAGGTCTTAAGATTGCGGATATTGATCCAAGGCTTTCAGAGCGCGATAACTGCTTCACAATTTCTGACAAGGCAAGGTGCATTGCGGGCTCAGTGCTTGCCGGATTGCTTTATCTTGAAAGAAGGGACGGCCAATGATTTATTTCGACAGTGCGGCAACAAGCTATAGACGACCTCGCGAAGTCGGTCGCGCGGTGGTTAATGCGCTCAACACAATGGGAAACGGTTACCGAGGAACGCATGGCGCGGCGTTGAATACCGCAAGGACGATTCATGAAACACGGGAGCTATTATCCGAAATGTTTAATGTCGGCGGTGTGGACAGGGTGGCTTTCACCCATAATGCGACAGCGAGCCTAAATATGGCAATCAAAGGCGTGCTGTCACCGAGTGACCACGTGATTACAAGCGTGCTCGAGCATAACAGCGTGTTACGTCCTCTATACGAAATGGAAGAGTGCGGAGTTGAGCTATATATAACAGCTTGTGACGAAAACGGCTGTCTAATATATGAAGAGCTTGAATCAGCGGTGAAAAGCAACACAAAGGCCCTTGTCTGCACGCATGCGTCGAACCTAACGGGCAACCTTACTGACATACGGCGTCTTGGCCGTTTTTGCAAAGAGCGCGGTGTGATTTTCATCGTCGACGCTTCTCAAACTGCCGGGATAATCCCAATCGACATGGAAAAAGACAATATCGACATTCTTTGCTTTTCCGGACATAAGGGCTTGATGGGCCCTCAGGGAACAGGAGCAGTGTGTGTAAGAAGAGGCGTTGAAGTCAAGCCCTTATTGTCCGGCGGAAGCGGTTTTAAAACGTTTAGTAAATCCCACCCTGATGATATGCCTTCTCGGCTTGAGGCGGGAACCCTCAACGGGCATGGAATTGCGGGGCTTAACGCAGCGCTCAAGTATATAAAAAAGGCTGGCATTGGCAGTATCGGGAAAAAAGAACAGACGCTCGCAAAGGAATTTTACCAAAAGGTAAAGGAGCTTCCCAAAATAAAAATCTACGGTGACTTTTCGAGCTTTGACCGCGCTCCGACTGTGGCTTTGAACCTTGGAAGCACCGATTCCAATGAGATTTGTTCAAGACTTGAGGCAGATTACGGAATATGTGTCCGCGGAGGCTTTCACTGCGCTCCGCTGATGCACAAGGCCTTGGGAACCGAAAACCAAGGCGCGGTACGTTTCAGCTTTTCACATTACAACACCTTGACGGAGCTCAAGACCGCAATCGATGCATTGACGGAGCTAGTATGCGAATATTAGTAAAAAACGAAATATGGAGACCGACGGCAGACTTTAGCGAATCTTTGTCGCCGTTTATTAAGGCACAGACAAAAATAGCAGTTGTTGGGTCCGGCGGAAAAACCTCGATTATTATGCAGCTTGCAGAAGAGCAAAAAGCGCTGGGTAAAAAGGTTCTGGTGCTGACAACGACGCATATGTACGTGCCATCAAAATATGGCGTAGTATCAGGTATTTACTCAGACGTTGAAAAGGCACTCCAAACAGACGATATCGCAGTTGTCGGTGATAAAACGAACGATGGCAAGATAACGTGGCTTGGTGACGAGCTTTACAAAGAAATCCTTCCGCTGGCGGATATTATTCTTATTGAAGCCGACGGTTCAAAGAGACTTCCGCTTAAATATCCGAACGAAAACGAACCTGTCATCCCGCCTGAAATTGATATTATTTTGGTCGTTTATGGACTTAACGCAATTGGGAAAAACGGAAATGAGGCCTGTCACAGATGGGCTTTTGCGCGGAAGGCTTTCAATATTGCAAACGAGGACGAAACACTAAAACCCGAACATTTGAGCCTTCTGATGAAGGAAGGCTACTTGAAACCTCTTAAAACAAAGCATCCGTCTGCGCTCGTAATTCCGCTGCTAAATCAGGCTGACGATAAAATGCTTGAGGAGCTTGGAAAAATAATAATAGATGAGCTTAAGACCGAAATCGGCATTGTCTCATCTATGTTGTCGCTTTAAGGAGAGTTTAAATATGACGCTTGGTTTCGTTTTTATGGCTTCAGGCTTCGGACGCCGCTTTGGTTCGAATAAGCTCTTGTACCCAATCGATGGAGCTCCCTTATATACTCATGCGCTTTCAAGCCTTATTGAAGCGGCAAATGAGCTGAAAAGCGACAATAAAATTAATCTCGCCGTTGTTAGCCAATATGATGAAATCCTTACCGAGGCAAGAAGAAACAATTTAATCGCAGTTTATAATCCCGATAGCTGCAAGGGAATAACAGCATCGATTGAGCTCGGAATCAATAGTCTGGCGGAGTCGGAGCACTACGCTTTTTTTGTTGCTGATCAGCCATATTTAAAGGCGGAAACAACGGCAGATTTCATAAAGCATTACCTAAAAAGCGGAAAGACGATTGGCTGTGTTACCGACAGCGAGGTTTCGGGAAGTCCGGTCATTTTTAGCCGCGAATTTTTGCCGGAGCTCTTAGCACTCGAGGGCGACAGAGGCGGAAAACAAATTGTTATAAAACACCCTGAAGATGTTTTTTATTACAAAGTGAGTTCTCGCGAGCTGCTTGATATGGACAAACCTGAGGATTTAGATAATCAAACTTAAAATTATTACCCAAACGCTTACGACGATTACATCTTCGCCATGCAAAATCAAGGGATGTTTTTATCAGAGCAAAACAAATGTCTTGTTCGGAAAGCTTGGATGCACACTTAATTCATGGCAGACAAGCTAATCAATGTAGGTATCTGTTACTGGTGATATTGTGAAATATGACATATATAGATAAATATAGCCAAAATAATTTGTAAATTATTTTGGCTATATTTATCTTGAGTCTATAGTTACTATATAGTTTATAGTGATAACAGATAAGAGTTTTGTCCCTCATATCAAACACATTAAATAGAGAAAAAATCACTTGCAATGGAGCAACGATACTGTCTTGGTATTGCTGCTCCTTTTTTAAAAGAATTATGCTTTTGAAAGGAAGACGGCAATGGAAAAAACAGTTCTGCTGAGAAATGCGAGAGCAATTGTTACCTGTGATGCCGAGGACAGTGTTCATTACAACTCAGATATGTTGGTGAAAGGTCCTAAAATCGTCAAAATCGGAAAAAATCTGACCGATGAATATGATGAGGTCATTGATGCAACAGATAAGTTCATTTATCCGGGGCTTGTCAACACACACCATCATTTTTTCCAGACCTTTGTCCGCAATTTAAAGACTATCGATTACCCAAACATGACAGTTCCCGAATGGCTGGATAAGATTTATCGGATATTCCAGATAATAGACGGCGAGGTTATATATTATTCCTCTCTGACAGCAATGGGCGACCTCATCAAACACGGGTGCACCTGCGCCTTTGACCTTCAGTATTGCTTTACGAAGGCGACAGGAAAGGTCCCCGTTGACCGTCAGATGGAAGCGGCAAAGCTTCTGGGCATTCGATATCATGCGGGGCGCGGTACAAATACACTGCCGCTTTCTGAAGGCAGTACAATACCTGACAATATGCTTGAAAGCACAGATGAATTCCTTGAGGACTGTGACCGACTGATAAAGCTCTATCACAACCACAAGCCCTATTCAATGTCCCAAATTGTCATGGCACCATGTCAACCCATTAATTGTTATAAAGACACCTTTACAGAAACAGTAAAATTTGCCCGTGAAAAGGGCGTGCGTATGCATACGCATCTCGGCGAGGGCGAAAACGAAATCATGCTTTCTCGCTGGGGCAAACGCACTCTTGACTGGTGCGGTGAGCTTGGCTTTATTGGCGAGGATGTATGGCTTGCCCACGCATGGGAACTGCTGCCTCAGGAGTTCGCTACACTTGGGAAAACCGGAACCGGTATTTCTCATTGCCCCGCGCCTGCAATACTGGGTGGTATGCCGATTCTCGATATGAAGGCTCTTTCACGCGACGGTGTGCTGGTTTCTCTCGGTTGTGACGGCTCAGCAACAAACGACAGCTCAAATCTGCTGGACTCCATGCGCATGGCGTGGATGATGCAGGCCTTTTACAGCAAAGAACGCGGTGGCTGCATATCACCGTATGAGATGCTCAAGATTGCGACAATCAATGGTGCAAAAACTCTTGGAAGACCCGACCTCGGTTCTCTTGAACCGGAAAAGGGTGCAGACCTGTTCATGATTGATGCCGGAAAATTGGAGCTTACAGGAACTCTGCATGACCCCAAAAATCTGCTGGCCCGTGCCGGCGTAACCGGATATGTTGATTTGACTATGATAAACGGCAAGGTCGTTTTCAAAGACGGTATTCTTTGCAACATAGACGAATATGAACTTGGCCGCAAAGGCGAAGAAGTCTGTACTCGCGTTTTGAGAAATCCCTGTGAGGCATTCCACAATCTTGACTAGTTCTCTGTTGCAGCTAAGACTTTGTGTATTGCCAAGGGCTGCAACGCGGTATTGCGAAAAAACAGCGAGTAGATTAGCAAGTCTTAGCTGCAACAGAGAACAAGGATTTAAACCGCCGATAGACTTCGTATAAGCTTCGCTCATTATTAAACAGCGCAAATACAATTAATATAACAAAAGGAGAAAAAGTAATGAAAAAGTTCTTAGCACTAGTCTCTTGTGTGTCTCTGGCCCTATGCTTGCTGGCAGGTTGCGGCACCTCCAAGACAGAGCCCTCCGGCGAAGACGCGAGCCCCGATGCAACAGCCGCAGCGTTGAAGGTTGCCCTGTGTGTATCAGGTGCAATAAACGATCAAGGCTGGAACCAGGCAGCTTATGAGGGCGCAAAAAAGGCTTGCGAAAAGTATGGCTACGAATTATCCTACACAGAGAATTTGGGAACCGCTGATATTGCGGCAGCCTATAATGACTATGCCTCATCGGGCTATAGCGTTATCATCGGCCACGGCTTTGAATTCGGCGATCCCGCACTTGAAGTTGCAGCGAATTATCCCGATGTCAAGTTTATCTGCACTGAGGCAGATGCGACTGCAGACAATGTCGCTTCCTACGTCATGGCCTGTGAGCAGACAGCTTATGTTGAGGGTATCATTGCCGCAAACATGACCAAGTCCGGCAAGGTCGGTTCAATCGGCCCCATGCAGGGAGATTCTCTAGTCAAAATCATCAACGGCTTTGAAGACGGCGCAAAGTCTGTAAATCCCGATATCGTTGTTGAAACCGCTTGGACTAACTCCTTTACCGATACACAAATCGCGCAAGAAGCTGCAACCGCTATGATTGATGACGGTGTTGATGTCATTAAGCACTGCGCCAACGCTTGCGGAACAGGCGCAATCAACGCTGCAGTCGCAGCCGGCATTTGGGTTCAGGGCGACTCCTATGACCAGAGCTCACTGGCTCCCGATAGCATCCTTGACTCGGCACTTTACAATGTTGATGTTGTTTTGGATATTGCTCTTGGTGCAATTGCTGACGGCACCTTCAAGGCAGATGTATATAACCTTGGTATGAAAGACGGCGCAGTTGCTGTTCTGCTCTCAGATAATCTTCCCGACAACGTTAAGGAAATCGCACAGAAAGCCATTGATGACATTAAATCCGGCGCTCTGGAAGTAACCCGCGATTACACCCTTCGCCAGTAATCGGTGAAATAAAAAATTTAAAGTATCGGCCGCTTAAAACGGCCGATACTTTAAAATGAGGACTTTTTGATATATAATTGACTAAACCTTTGCTAAAGCGAGGGTTCTTGCTGCTTTTCGGTTTGTTAAATTTGCGACCTCACTTGAATAGGAGAATGCTTATGGCCATCCTCGAAATGAAAAAAATATGTAAGGCTTTTTCTGGTGTATATGCCAACAAAGACATAAATCTTACTGTTGAAAAGGGTGAAATTCACGCTCTTCTGGGAGAAAACGGTGCCGGCAAAACTACGCTGGTCAACATTCTTTTTGGTATTTATACAGCCGACAGCGGCGAGATTCTATGGAAGGGCAAGCCCGCAGGGTTTTCTTCTCCAAAGGAAGCCATAGCCGCCGGTATCGGAATGGTGCATCAGCATTTTTCTCTGGTACAGAAAATGACTGTGCTGGATAACATTATTTTGGGCATGAAGGAAAACGGTCTGATTTTAAATCGCGCCGCTGTTGAAAAACGAATAATTGATTTGGCACAAAAATACGGCCTTACGTTAAATCCAAGGACGCTTATTTGCAATTTATCTGTGGGAGAACAGCAGCGAGTTGAAATACTTAAGGCGCTGTACAGGAACGTCGAGCTGCTTATTCTGGATGAACCGACCGGTGTTCTGACACCGCAGGAAACTGCGCAATTTTTTGATGTCCTCCGCAGTCTAAAAAATGAGGGCTATGCAATTATTATTATCACGCACAGAATGAGTGAAATAATGGCTATTAGCGACAGAGTCACAATCCTGCGGGATGGCAGGCAGGTAGCAAATCTTGTAACCTCGCAAACAAACCCGACAGAGCTGTCACGGCATATGATTGGACGAGAGCTTAACGAGTGCTATGATATCAGCAAGACCGCCAAAAGAGAAGGCGGGCTCTTATTGGAACATGTTTCCTTGCCAAGAAAGCTAAAAGGCCACCCTTTGCACGACGTGTCTCTGAGCGTGCAAAAAGGTGAAATTCTTGGCATTGCCGGAGTTGAGGGCAACGGACAAAAAGAGCTTGCAGAAGTGATTGCCGGCATCCAACAGCAAAGTGCTGGAACAATATCTTTAGATGGAGCGGACATTGGAAATCAATCTGTTAAGACGCGTTATAAAGCCGGAATAGCTTACATTTCGGACGACAGACATAACGACAGCTTGATTGTTGATATGAATATCACAGAAAATCTAATGCTGCGAGATTATTGTAATGAGCCTTATTCTCATCATAAAGTTCTAAACAGAAAACTAATGGTTTGCGACTCGAATCAAAAGATGGAAAAATACCAGGTTAAGGCCTCTGGCAGTTCCGGCATCAATACAACAGTAAAACTAATGTCCGGAGGAAACCAGCAGAAGCTAATTATTGCGCGTGAACTATCAGATAACGCAAAGGTGATTGTCGCCAGCCAGCCTACACGAGGTCTGGATATCGGAGCAACTGAATTTGTGCGCGGAATGCTGGTCGAGCAACGCAATGCCGGAAAAAGTGTTGTCCTCATTTCCGCCGACTTGGAAGAGATTATGGCACTTAGCGATCGCATTGCTGTGCTGTTTGGCGGAAGAATTGTCGGGCTATTAAACCGCAGTGAGGCAACTATTGACAGAATAGGCCTGCTGATGGGCGGTGTTACGGGAAAGGAGAGTGCGCTGTGATTAATCAAATTAACCGCAAGCAAACAATAATAAATATCGTTTTGATTTTTGCTATTACCGTTGCAATTGGCACTATCCTAATCCTCGCATGCGGCGCCAATCCTTTAAAAGCCTATGGGCTGTTTTTCAATGGCGTTTTTGGCAATCCCGCAAATTTAGCCGAAATATTCGTCAAGGCCTGCCCCCTGATACTGACCGGCCTGGGTTGCGCAGTCGCGTTTAAAACAGGCTTTTTCAACATCGGAGCAGAAGGTCAGTTCTATGTTGGCGCGATGGCCGCAACTATAGTATCTCTCAGTTTGACAAATGCTCCAGGAGTAATAAGTATAATCCTTTCGCTTTTCGCCGGCTTTGTCTGCGGCGGATTGTGGGCGCTGATAGCGGCAGTTTTAAAAGCAAAGTTTAATATTTCAGAAATTATTGTTACGATAATGCTCAATTACATTGCTATCAATTTTCTGGGTTATTCGGTCCGATCGTTTTTGATGGATCCTTCCGGAAATGTCCCTCAATCAGCTAAAATCGAAGCCGGTGCTATACTGCCAAATCTAATACCTTCAACCCGCTTTCACGCCGGAATTTTAATTGCAATAGCTCTCGTTATTGTTGTCTGGTTTCTGATGGAAAAAACCTCCGTAGGCTATGAATTGAAAACGGTTGGCCTCAATAAGCGTGCGGCGGCTTGCAATGGTATTTCTGTAATGAAAAACATTGTGTTCTCCGCTTTTCTAAGCGGTGGGCTTGCTGCTGTTGCCGGTGTAATTGAGGTTCTTGCAATCCAAAAAAAACTGCTGGAAGGTATTTCAGCCAACTGCGGCTATACCGCAGTGCTTATTGCGCTTATTGCATCAAACAATCCAATAGGCGTTTTAGTCGTTGGCGTTCTTTATGCCGCAATGCAGATTGGAGCAAATTCCATGCAGCGACAGATGGGAATTCCATCTGCCATTGTTAACATCCTTATTGGTGTCGTAGTGGTACTGATTCTTGGCAAGGAGCTTCTCCGCTTCAAGCAGCTAAAAAAGAAAAACGCAGTCGCTCAGGATAAGGAGAATATGGAATGATAGAACAGATTTTATCTATTAGCTTTATGACCGCATTCCTTTCAGCGACAGTTCGTCTTGCAGTACCTCTAATCTATGGCGGCCTGGGTGAAATAATCTCGGAGAAATCCGGCATTCTTAATATCGGCATAGAAGGCGTTATGCTCAGTGGCGCATTCTTTTCCTTTGCCGGCGCGTGGTATTCCCACAGCTTGCTTGTTGGCCTGCTTTGCGGAATGCTCGGCGGTGTATTGGTCAGCGCGCTTCACGCCTTACTTACGATTAGACTTGCACAGGATCAATCCGTCAGCGGCCTTGCACTCAATTTGCTTATGCTGGGTGTCACCAGCTTTCTTTTCAAACTCATCTCAAGCGGCCAGAACTATCAGCAGATTAAACCACTTTCGACAATTAAAATACCCTTACTCTCCCAGATCCCTGTTGTTGGGGAAGCTTTCTTCAACTGCGACATTTTGACCTATATGGTTTATGCTCTCCTTATACTCGCTTTCTATTTTTACCGAAAAACAAATTTGGGCCTGTCTTTTACATCAGTCGGTGAAAATCCGCGTGCCGCGGAAGCCGCAGGCATCCCCGTTCATAAATATCAGTGGCTAGCAATGATTCTTAACGGCATTTTAGGTGGCATAGGCGGTTCTTATCTTGTGCTGGCACAGCTGGGAGTTTTCACAGAGAACATGATCTCCGGCCGAGGCTATATTGCGCTTGCGACTGTAATCCTAGGGCGCTATACTCCGTTCGGTATGTTTGGAGCCGCGCTGCTGTTCGGTGCGGCTAATGCGCTGCAAATCAGGCTGCAGACCATTGGCCTTCCCATATCGCCATTTTTGCTGGCCATACTTCCCTATGCGATTACGCTCTTTGCAATACTAGGAGCAATCGGTAAAAACAGTCAGCCGGAAGCACTGAATAAGCCGTACATCAAGGGTTCGAGATAAAGCCAAATGGGAAAGCTTGATGAACAGCTGCCGAGATGGACAGAAGTTCAAAAATTTGTTATACTAACGCAAACGAGTAAAACTGGGCTTCATTTGTCTTTGATTCTTCAGTCGGCGCTGTGTTTGGAGGTGTCCATGAAAGAATATATGACCGTAAGTGAAATTGGAGAGCTCTTCGGACTTGGCGTCCAGACTCTTCACTATTACGACTCGATTAATTTATTTAAACCGGCTGTCCGTGATGAGCGGACGGGATACCGCAAATACAAGTTCGACCAGGTTTATCAGCTCGCATCAATACAATATCTGAAAAAGCTGGGATATTCTCTTGACCAGATTAAGGATTATTTGTGTACGAGGAGTATTAACGGCACACTCGACATCCTTAAAGAGCGTTCCCATCATTTGCACGAACAGTTTCGCAGCATGATACTCATTGATAATGCGATTCAACGAAAAATTTCTTTTATTGAACACACGACAAATAATCTCAACGCTGACTCCATAGAAGTAAAGTGGTTTCCTGATCGCAGATATATTCCAATTGGTTCGGAGGAAGCCCTTTATAATCGCGATTCCTTTTATTTCTATCCAACGATTGCATTTTACGAAGAAAACCTCAAATATTTCGGCGCGTTCATTGATGCCGCAACGGATGGAATGGGTACTCAGGACGATATGATAAAGCCGGAAGAAACGGGGGTCCTGCCTGCGGGGCAGTATCTTGTCGGCTACCATGTCGGCTCATATGAAAACATTAAACTCACCTTTGAGAGGATGCATGTTGCAAGAACTGACCTGCACTTTGGAAAGCTTGTTGCGGCTTTTAACATCATTGACCAGTTTGTAGAAACCGACACAAATAATTATATTACTGAAATCCAGATGATAATCGAGTAGGCATTTTCATTAAGCCCTTATTAATTGCTTAATTCGCCTCCATGCTTTACAACTCGTTCCTGCGGTTGATGCGCAGGCTGAACGCAGTCTTGTAATTTAGAAAAATAAGTATCCGGTACAGGATCTTCCTGCACCGGATACTTATTTTTCTAAATGAAAATCTCTGTACAACCTGTCAGCTGAAGAATTAATTGGTTTTTGCCTGTTCAAGCGCATTTTCCAACGCCTTAAGATGTGTTTTAGATGTAAGTGTTGCGCCGCTTATAACATCCACCTGCAAAGTCTGCGACTTAATAGCATTGTCAAACAAATTTTCTATGCTTTGACCTTCCTTTATTTCCACAGGCTTACCATCTTTATCCACAGCGCCTTTAAGTATTGTAACATCAGAGATTTCTCCGCCTGATATCAAAACTTCGACCTTCGTGTCTCTTGAATGAGACTTTTCGCCTACATATTCACCGATGTAGGTGCCGTCACGAAGGTTTTTAAAATCTAAAGTTGAAAAAGATAGCTCCTTAATTTCGCGACGTCCGGGTGCATCAGCGAGAAGTCCTCCTGTAACCCCAATCGCAATTACTCCCACGATGATACCTATCACAATCCACATTTTTCTTTTCCCCTTTCTTTTTTCGGTACTTTTCATTGCCTTACTCCTTTCAAAGCATCAACGCTTCAATTCCTTCCATAGCTTGAAAACTCTCTTTTAACCCCTTAGTGATATAAAGCTGTTGACTGTTATCAACCAGTATAGCTTCGCTTCCTGCGAACTGATTTATGAACATACTTCTGGAGGGGCTGCCTTTCTCAAATGAAGTAAAGTCTGCTTTGCTAGGCGAGGAGAATGCCTTAAGGCTGCTGCTAAACTCAATAATTACCTGCGAGACTGCAAACTGGAACGAG
>JAGPMA010000092.1 GCA_018053145.1 Oscillospiraceae bacterium | reverse complement strand
TTGTCGGTAGTGTACTCATAGTATATAAACGCAATCTGCATTCCGCTGTTAATGGCCCTGTGTATGATGTCCACCGTGTAGAAGATGGATTCGTTTTCAGGCTTTATCCGGCCTGCCGTGTAGAGATGGCGCTCTAACTCCTTTGCGCTGTTATCTCCGGCAAGCGTCATGAGCTTTTTGACAAGAATGCCGCTTTTCCTGGCAGTAATAAATTTTGAGGATTCCACCGCATCAACCAGCAGCTTCAGTTCCGCAAGCTCAAATTGCCTGTCGGAGAAGTAATATCGCGTCTGAGTACCCCTGGTAGCCAAAATCTCGATCCCACATTTATTCAGAACATCTATGTCCGCTTTAACTGCATATGTCGTTTACGTTGAACACCCGCGTCGTTTCTGATTGAACAGCTGCGTCGCTTAAACTGTACAGGCGCGGCGGCGAAATTGGACGGTGCCGTCGCTGAGGTTGTACATTGACATAGAAATCGGTACAGAGTACGCTTAAATTGCTTTTTTACGTTATGGATGATAGGTCGCAAACCGAGCGCCTGACGAGATTTAGCAAGGAGAGTGATGCTTCCGGCGTCGCTCTTTTCTTATATTGTGCATAACACCACTCTCCGCGGAAAAGCAAAGCGATAAACCTCGGGTTCAGGCCGCGCCCGATGCCGCAGGCTTACGTTTCTTTGATTCCCTTGCGCTTCCTCATTCCGTCGCCGTCAATGAGGATTGTGTATGAATCGTGGACAATGCGGTCACAGATGGCATCAGCCACCGCCGGTTCGCTGATTTTATGATACCAGCCCTCCGGTGCGAACTGAGAGCAGAAAATGGTGGACGCACGCTTATGGCGGGCGTTGACGATGTCGAGAATATCCCTTGCATCGGAATCGCTGATGGGGAAAAGCAGCCACTCGTCGAGGATAAGAAGCTTTGCCTGCTTGTACTGCTTGACGACCCTCTGATACCGACCCTCACCACGCGCAATTGCCAGTTCACCCAAAAGTTCCGGCAGCCGGATATACTTGACCGTGTAGAAATTGCGACTGGCAGCCATGCCGAAAGCATTTGACAGGTAGGTTTTGCCGTTACCGGTAGCGCCAAGAATGATGATGTTATGATGCTCCTCAATGTACTGGCAGGCAGAAAGCCTCGTGATTTGAGCTTTGTCAAGCTTGCGCTCAGGAAGGTACTCGATATCTTCAATACAAGCGCTAGGAATTTCATAGCCAGCATTACGAATCAGGCGATTGAGACGGTTGGTTTTCCTTGCAGCCCATTCCGCATCAACGAGCAGTCCGAAGCGTTCCTCAAAGGACAGGCTGCTAAAACTTTCTTCGTCCATCTGTTCCCGAAAGGTCTTTGCCATAACGCTCAGCTTCATCTCATGGAGCTTGCCAACAGTGTTGTTACTCAGCATTGTCAGTACCTCCCGCATAATATCCGGCACCGCGAACAAATCCGTATTCGCTGGATTTGGAAACAACAGGTTCGATTGCGGGCTTGTCCTGACCTGAGCTTAAAATTACAGATATACTCTTGTAATTTGGACGCGGCGTGTATGATAGAGCCTTAGCACAGGCGTTTTCCAAGCGCTCTTGCGTATACTTGTCTGCAAGCTTCAAGAGCGCCATACAAGACTTATAGCCCTGTTGTTCAACCTTGTGAGTAGTGAGAAACACCTCAACCACGGCGGTGGTATTTGCGCCGATTTTAGCAGCCCACACCCTGAAACGGTCACCATTCCATTGTAGATATTTCTGGTGATTCGGCGGCATATGTGATTCAAGTGTAATGTATTGATTCGTTCGGCCATAAAGCCGCGCGTGTGAGCAAATCCGCTCGCCCTCAGAAAACACTTCCACCGTGTTTTTTGTGAGCCGAACGTCCACCTTGCGCTTGATGTATTCAAACGGAACTGAGTAGTTCTGTCCGTCTACGCTTATGTGGTAATTGTACTGCACTGTGGCGACCTTCCATGTGGCCAGCTCAAAATGATACTGCGGCAGCGGCTGCAAAAACAGTCGCTCCTCGGCAAATATGGACGCGCGACTACCGTCTTTCTTCTGAAACGGCTTGAGGTTAAAGCCGTGAAGCTTTTCACGGATAACGAGATTAAGTTCTTTCAGCGACAGAAACTGCTGATTGCGAATGGCTGCCAGTATCCACGTAGAAATGATGCCCACCGAGC
Organism: Oscillospiraceae bacterium; assembly: GCA_018053145.1. Classification (GTDB taxonomy): domain Bacteria; phylum Bacillota; class Clostridia; order Oscillospirales; family Oscillospiraceae; genus UBA2658. The sequence continues at coordinate 2,129 of JAGPMA010000092.1, read as the reverse complement.
CCTCGACGGTTGCCTTGTCTTTTGGAGTCCTTACTCTTGCAGGAATTACGGCAGTGTCATAGTGCTGCGCCATTTCCTGATAGGTCTTATTGATGAGCGTTTCCGACCTTGTTACCTTTTCAACCCCTGTTTTGAGGTTGTCGGGTACTAAAATCCGTGTGCTGCCACCGAAAAACGCATAAGCATTAACATGTGCAGTTATCCAGCTTTCCTGATTCTGTGACAGAAATGCCTCTACATATGCATATCCGCTATACGGCAGCACCGCGACGAATATGTGTGCTGGAATGACTTCGCCGGTGTCGGTGTCTATGATGCCTGCGGTTTGCCCGGCCCAATCAACCTCGAGCAATTCGCCCGGACGTCGATTTATGTGCATGGTTGCCTTGGTCTGCACCACAAAGTCGCGGTAATACTTTTTAAATTGAGTAAGTTGATACGGAATGTTACCGCTTTCCGCGCATTTGTCGCAGTATTCAAACCAAAGCAGCTGCAGCGTCATGCCGCTTTTAGCCATTTCACGGTGGACATACTCATAATCCGGCACCGTATAGCCCGGATTGCCGCCCTCACTGGGGAACAGCAGTTTTGCAAGCTCGGCATTCGTCGCAGCAGACGCTTCTTGCCGCGTTAAGCCCTTCTCCACAGCCTTTTGCAGTACGGCGATTACTGTGGTTCGCGAACATCCCAGCGTCCCCGCAATTTGGGAGTTGTTGATTCCGAGGTCATTGAGCCTCAGAATTTCTTTGTAGTTGGTCATTCTCTGACCCTCCTTCGAATTTGTTACACCGTGTTGGTGTACAAACTCTATTATATTGGAAGGGTCATGGGGTGTTCAATTCGAGCGATGCGGGGTGTACAGTCTCACCGCCGCGCACTGTTCAGTTTTCAGCGACGCTACTGTTCAATCTCGCCGACGCTACTGTTCAACTGCAAGCGACATATTCACCTTACACGGAAAGTGAAAAAGAGTGGATGGTAGACTTTTGTAAAGAAAAGAAAATATCTGCCTCTGAACGGATGGGGATTTTATCAGCTTATCTTTACAGTGTTGATGGTAAATAACAGCATGTATCTCGCGGATTTAGCGAGAGCCAAGTCATAATTATCGGCGCCTATTTGATTATTGGTGGACGTTATATTGACCCGGAAAATAGGATATATCTTTTTTGCGTGTACTCAAAATCAGCCGATTTTTAATCAACAAAATGAAAGCTGACAGAAAAATTAGAAAGCCAAAGCCGGAAAGCGTTGAAAACAAAGGCTTTTTCGGCATTATCTTTTTTACTGCGTGTCGCCATGTGATACGGTCACATTAGATGCACAGCGGTGAAAGCCGCTGTGCATCAGCCTTTTCCGGGATTTTTATCCTTAATTTTTCACCTCCAATTTCGTAGATGCAAACCGCCTGTTTTCCCATTTGGGCAGGATTTGAACTACCAGCTGAGCATTTTTTACTTAGCGCCCTTTTTGAAACACCGCGGATTTTAAAAAGAGCGCTATTTTTATTTTTAGAGATTAAAAGCCAAATATAAACTTTAAGGGCGTCAGTTTCGGGCCGTGGAATAACCACCTTTGTGCTTTTCGTGAATATTTCCGTTCTCTCTATACGCGTAGTACCATTTTCGGAATGCTTTTCTAGACGGATAGCCCAGTTCATGGATAACTGCTGCATAGCTACCATCATATTGAATCAGCAACTCTACAGCTTTTCTGCGCCCTTCATAAGAAAACATATGGGGTGCCGCCTAAACCATTTACTTTGGTCCAAGATTGTGTCCGCACACCCTTCGGTCAATTATATCTCGGCGATGACAGAAAACTCACAACTGCAGTGAAGCTTGCCTTACATACGAGGAAATCCAGTGCAAAACGGGTGTGTGAGTCTGACTGACAGTCAGAAGGTCAACGGTTTGATCCCGTCCGTCTCCACCAATTAAATTCAAATCCGAACCAACCGCAATTCATATTTGTTGATAGCGTTTTCGGATGCATAATCTGCCGGGAGTAATCACGGCGTTTTTTGCATGAAGTGATTCTATTGCATAATAGCTATCGTTTAATTAATCGATTAAGCCTAAACTAATTTTTAAGAGGCCCCATGTTCAAGTCATGTCACTCGGACCAAA
>JAGPMA010000091.1 GCA_018053145.1 Oscillospiraceae bacterium | reverse complement strand
ATTTGGTGCAAGATTGGTGCAGGAGCGTTATCGTTTGCATTTCTTATCTGACCGGTCGGAGTTTGTCGGAGAGTGGTCAGAGAAGGACATATCAGCACTCCAGGCGGCATTTCCATTAATAGTTAAAGAACTTGAAGGGGCTTTGCTGACTGGCGAACTAGACTCAAGCCGCCAAAAGTGTTTTCGTATAAAGCAAGACGGTTTTATATGTGAGGCCGATAGCCTAGGCAGTTTCGGTTATATTTATATATGTATATACCAGGAAGAAATGTAAATAGTAATTTGGTTCGGCATTAGGGGAGGGTTGCCTCCCCTATGATTTACATCCAACATGTGACATTAAAGTTTGATACCGTACCATTGGTAAGGTATAATGTTTTCATGGTCTGGGATTGGCCTAGACCTATAGAGGAGTATTCCTTATGGACGTTTTAATTGCTGGTCTGGTTATTGATTCTAAGCGTATGGATATGATGCCGAAATATTTTGGGCGCTGGATGATAAAGACGGAAGGCAATATATATGGATGGCTTGGACATATCTGCAAATCCTACAATGGTGGATACTGGGATATGTGGGAAGTATCAAATGGCGCATTCTTTATGGTGCCCCCTGCAAAAGATGAAGGTTATAATCTGTCAGTTGATAGTAATGGTTTTAAAGGGGTTTTAACTGCTCACGCTACAGGTATTGTCGCTTGCTTGTTTGCTTACTATTACATGTGGGAAATGACAGATGATGATCGTTTTGTGCAACTTTATCACTCACTCCGTGCATATGCGCTGACATTAGACGAGCGCAACTTAATATACAGTGCAATCGATTAATTCAACTTCCCTTGCTGTCCTTTGGCCCCTTTGATGGGGCCTTTTTTATTTTCTCATAAGTTGATCTGACTCTATCAGCATACCACTTGCGCTTTGCTGCTTGTTCGGGTGAGGCGGAAAATCCGGCATAATAAGCGCCCACAGCATCCCAGTTATAGCCCATGCGCTTTATCGCGTGAGCCATATAATATGCCCCCGTGTAGATATTCAAGCATGGATCGCGGTATAACCCATCAGGGGTGATCCCGAACTGTGCCAAGTGGGCGAAATTGTTAGAGTGGATCTGCATTAGGCCAACAGCATATTTTTTCTCAGATACGACATTCAGAGCCCGAGGGTTAAAGCTGGACTCTCGAAATGAGGTAGCCCGTAACAAATCGGGGTCGATGTGGTAAGCCTGACCAGCTAGATCGAAACAATCGGCGGCGCTCACGTTCTGGGATAACAAGAGCATAAGCGTAAACAGTTTTTTCATGTCATTCCCTCTCTGGTCGATGCCTTCATTTTGCCACTGAATAGCAAGCCATGCCAGGTAAACCTCATTCGTTAATGTGCCAGGACAGGGTAACGTGAAAATTGCACGGCGAACTGATGCCGCACAATTCCCCCGTCACCCTGTCCTATATCGGTGAGATAGTCACACAGAGCAAGACAACCCCATGAAAATCGCCGCGCAGAGGATAACTCGAAATTTTCCGGCGAACGGAAGCCGAAAAATCCGCTCATCACCCTCTGCGCGAATATACCGAGTCAGCCAAAACCCCATATTGGTAGATAGCCTACTCCTCAACCATAATGCTTCACACCCGTAGCAAATCTTCGATTTGCAGATTAGCCAAATAAAATCATTGGCTTACAGCAAAATCCTGGCTGATGCCTAGCAAGCAAAGTATAAATCAACGGTGTATGCACCGCCATAGCGCTGCTTATTGGCGGCGCCGCTAGCGGCGCACAAGCATACATAATAAAAATCAATCATTTATGTTTGGCGCGGTGGGTGCACTGCTAACCAAAACACTTGGTATACAAAAAGCAGGCACCGCTATGTAACCGTGCATGCACGGCTACCCCTTAGAGTCCGTGGCGGTGCATGCACTGCTATGATATATTGTGTTTTTACTATTTAGGAAAGGGGTGATGGAATGGCAAAAGTAACTGTATACCTGAAGAATGCTGTTATCGATGAAATAAAGGGTTTGGTCGAAGAAGATATTCAAGCTGGCGCTCACCCAGAAGAGGTTAGTTTTTCAAGCAAGACAAGTATGTTGTTGGAACTAGGTTTGAGGGTTTATAACCTTCGCCGTTCTGAACATGCCGGCGGCGGGCGTGACGAATTTGAAAAGCTAATGATAACAGGTGTTCTTGAAGCGAAGTACTTGTCGCAGTTTATGGCGAAAACTCTTTCTGAAATGAATAATGTTGATGTCACTGCCATAAAAGAGAAAGTTAAAAGAAATATTCAAAATGACATTGAGTCATTCTTTCCTGATGTGTCGGATGAGTAATCCGGTCGTCGTTGTTTTTATGTATGGTGATTAAATTAATAGGGGTTGCATCATAGTATGTACAATTTTCTAGTTACAGCGATGGAAGGTGCTTGGGATAACCAATCCTATGAAATAGATAAGAGTCGATTTCTAGAATATACAACCGAATCAATTGCTGAGCTTTTTAAACCCATTAATTCAAATGCTATAGACGCATTGATGAGCTACCCTTGTATCTTCGCATATGAAGGTTATGTTCAAGATATGCGGATCGGAAAGTTGACATCGATTAAAGATAGGGGGAGGAGGCTATTTATTGAGTTTGAGTTTTACCAAAATATCCCTCCAATTCCATTTGCTGATATTGAAGAGATAGCTCATCTTCTTGATATACGAGATTGGGAAATTAATAGGACACACTGGGCAATTAAGGACGAAAATTTATTTGAGCGTTTGGTAAATGCTGGGCTATTAAGTGAGGAGCAAATACAAGGCTCGAAAAGGCAGGGGAAACTTCCTGCTAAGAAATCCAACCAGCCAAAGGTTGCATCTGTACAAGGATTTATTGCAAAAGTTCTTTCTTTTGAAATAGACAGTGGTCACGAAGTTTTTTACCGTGGCCATTCTAATAAAATTAAGTATAAGTTAGAACCATCTTTGTTTAGGAAGGATGATGATGGCAATTACCTTCATTTGGAGAATGAGCACATATTGTACAGGGAGCTTCTGGTGTCGAATTCGGCAGACTTCCAGTATGATGAATACACATTGGATAAGTTGGTGAGAATGCAACATTACTCGTTGCCAACTAGATTGTTAGATATCACATCCAATCCTCTAATAGCGCTCTATTTTGCTTGTAAATCAGCAAGTGATGAGGATGGCGAGGTTATTGTTCTTTCTATGCCAAGGAGAGTGATTAAGTATTTTGATTCGGATGTTGCAAGCTGTATAGCGAACTTAGCTAGGCTGCCAAAAGCGGAAAAGGATCGTATCGACTTTGATGCTGGGCACTTCAATAATCAAACAGCAGTAAAACGTCTGATTCACTTCATAAAGGAAGAGAAACCATATTTCGAGCCTGAGATAATTCCAGATGACCTTAGAAAAATTGTTTGTGTAAAGAGTAAAAAAAGCAATGATCGCATATCATCTCAGTCGGGTGCGTTTCTCTTGTATGGACTAGATGCTGTGATGGATGAGGAAGGAATGGTTGATATAAGTGTAAACAGAATTGCCGTGAGTAATAAAGAAAAGATACTGAAGGATCTAGATCTTCTCAACATAAACGAAAGTACGGTTTTTCCATACATTGAAAACTCAGCCAAGTATGTTGCTGATAAATATAAGTTCAATAAGGTGTTACAGGCGAAATCCTGTTGAGGGAACGTTAGTTGTTAACGCAGAAGGGAATGAAGCCAAGAATGAGCAGTGTACCTCGGTGAGGTTGAACCGTAATTGTGAGACAGTGAACAACATTGCTATGCATTTTTGGCTATTGAATATGAGGTCACTGCAAAGAGCGTTTTTACTGTGTTATGCTGCCCGTTAAGTCTGACGCGCTAACCAGCCTCATGGCTTCCCTCATGATGCAAAGAGCCAAAATGTAAACCACCTGTGTGCCAGGTGGTTTTTTTTGGTCTGTTGATCTGGTTTCGGCTGGGCGGGGGAGGTGTGCTATTCGCCTAATGTCAGCTCTTTCACGATATCCCTTTCCAGTCGGTCCAGCTTATCGTTGAGCTCTGCTGTGAACTTAACTCTGGCCGCGGCCTTGATGGCTGCGATCTCCCGTAGCTGCCTGTCACTGAGGGCCGCCTCGTTGTCCAGTTGCTTGATGTCCTGCTTGAGGCGCTCGGCATCCGGGTCACGGGGCACTGCCTTGTCATCCGGCAGGGGGATCGCCTCCTTGGTGTGTTCCCTGGCCACCTGTTTCATCAGTGCCTCCTGGCGTTTGGCTTCCTCCTGCTGAGCTTTATCCTCCGGCAGTTTGATGGTGTCGTCGCTGCCTGCATCCGTGGTGGCCAGCGCCT
>JAGPMA010000090.1 GCA_018053145.1 Oscillospiraceae bacterium | reverse complement strand
CTGCCAACAAAACAATTAAAAAGCGACCTCATCGGCCGCTTTTTTGGTTTAGTAGTGGAGCATGACGGGCAGGGCTTCGGACTTCTCGATCCAGGTGAGGATCTTGCGGGCCGAAGGTACCCGGCGGCAGAGGCGCTTCTCGTTGTTGAGACTCACCAGCAGTTTGTGGAGCGAGACGGCACTGCGGCGGTTCAGCTCCCGGACGGTGTCGACGCCAGCTGATTCTAGTAGCTCGGCGTGCTGTGTACCGATCGTAGTGATGCGCATGAGATCGGCTCGGTTGGCGAGCTTGAGTAGATGGTCGGCGGAAATGGCGACCAGTCCGGCCAGGCGGGATCGATTCTCCGGTGTGCGGCATTCCAACAGAAGGGATTTTGTATCGGCAATGCCGTGTTCCCGGAAGCGGGCTCCGAGTACGGGCCCCACTCCGGAAAGCTGTTCGATTGGAACTGTTTTCATAATTTGATAATTTTATAGTTAGTATGGAGTCCTTGAGAAGGACTGGATTATGGTTAATTATTTGTCCTCAAGCCGGACGGGCTTTTACTCTCTGCCAACAGCGGCAGAGAGTAAACAGAGAGCGCCGCCGCTGCGCCTGCTCACCTAAGAACCATCTTTCCGCTACTCTGAAAGCAATGAACTCGGTTCGCTATTGCATTTTTCATGGATCTAGGATGCCTTAGCCGAACCTCAAACAGCATTGCTTTTTAACCGCTCCGCTCCATGATGGTTCTAAGGCTCTCAGCCGAGGCGGAGCAGCTTTTGAGCAATTCAAATTTGCTGTTGATCCGGAACGAACAACTTTTTGTTCTATCCTTCGCTTCACCGGGAGGGACTGCGGATGCTAGGGACGGGGCAGTTCTTGAGTCGTTTTTCATTACCATGAGGTTTTGATCAATCGGTTTGTGTTGTCCTCAAGCCGGACGGGCTTTTACTCTCTGCCTTCAGCTGCAGAGAGTAAACAGAGAGAGCCGCCGCTGCGCCTGCTCACCTAAGAACTATCATTCCGCTGCGCTCGAAGCAATGAACTCGGTTCGCAAAATAACAATTATGGCTACAGGTGCGCGTTAACCGAACCTCAAACAGCATTGCTTCTTAACCGCTCCGCTCCATGATATTTCTAAGGCTCACAGCCGAGGCGGAGCAACTTTTGAGGCGCTTAACGACAAAAAGACATTTTGACTAATCGACTTGATTAGTTTCTCCAACTCGGTTTTGATGATGCCAGGGAGGATTATTTGTATGTCAAAGAACGTTTGGGATAACCTAAACTGCTAGCTCGTGCTTAAAACAAGCGATGCAATTGCGCGATAGAGGCGACAAACTATGATTAGCGATTCGTGGTATCCCGTGCCACTTCCATTACTCTATAACCATATGTTTCCTTACCGTACCGGGTCGAAAACGATAGGTAGTACACATATTTTCCTGACTCGAAATCTTTTGCATTAAATGTGACATTGATCGCCCCTACACCAAGAATGGATTTGCCCATTACTCTTTTCCCGCTTTTGGTATATATCTCAAGTTTTGGGTTAGCGGCCTCTATAGGGATATATAGAGGGATTTCGCAGGTATCAATAAGCGGATTGGGAACGTTTTGACCTACAGACAAGCCTTTTATCCAATTTTTTTTCCGCCCTTTCCACGCGATATAATCGGCTTTGTCGCTTTCGGGTCCCCAAAAAGGCTCGGCAAAGTTCTCCTCTTTAGTCCAGAAAACAAAAGGGAAAAACCACAGATGCCCATAATACCCCTTCAATAAGTGTTTTCGCGCTATCTGTCGGAGTTGATCCATACTCAAAGGTGTACTTGTGTCGGCTTGATAATTCTTTCGGGGAATTACCATGTTTTCTCCTAGAAAAAATACCATTCTCCATTGCGTTTCTCGCAATATAACAGTTTAATATGGTCAGCTGCTACATCAATTCTACCCTGATTTAGCAACGCTCCGATGGCCTTCGTCTTATCTTTACTGAATACTAAACAACTGTCAACTTCCCATTCATTAAACAATAGACCGCCTGTATAATCCAAACCTGCGTCAATCCAAGACGCAACCGAATCGTTGGACGACCGATGCAATATATTAACAAGTTCAACTTCTTTATCGCGATTATGCTTCTTTTCCATAAGATGATGCACATCTAAACACGATGCAAAAGTCAACGCAATTACTAAGATTAAACTATTTCGAACGAACATAGCCATTGTCCCCATCATTAAGTAATTCAAAAATCCATTTATAATTTGTAATGCTGTGGGCCGAAAGCCAGCCATTGCCACCCAAAGGCCAACTGTCTTGCACAGTTATAGGAATGAAAACTCTTTGTTCTCTGTCAATACCTCCGATCGGTGCTTGCGGGGCTATCAAATCCTGTTTGAAAAAAGAATCTTCATCCTCGTTGCTTCCGTACTGCCATATGCCGCTAATACCAGAAGGGACGTAACCATCGCCAGGGTTTTCGGGCGCAATACAATAGAAATGTCCTATGGTGTAGCCTTTGTCCTGCAGGGTTTCTATTATGCCTAAGGCATACGCAAAGCCCATACTGTGCGAAACCACGTTGATTGGCGTTTGTTTATCAACAAATATACTTCCTTTCTCAATCTTTTTCACAATATCTTCACCGGCCTTTCGTCCACCGTTTTTACGTATTTCAAAACCAGATGAGTTGCCTGCAGTACTGGCAGGATAACTTCCATCGGCATAAACCACATTTTTTGTGCCTATCCGCTCATTAAACAAATCGTCGATTTCGCCCCAATAGTTTCCAAAATCGTAAAACAAGACCTCATCTTTGTGCTTGGCACAGGCTTCTTTGTAATATGTGTTATTCTCGGCCAAATAAGAAAGCATGGCGGCTCGTACATTACTTCACACGGTCAATGGAACATTCATATACGGATACTGGGCAGTAACCTCAGCAATTTTCTGATTCGCATACTCAATCGATCCTAAAGCAGAATTTCCATACAACGGATCAAAACCGTTTGCAAAAACAGTCAAACCATTTTCGGCTTGCTTTAAGAAGCTTTTCAAGTCATTGACTCTGTCGTTGGGGACTATAATAAGAATCTTCCCATCGATATTCAACGCCATGGAGCTTCGTTTACAGTCCTGTTCATAAGATTCAATCTTGATATTTCTGACGTCAACATTCAAATCGTTAGATAGTTTCACAATTGTCACATACGGATAAAGTACATTGCCAATTTTAACATCCTCTACTGTCACATATATTCTTTTGTTTGAGTACAAGGGAGGTACGATGTTGTCTATAGCTTCGTCAAATCGTCTGTTAGCGGCATAGTATGTACGAATAATGTTAATGGAGTTAAATACCATATTCTTGTCTTCGGTTTTTCCTTTAGCTTCGTCTTGATAGGGCTCTACATATTCTACACATTCCCCTAATGCACTGAATATTAAATCCCAATAATCACTATTCTCTATTACATTTGAATTGCAATTACTATACAAAGGATCAATAAACGGTGTGCATCTTTTATGTAAAGTCTTGTTTGTTTCATCATATATACCAAGGAAAGGTATTTCGGAAAAATAGAATTGATCAATTGGCAATGCATCAGTGTCTTTAATAAGGTTTTTGACTTTTAACTCATCTTTTGGCTTATTGCAGTAAATGGCATTTATTACCATCTTTTTTGCTTCGATATAGTAGCTTTCTGCTATCTGAAATTTTCCAAATTGGTTTTCTACGTCGACTGCAAACTGTTTCGACTTGTCGTTATTTGTCATACCATCACAACAGTAATATGCATGAACAATTGCATACACATCCAGTCCAGACTTTTCGCTAAGTTCCGAAGTTTTACGCTTAATCAACTCAATAGGATCACTTTCCTTCGCCCCCTCACTCTCATCCTGCATAAATCCCAGCAAGATGGTCTCGGGGTTATGAATGAGATCCCACTGGTACTTCCAAAGCTCGGTGCCGTTGGCGTAGTCCATTAAATTCAGGGTGGTTCTCTCAGGCAAGTGGTATTGTGCCTTGTCGCTAAAGGTGTGGCGGAGGTTAAATGCCCCGTGAGCTAACTCGTGAGCCAAGGTGGTGGGGTCGTTGTTGAAGTTGAAGATGAAGCCGTACTGGCCATCCAATGGCATAAAACCGTCCCTACTCTGGTCGGCCACATCCACAAAGAAGAGGCACAAATCATCTTTACCAATGACACCATGCTGTTGCTCGAAGGCATTGATCACCTTCCTCATATCGGAGGTATAGCGGGCAAAGAGGCCCGAACCGGCTGTTTTAAAACCCTCGGGGGTGATGCTGGGTACCGTAACAGCACTGCCTTTGACATCGACCGTCCATTCCTCAACCGCTGGCTTGTAATGGGCATTCAAGGAGTCTTCAAT
>JAGPMA010000013.1 GCA_018053145.1 Oscillospiraceae bacterium | reverse complement strand
GAACACAAGAATAAAGATGGCTGCTATTGACATCAGAATCTTTTTCTTGTCATGGAAGCGATTGCTGAAAAATTCGGGTATCGTAATGGAGTTGTCTGCAACGGCAGAGTAACGGCGCAGACGTTTTGATACCAAAAGCCAGTTTAGATAGGTGCCGACAGCAAGACCGATCGCTGTCCAAGCAGCATCGGCAAGACCACACCAATAGGCGACGCCGGGCAATCCCATGAGCAGCCAACCGCTCATGTCAGACGCTTCCGCACTCATTGCTGCGATCCACGGACCGAGAGTTCTTCCGCCAAGAAAATAGTTTTCGGAATTCGAGTTGGCACGCTTTGCAAAAAACAGGCCAATGCCAATTACCGCGAGCATATAAACGCCCATAGCGATAAGGATTTGTATGGTTCCCCCACTCATTAATAAGTCCTCCAAAATATAATTACCTCTCTGGTTAAGTGCAATTGTTAAGCACTGTATAAGAATTTACCATATTTTTTGCTATATCTCAAGTAAAAAAACAGATATAAAATATCTTGGTGCAAATTATTAGCGTATTAACGTTTTAAAACGCAAAATAATAACGCTTTTTCGACAACATAAGGTCAGTATTGTAAAGTGTTAGTTGGAATTTACGCATTACCGCCAGAACAATGTATGAACATGTCAAAAAATAGTAAAACCTCGTTGACCGACCAAGCCAATTTGTGTATAATAGTGTCGATATTTATTAGAGTTTTCACATTGATGATATGTGCATGAAATGGCATTGATTCTTGAGTCACGCGAATTTGAGATAGCTCGAAAAGCAGAAACTACTATTGTAAGGGGCTTTAATAGCATTGAAAACTGATGTGAGACATGTTTTAATTGCGGTTATAATACCAGCCTTGCTGTTAACAGCACTGGTTGGGTTTTTTTGGCAGCTCCAAGCCGTTACGATAACGCAAATTTCGTCAATCAAGGATTGGCTCAGCCCGACTTCATTTGCGATATCTCTTTTACTCGCTCTTGTTTTTGTTGCGATATTTGGTGTGATATCAATTTGGCGCGATATTAGGATTGATAAAGAGCAAGCAAAATACAAACAAGTATGTACTATTGACCCTCTTACAGGGCTGTACAACAAGGAGGGATTTGTTGCCGAGGTTAGTAAGGAACTGACCCAAATGAGTAAATCTCGCGTCTGCGCCCTGCTCTCATTTGAAATTGTTTCGTTTCGGACATATAACGAGCTTTACGGTTATGAGGCGGGAGACGTTCTTCTAAAAACCATAGCAGACATTGCTTTGAAGAATAAAAAAACCGGGGACGTTGTCGGACGTCTTTATTCAGATCACTTTATATGGTTTGCAAACGGGGAAGAAAGCGAAGAAATCTTTGCTACTTTTAGAAGTGCAATAAAAGAAGCTAAGGATACAGGACTGCCGTTTTATCTGTGTGGTGGTATCTATCTGATAGAAGATCATGAAATGACTACTCAAAGCATAATTGACAAGGCCTCACTTGCTAAAGAGACCATTAAGTACAATTTCGGCACAGGAATTTCGATATATGACGACTCGATGCTCGAATGCCAGATGCAGGATGCGCAGATGGTTGGCAGCATGATGAAGGGCTTGCAAAACGGCGAATTTATCGAATACTATCAGCCAAAATACTATACAGACACCGAAACCATAATCGGAGCAGAAGCCCTGGCTCGCTGGAAGAAACCCGATGGTGAGATAATTACACCCAGCAGGTTTGCCGGGCTTTTCGAACGAAATGGCTTTATCCGAAGATTGGACTTCTATATTTTTGAGAGGGTGTGCAGCTTCCTAGCGGATGCTCAAGCAAATAATAAGCCTGTTTTGCCTGTTTCGGTGAACTTTTCCCGTGTACATATCCATGATTTACACTTCCCTCAAAGGCTTCTCGCTTTAACTCAAAAATACGGTGTTGACACCAAATGCCTTGAAATCGAGCTTACGGAATCGGCTTATTTTATTGATACAAAAAACATCAACAGAGTAGTGGATTTGCTCCATGAATACGGTTTTACAGTTGCAATCGATGATTTCGGCAGTGGATTTTCATCACTCAATATGCTAAAAGATTCGAATTTCGATATTCTAAAAATTGATGCGAACTTCCTTGAGGGCTTTGAACGCGGCGGGAGAGCCGGAACTGTTGTGACATCAGTTATGCGCATGGCAAAATGGCTTGGAATCCCCGTAGTTGCAGAAGGGGTTGAAACAAGAGAGCAGGTCGATTTTCTTCGTACCCTTGGTTGCGAGATGATTCAAGGGTACTACTATTCGCGCCCTGTGCCTCGTTATGAATACGAAAAACTGCTTGATAATATGGACTCGATTACCTTGACAAAAGAGAAGCCTACGGTTACTCAGCTTGGTAACATCAATGCCGTTTTTGGAGCTGATAGCTTAGTCAACTCCATTCTTGACGGAGTTTTTGGAGGCTTTGGAATATACGAGCTTTCAGGCAAATCAATGGAAGCGATTCGTGTGAACAAAGCTTATTATGAGCTAATGGGTTATCCAAGTGCAGAAGCATTTAGGGAACATTCGCTCAACATCATGACGCGGGTATATCCGAAGGACGCGGATAAGCTGCTTAATGCATGCATAGCCGCAATCAGAACTCAAAATCAGCAAAAGGTATTCATCAGCCGATATAAATATGACGGCAGTCTTATACAGCTTGATTGCCTAATAAAGCATATCGGGGGCACAGAGGATAAGGCTCTCATCTGTATGACGGTTGTTGATGCCGTAGAAAGACTCCGCGCAGAGCGGGAAGAGGAGCTTAATAAATACGCTGACGCGCTCAATGGAATATTTGACGAAATTTTCGAATTTAATTATAAAACAGACGTGCTCCGTTTACTGAGCCGGAACCATGTGAAATGTTATGAAGAAAGAAACCTTGAAGAAACTGAAGAAAGATGGCTGAATAGCATCTTTCATCCTGACGACAAGGATAAAATTTATAAGCTTATGACTTCGGCAAGAGCTAATGAGATAAAACTGCCCTTCGAAACTGAATACAGGGAAATTGTAAACGGTGAAACAAGATGGATTTCCACTTCAATGGTTTCGATTGCGGGAGGCAGCTATCTTTTGTGTAACCTCGACATCACGCAAAAAAAGCAGTTGGAAATGATTGTTGAGAGTGCTGATTCTATACGAAAGAGGATGGAGTTGGACATCAATTAAAATACTTGAGATGTCCGATTAATAATAAATAGGTTGTTTTTATCGCCGTAAAGGGGCATTATATTAGTGTGCCCTTTGCGGCGAAATTGGTTTTTAAATGCTTTATATAGATTTATTTTGCGGAGGCTTACATGGAAATAAAAAAAGAAAAAGCGGTTTTGGCAGGCCTTTCTGCAAATTCTATGAAGGAAGACGAGCGCTCAACGGACATTAGCATGGAAGAGCTTGCGGCGCTGGTTGAAACCGCAGGAGGCGAAGCTGCAGCATATCTTTTGCAGAACAAGGCTACGCCCGAAGCGAGAACTTTTATTGGCGAAGGCAAGGTTGAAGAAATGAAAACGCTTATCGAAAGCTTGGGATGCGACCTTGCCGTTTTTGACAACGAGCTTTCGCCATCACAGATGAGAGTGCTTTCCGAGGAGCTTGGAGTAAAAGTTCTTGACAGGAGCGGGCTGATACTCGATATTTTTGCCCAGCGTGCGCAGACTAGGGAAGGGCAGCTTCAAGTCGAGCTCGCGCAGTATGAATATTTGCTTCCGCGCCTTACTGGTATGTGGAAGCATTTGGTGCGGCAAACTGCTTCGGGAGGCCCTTCGCCTATCGGAACTAGAGGCCCCGGTGAAACACAGCTTGAGACTGACCGCCGTCACATAAGACGCAAAATCCAAAAGCTGCGTGACGAGCTGGAAGAAGTGCGCCGCATCCGCGGGACACAGCGACGCATGAGGGAGAAAAACTCGATGCCGGTGGTTGCGCTGGTCGGTTACACAAACTCTGGGAAATCGACACTGCTTAATTGCCTGACGGGAGCCGGAATCCCAGCAAATGACAGACTTTTTGATACTTTGGATACAACGACGAGGCGTACGCACATTAGCGAAACGCAGGAGATTCTGCTTTCCGACACCGTTGGCTTCATTCGAAAGCTTCCGCACCATCTTGTCGCAGCGTTTAAAGCGACACTAGAGGAGCTTGCCTATGCAGATGTTCTTGTGCACGTCATCGATATTTCAAGCCCGACTTGGGAAAATCAGGCGGAGATAGTTGATGAGCTGATTGCTCAGCTTGGAGCGGCACATACACCCTGTGTTCGAGTTTTCAATAAATGCGATGCCTTTTCAGGTGAGCTGCCGCATGGCGAAAATATCGTATGCATTTCGGCAAAAACGGGAGAGGGAACAGCCGAGCTACTCTCGGCTCTGTCTAAGCTGCTGGAAAACGGAAAGAAAAATGTTGAGCTGTTGTTGCCGTATACTCAGGCGGGCGTTTTGGAGTTCCTACACCGTGAGGGCTCGGTGTTGTCAAGCGAGTATGGAGAAAACGGCATCATGGTAAAGGCCGTTATAAGACCTGAGCTCTGGGGCAGGGTCCGCGATTTCGTCATAAGCGGCGAGGAGCAGGAATAGTTGCAGAGCTTTAGGATTATACGTGGATAAAATTAGTGAGTATAATGAGGAAAGGAGCGGTCAATGACGACCTATCTTGTGCCTGCCGGCTTTGGAGAGGCTGAATTAATAGAAAAGCATTCCCGCTTCATCGGAAGAGTATGGCGCACGGACACAGAGGAAGAAGCTCTTGAGCACATTCGCCAAACACGGGAAAAGCACCGCGATGCCACACATAATGTCTATGCGTACATTATTAGGGAAAACAATATTGCGAGATATTCTGACGACGGAGAGCCGAGCGGAACTTCCGGCATGCCAACCTTGAATGTTTTCTCATCCGAGGAAATTAAAAATGTCTGCTGTGTTGTGACCCGCTATTTTGGGGGAACACTGTTGGGAACCGGCGGTCTTGTACGAGCATATTCAAAGGCGGCTAAGCTTGCGCTTGACGCTGCAGGGATTTCGCAGATGGCGCAGTGGCGCTCTTATGTGATTTCCGGTGACTATGGCTTTTACGAGCGCGCAAAGCGTATTTTAGAAAGCTTCGAAGCCGTTATTTCTAACATAGATTTCGGAACGGATGTTATAATAGAAGCGCTTGTTCGGGAAGACAGGGCAGATGAATTCGCGGTTAAGCTTATCGACGCATCAAATGGCAGAGCTATGTGTGAAGAACTGGGGTCTCAGTTTTTGGGCGTGCGCATCAGGTGAGATATGCAGGAAGCACAGAAATGATCTCAGAATAGAGACGATAATTAAAAGGCGACACAGAGATGTGCTGCCCTTTTTTCTTTCTATGCGAGTGACTTCTTCTATGAAGGTATAAAAATAATGTATAAAAAAAGAGGGAAATGGGTGGCAATGTCGTATAAGACATTTGTAACAACTTAGAGTTGTACAAAATTGCCCTGGAATGTTTTACCCCCCACTATCGGAGGTGAATTGCTTTGCAAAACCCAAGAGAAAGTCGCGAACAGCTTGAACGCCTTATGATTTCCAAGTACGGCGTTTGGGCGGAAAACTCAAAAGGACGAGCCGCGCCCGAAGAACAGGACGAAGTTCGCACCTGCTTTCAGCGTGATGTAGACAGAATTACGCACTCCAAGTCTTTCCGCCGACTTAAGCACAAAACGCAGGTGTTTCTTCAGCCGGAGGGGGACCATTACCGCACTCGTCTAACCCACACACTTGAGGTCGCACGCATTGCGAGAACAATTTCGAGAGCGCTTGCGCTCAACGAGGATTTGACAGAGGCAATCGGGTTGGGCCACGACTTGGGACACACGCCCTTCGGCCACGCCGGAGAACGCGCGCTAAACGAAATTTATTCCTGCGGCTTCAAGCACTTCGAGCAAAGCCTGCGCGTCGTGGACAGGCTTGAAAAATCGGGCGCTGGGCTTAACCTTTGCTATGAAACTCGTATGGGCATCTTAAACCATACCATCGGTGCGCCGGATGACACTGCGGAGGCAACCACCGTTCGCCTTTCGGATAAGATCGCATATATAAACCACGATAGTGACGATGCAATCCGTGCTGGGATTCTCACGGTAAGCGATATTCCGCCTTTGGTACGTGAGCGCATGGGTGAGCGCCACAGCGCAAGAATCGACACAGTTATAAAAGATGTCGTTGCAAACAGTACAGAGGGCAAAATCAATATGTCTGCCGAAATGACCGAAGCGGTCAATGTTTTTTATGATTATCTTTACGAAAAGGTCTATCGAAATCCGAAGGCTAAGGGCGAGGAAGCCAAGGTTTCAAACATTCTGGGTGCTATCTGGGACTTCTATGTAAAAAAGCCGGAAGAGCTGCCTGAGGATTATAAGCGCATTGCCCAAGACGAGGGCATTGAACGCGCAATCTGCGACTATGTTTCGGGCATGACAGACGATTATGCGGTGTTCAAGTTCAGCAACATATATATTCCGGCTGCATGGCAGGTTAAATAGACATTCTTGGTACGGCATTTTATATCCCGTGCATTTTGGACGTGCTGTTGTTGTTTTCAATCGAATAGTGACAAATAACAAGTCTTTTAGAAACGGAGGCGGCGACATGGCTTTTCCCGAGAGCTTCATTAAAGAGCTCACAGAACGCAACGATATAACCGATGTCGTTTCCTCATACGTCAAGCTTACAAAGAAAAGCGGGAACAATATGTTCGGACTGTGTCCGTTCCACAGCGAAAAATCCCCGTCCTTTTCCGTTTCGAACGACAAGCAGATTTATCACTGCTTCGGCTGCGGCAAGGGCGGTTCGGTAATTAACTTCATAATGGAAATCGAGAATCTTTCCTATCCCGATGCGATTCGCTTTCTGGCAAGACGCGTCGGAATGGCAGTTCCAGAGGACGAAAAGGACGAAAACTACTCTCGGCGTGAACGAATGCTTCAGCTTAATCGTGACGCGGCACGCTTTTTCTATGAGCAGCTTAGTGCAGCTAATGCCGAAGTTGCAAGACAATACATAATCAAACGAGACATTTCTCCCGCCATGGTTACACGCTTCGGGCTTGGTTTTGCACCCGATTCGTGGGATGCTTTAGTCAAAGCAATGCAGAAAAAGGGCTACACAAAGCCCGAGCTTTTGGATGCGGGGCTTGCAAAGGCCTCAAAAAAAGGTGACGGGGGGATTTACGACACCTTTCGAAACCGTCTGATGTTTCCGGTAATCGATATTCGCTGCAGCGTTATCGGCTTTTCGGGACGTATACTTGACGATGGCGAACCAAAGTATATGAACAGTCCCGAAACTTTAGTGTTTAGTAAGAGCCACAATCTTTTCGCTTTGAATTTGGCTAAAAAGTCAAAAATGGGATATATAATTCTCTCAGAGGGCAACATAGACGTTGTAGCTATGCATCAGGCAGGCATCGACTGTGCTGTCGCGTCGCTCGGAACCTCACTGACACCGGAGCAGGCACGGCTTATTTCACGGTACGTGGGCGAGGTCGTCATTGCTTATGACGGAGATCAGGCAGGGCAAAAGGCTTCGCAAAGGGCGATTTCAATTTTGCAGAAGCTCGATGTAAAGGTTAGAGTACTTCGGATGACCGGAGCGAAAGACCCGGATGAATATATTAAGAAGTTTGGCGTTGCTGCTTTTGAAAACCTGTTGAAACGCACAGAGAGCCACATTGAATATCGTTTGTCGGATATTGCTTCGAAATACAATCTCGACTCAGACGAGAACAGAGTGGCCTTCATAAAGGATGCAACAGGGCTTATCGCGAGCCTGCCAAGCTCCGTTGAACGCGAGGTGTATTCCAGAAAAGCTGCTGAAATGGCGAAAGTTTCGGGGGATACTGTTATAACCGAAGTGGAGCGCGTCAGAAAGAAACTTCTGGGGCAGGCAAGAAAAAAGCAGGAGAACGAGAATTCAAGACCCACGCAAGCCTATCAGCCGCGCGAGCGAAAACTTCACTTCGAAAATGTTAAAAGCGCAATAGCGGAAAAGGGCGTTTTGAGGCTGCTATATTATGAACCCTCGCTATTAACAGATAAAGTTGAGCTGCAGGAGGATGATTTTTCCTCTCCATTGCTCGCAAAAATTCTTGCGCTGCTTAAGCAGCACACCGAACACGGGGCTCAGCCCTCGCTGGCTTTGCTTGCAGAGCACTTAACAAATGAGGAAATGTCGATTCTGACAGAGATACTTAACGAGCCGCAGGAGCTTTCAAACGGCGAAAGGGCTCTCAACGATTACATAAAAATAATAAAAACCGAAAAGCTTGCAAAACAGCAAAATAGCGGCGGAGAGGGACCCAACCTAAACGAAATC
Source organism: Oscillospiraceae bacterium (assembly GCA_018053145.1). GTDB lineage: Bacteria > Bacillota > Clostridia > Oscillospirales > Oscillospiraceae > UBA2658. The sequence continues at coordinate 36,964 of JAGPMA010000013.1, read as the reverse complement.
GCTAATAAACTGCGCGAGAGCAAGGGTTATGGAGGATAAAGAATATGGCTGCAAAAGAAAAAGATGAATCAAAGAAGAAGCCGGATGTAATGGCGCAGGCTGAAGCAGAAGTACAGGAGGAAGCAGGAGCAGTTCCCGAAAAAACCAATGAGGACTGGCTTCGTGAACTAATCGAAAAGGGTAAAAAGGCCGGAAAACTCACCTCCAAAGAGCTAATGGATGTGCTTGAAAACCTCAACCTTGACGCGGACCAAATCGATAAATTCTACGACACGCTTGAAAATTTGGGAATCGAAACCGCAGGCGAAGACTATCTGCGCCCAATCGATGAAGAGTCGCTTCCGGAGCTTGAGGAGCTTGAGGAAATTGAAGAGGTCACTGAGGACGAAATCGCAAACACCGAGGCGATGGTGGATTCCTTTTCAACCGATGATCCCGTGCGTATGTATCTCAAGGAAATCGGAAAAATCCCGCTGCTTACTCCCGAGGAAGAAATTGAGCTTGCAATAAGAATGGCAGATGGCGACGAGGAAGCGAAGCGCCGCATGTCGGAGGCGAACCTTCGCCTTGTTGTCAGCATCGCCAAGCGCTATGTTGGCCGTGGAATGCTCTTCCTTGACCTTATTCAAGAGGGAAATTTGGGACTTATTAAGGCCGTCGAAAAGTTCGACTACACCAAGGGCTACAAGTTCTCAACGTATGCTACCTGGTGGATTCGCCAAGCAATTACGAGAGCAATTGCGGATCAGGCGCGCACAATCCGCATACCTGTCCATATGGTTGAAACGATAAACAAGGTCATAAGAGTATCGCGCCAACTGCTTCAGGAGCTGGGACACGACCCTTCACCGGAAGAAATTGCCGAAGAGATGGGCATGCCTGTTGAAAAGGTGCGTGACATTCTAAAAATTGCGCAGGAGCCGGTTTCGCTCGAAACACCTATAGGCGAGGAAGAGGACAGCCATTTGGGCGACTTTATCCCCGACGAGGACGCTTCAGAGCCGAGCGAGGCGGCCTCATTCACGCTGCTAAAGGAGCAGCTTATGACGGTTCTCGCAACACTTACGCCGCGCGAGGAAAAGGTTTTACGCTTACGCTTCGGAATTGAGGACGGGAGAACGCGCACCCTTGAAGAAGTCGGCAAGGAATTCAATGTCACCCGTGAGCGTATCCGCCAGATAGAGGCAAAGGCACTGCGTAAACTCCGCCATCCCAGCCGCAGTAAAAAATTGAGAGACTTTTTGAATTGAATTAATATTTTATCTGATAATAAAGAGGAGAGTTTTGCTTATGACTCTCCTCTTTATTATCTATAATTATGGATTTATTTAACAAAACGGAAATTTTGCTAAAATCAGTCCAAGCTCATTGACGAACAGGGGTGGTTTGATATACAATTATTAACAAATTAATCGATTTGTATTTGTGGCTGAAAGTAGGGGCGCGGATGAAAAAAAACGAGTTCGGAGAAAACAACAGAGCTGCTCAAAACGACAAGGGAAAAGCAAACGTAAAGCCAATGCAGGTGGGTGCAAAATCTAAGCCTGCAAAAAAATTCAACTGGAACAGCCTTGTGCTTATAGTGCTTTTTGCGGGTTGGCTATTTGTTTCAGTGTTTTTCGCTGTTAAGCTTGTCAAGTCGTTTTCAGCAGATAGGGACAGCGTTCCCGCAGAAACGGTGTTGCCGACAAATAACTTGCAAAGCCCAGAGCCGTCGAGCCTTGTGAATAGTCCTGAGCCGACAGACGGTGTTCAAAGCCCATCTCCGTCGAGCACTGCACAAAGTCCTAAGCCGACGGACGAAGCTCAAAGTCCCTCACCCTCAAGCACTGCACAAAGCCCAAAACCCACCGCCACACCGACACCCACGAGCGGCAGCAATCAAACGTCGAATAGCGGGAGCTCGACAACTACAGCGAATGCCGAATTAATCAAGGCAATTCGCGTAAAATATAACTACGCCCAAAGCAATTTGGCTAATTGCGAGGTTAAAGATTTTGAAACCGCATCCAAGGCGTTTTTCCTTGACGGTAAGCTTGTGCTTTTAAGAGAGTATGCTAAGGATAGTGCAGACGGAAAATTTGATCAGCATTGGTATTATGATAATGGTGAAATTTACTTCATCTTTATGACAGAAGTGAATACCAACAACGAATACAGACTATATTTTAATAACGGTACGCTCATTCGCTGGATTGATCCTAATGGTAAAATCTATGACTCGAGCTACCGCTGGGATGAGATGCAGGCGTTTTACGCACACGCAAAGGCACAGTGCGACAGCGTATCCGCATCATAAGCAGGCCAAAGAAAAATTAAGCAATCAGCGCTTACATAATAGGCAAGGAAATATAGATGAAAAAGAGGAGAGCTAGATATAACTCTCCTCTTTTTCATCTATATTCTGTTGCGGAAATAGAGTGACGGCTAAAGCTTGCTGTGGTACTTCATAAACAGTTTATGAAGTGGCTTTAATAGCAGAAGTGTCAGCACGAAGTTTGAAACGCAGTGAGTAATATCAAAGGGTATCCCACTGACCCAATAGGATAAGGCCATTGCCGGTCCGCCAATGAAAAAATACGGTATCGCGCAGAGCGCACCAAAGGAAAGACCAAATATCCCTGCAAGTACTGCCCAAACCACATAGCTCGTGTTTTTTCTTAGAATCAGTGCGACTAAAGCGAGAATCGCCCAAACATATAGATAATTGAAAAACCACAGTCCGAAGCCGTATATGAGCCCTTCGAGCAGAACAAACACGTATATCGGGTAAAAAGCCTTTACGCCGTAGACCATTACAGACAGAATTATCAAAACTGAAATCAGATTGATATTTGGCAGTGCCGACATCGCGACCTGTGTACCAATCATTAATGCGCCCATAAGGGATAGCTCAATAAGCTCTCTTACGGACATCGGAGCTTTAATAGCCTTCATTGAGCGTGAATTCAAAGCTGTCGCCGTCCTCAATCACTGTTTGATCCACGCCTGTTTCAACATACTCACCGGACTTTGTGTAGCCCCACCACTGCTGCTTGCTCTCGTCTGCGGTCTCACCATCCATAACAGTAATAAAGAGACCGTAGTCGCTGTCGGTTCCTATAATGAGTTTTTCTTGCTCCAGCGCACCGCGAAGATAGTCAGCGTCGGTGCTGATGGTGAGCGTTTTATCCTCGCCAATTTTGTGGTCGATGAAAACCGTTATGGTCTTGTCGCCCGACATGGCTTTGGGCGTTAGATATCGGTACGCAGTGTAGCACCCAGCAACCAGTATTACAAGGATGAATAGAGCTATAATACCTGCTTTTTTGTTCTTTGACATGAAAAATCCTCCTCTGTTCGGCAAAATCCGTACAAAGAAGGCGCAGTTATCCCAGAAAGAGAACTGTACAAGTGCCGGGGCTCGCGGCTTTTTATACGGATGCTTGGGCAGGTCTTCTGACTTGGAATCATCATCCGCTCACTCCTTCCCAAGCATAAGCTCAGTGGTTATGTTAGAGGACTCCTCCTGCACAGCGACGGGCTCGTGGGGGATTTTCACCCCGCTTCCCTCTTAGGCGGCTCCAGTATAGAGCTGCACCCATGCACCTATTATTAATTTGTTAAGAAACATTGTAATATAACGAGTGATTATTAGCAAGGAAATATTTTATTTATGCTTTGTGATAGCTTAAAAAGCGTAATAAACTTAAAAAAAGCCTTGAAAACCTAGCGTTTTCAAGGCTTGCGCTGGTGACTCAGCGGGGATTCGAACCCCGGACCCTTTGCTTAAAAGGCAAATGCTCTGCCGACTGAGCTACTGAATCATAATCAAAAATAAAAATGGCTGGGATAGCAGGGCTCGAACCTACAATACCAGAGTCAAAGTCTAGTGTGTTACCATTACACTATATCCCATCGCAGATTCAAGCAAAACTATGGAAATGATTTTATGGGGTGGGTAAAGGGATTCGAACCCTCGACCCCCGGAACCACAATCCGGTGCTCTAACCAACTGAGCTATACCCACCATATAATTGCACCAAAAACCATTACCGGCACCCTGCTGTGAAGAAAAACTGGTACGCCAGAAGGGACTCGAACCCCTGACCTACTGCTTAGAAGGCAGTTGCTCTATCCACCTGAGCTACTGGCGCATATCGTCGCTCACTGCCTGCCTTTGCACGAATCCTCGCAAGCGAGGCTCCTGAGCATGGTTGGCAGCCGCTTTTCGCCAAACTAAACCGCATTATTAGTCTCTCGTTATCCTCGCGGCGAAAGCTTGGCTTTTGACGCGAAGAGGAGAAATAACGGAGTGAATGAGCTTTCGTGCTTGCACGGAAGCTAACAATACGCAGTTTGCTTGGACGTTGGAGCGGGCGATGGGAATCGAACCCACGTATCCAGCTTGGAAGGCTGGTGTTCTACCATTGAACTACGCCCGCATTTGAGTTCAGCTTTAGAATAATAACATTTATACATATGAATGTCAATATTTTTGTTGATAGTTTATGCTGCACAACTTTAAAAGCTTCGGCTAAAGAATAACTATCGTTATTCCGTTGTTGCTGCGATCCAAATCGCTGTCGCGTCTAAGATCGTCGCAGGCAATAAATGCTGCTCTGGTCGGTTCGTCAAATATTGAGAAGCTTTCGCCCATAATGAAGTCTTTAATCTGTCGAGTGTCCTTCTGATGCTGAAGATAACGGCGGGTTTCTGTGCGTATTTTGCCGCCTTTTCCGCTTGAGCCGTAGCCGTGTATAATTTTTATTGCCGTGAAGCCTAAGCTCTTTGCGTTGCGCAGGTTGAAGGTGACGCGCTTTATGGCGTCTGATGCAGTCGGCATATCTTCTTTTATATTGACTTCTCTCAGCTTCCCGGGCATAGAATCTCCTTTTCTCGTTTGTGCGATATATTTCGATGGGACGACGCCGCTTTTTTAAGCGGCGTCGTAAATCTATTTTGTTTACTCAGCACAAAAGACGTTAGAGGCATTTTTGTGCGTATTCGCGTCCAAGCATGAAAGCTTTTTTGTTAAGCTCAAGAAATTTCGGCTTTACGCACTCTGCGAGCGATGCCTGCCAGATCTCCTCGGAAAACTCGGTGAGCGCAGAGAGTATACCAATCATTACCACGTTGACAGATTTTGCATTTCCTGCCTCATTTGCCATTGAAAGAGCGTCGCACGCAATTATTTTTGCGCCCTTGCCGCGGAGCTTATCAACAATTTCGGTCGGATACTCCATAGCGCCTGTGATGACAGGCATCGGACTGATTCTGCGGTCATTAATCATGAGAGTGCCGCCCTCTTTGAGGTAGGAGACCCAGCGCGCGCCCTCAAGACGCTCAAATGCGATGATATAGTCCGCCTCGCCTAAATCAACGAGCGGAGAATATACCTTTTCGCCGAATTTTACATAGGTTACGACGCTTCCGCCGCGCTGACTCATTCCGTGAACCTCTGACATTTTAACGTCATAGCCCTGACCCATGAGAACACTTCCGAGAATTCTGGAGGCAAGCAGAGTACCTTGCCCGCCGACACCGACAATCATGATTCCTTTTGTTTCGCTCATCTTATCTTACCTCCTTTTTGAGAATGGCTTCAAACTTGCACATCTGGGTGCAAAGCTCACAGCCGACGCATAAAGTGGGGTCGATGGATGCCTTCTTGTCCGCAAAGCTTATTGAAGGACAGCCTATGGTCATGCATTGGCGGCAACCCTTGCACTTTTCGACTTCAACGTAAAGTGCAGGTGAGGCCTTCACTTCAGGGAGCAGTATGCAGGGACGCCTTGCTATTATAACTGAAGGCTCTTCAACTTCAAGTTCCTGCGCAAGCAGCGTTTTAAGCTCTTTTAACGCATAGGGGTCAACTACGTGAACGCGCTTTACTCCGACGGCCTGACAAAGCAACTCGATTGAAACTGCTGGGGCAGGTTCACCCTTAAGGGTTTTTCCTGTCGTCGGATTTTCTTGATGTCCGGTCATGCCGGTTATGGAGTTGTCAAGAATCAAAACGGTGCTGATTCCCTTGTTATAAACTATGTCAATTAGGCCGGTGATTCCGCTGTGCATAAAGGTGCTGTCACCGATAACGGCAACGGACTTTTTTGCGCTTTCAGCTCCGCGAACTGTATTGAAGCCATGCAGACCGGAGATTGATGCGCCCATGCAGATGGTTGTGTCAACAGCTGCGAGCGGTGGCAGTGAACCAAGCGTGTAGCAGCCAATATCGCCGGAAACCATTAAACCCATTTTGTTAAGGGTGTAAAACAATCCTCTGTGAGGACAGCCCGGGCAAAGCGTTGGAGGTCGCGGAGGCACGGTTTCGCCGAAATCGATGAAGGGTGCGGTGCTCATGCCCAGCGCTTTAAGGATTTTGCTCTGGCTTAGCTCGCCGCAGAGACCAAACAGCTCCTTGCCACCGTCAACACGGATACCGTTCGAGCGGAGATGTGTTTCAATTATCGGATCAAGCTCCTCGATAACGATGAGTTTATCAACCTTTGAAGAAAATTCGCGGATAAGGTTAAGTGGGAGGGGATTGACCATTCCAAGCTTAAGAACGCTGGCATTAGGGAAGCACTCGCGTAAATACTGATAGCATATACCGCCAGTTACATAACCAACGGAGGTGTCGCCCATTTCGATTCTGTTAATGCCGCTCGTTTCCGCAAAATCAATGATCTTTTTGGTACGTTCTTCAACAATTGGGTGGCGGTTTTTCGCGTTACCCGGCATCATGACGTATTTTGCGGGGGTTTTTGCATAAGGCTTCAGATCGTGCTCAACACGGTCAGAAAGCTCAACGATGCTCTGTGAGTGAGCGACTCTCGTGCAGGTGCGAAGCATCACCGGAGCATCGTACTGCTCGGAAAGATCGAAGGCGAGCTTAACATATTCAAGGCACTCGGCACTGTCGGAGGGCTCGAGCATGGGAAGCTTGGCGGCGATTGCGTAGTGGCGAGAATCCTGCTCGTTCTGAGAAGAATGCATACCCTGGTCATCGGCCACAGCCAGCACCATTCCACCGTTAACTCCTGTGTACGAAACAGTGAACAAGGGGTCTGCCGCGACATTTAAGCCGACGTGTTTCATTGCGCAAAAAGATCTTGCGCCTCCGATTGAGGCGCCTATGGCGGCCTCGGCGGCGACTTTTTCGTTGGGTGCCCATTCGGCGTAAATCTCATCGTATTTTGCAACGGTTTCGGCAATCTCTGTGGAGGGAGTGCCGGGATATGCGGAAACGAAGCGGCAACCGGCCTCATAAAGTCCGCGGGCGACAGCTTCGTTGCCCAAGAGCAGCGTTTTCATATAAAGTCATCCTTTCGCAGATGTGTCTTTCTTGATTTAATGTGAGATAAAGCTAAAAACTATGATACGCCAGAATTAAAATGCAGTCAAGAGTAATACTGTACCAATATAACGCCGAAAAGCCTGGCCATAAGGGGACAATGACTATTTGGAACCATCACATTTCAGGAGAATATCGAGTGTTAAGTATTGGCCGAGAGGGTAGGGAACGCGCCTCATTTTATAATTGAAATAGCGATCCTTCAGAATTAATCATTTAAAATAACAGATATTAAAACGCAAAACACTAAAACAGCAGTGATTATTCTCTTTTTTTATTCATAATTGTGTGTTACAATACGTAGTTAGGTATGGAAACAACCGAAAAAGCAACAAAGGAAGGCATTATGCCAATGAGTGTAATAACAACAATATTCGGAACCCACAGCAGCAGGGAACTGAAAAAGATAAAACCGATTGCGGACAGGATTGAAGCTTTGGCCGAGAAATACGGCGAAATGTCCGATGTGCAGCTCCGCACCAAAACGGATGAGTTTAAAGAACGCTTGGGCAAGGGTGAAACCTTGGACGATATTTTGCCAGAAGCTTTTGCGACTGTTCGGGAGGCCTCAAAACGAGTTTTGGGGATGTATCCGTTCAGAGTGCAGCTCATAGGCGGAATTGTTCTCCATCAGGGACGAATTTCCGAGATGAAGACCGGCGAAGGAAAAACGCTTGTCGCCACACTTCCGGCTTACCTTAATGCGCTTGAGGGCAAGGGCGTTCACATCGTAACTGTGAACGATTATCTTGCAAAGCGCGACAGCGAGTGGATGGGAAAGGTATATCGTTTTCTCGGACTTTCCGTTGGACTTATAGTGCATGGGCTGTCCAATGAGGAGCGCCGTGCCGCTTATGCTGCGGATATCACTTATGGCACGAATAACGAGATGGGCTTTGACTATCTGCGTGACAATATGGCACTTTACAAAGCCAACATGGTTCAAAGAGGGCATCACTTTGCCATCGTCGATGAGGTTGACTCCATCCTAATCGATGAAGCCAGAACTCCGCTTATCATTTCGGGAATGGGTGACAAGAGCAACGATCTCTATATTCAGGTCGACGGCTTTGTTTCGCGTCTTAAACCCATTGTTTATACCAGTGTTGACGAAAAGGCCGAGGAGGACGTTGACCTTGATGCCGATTACGTTGTTGACGAAAAGGCAAAATCCGCAACACTTACAGCTCGCGGCGTAAAAAAGGCAGAGGTTGCCTTCGGCATCGAAAATCTGGCTGAGCTTGAAAACTCCACATTATCTCACCATTTGAATCAGGCGATAAAGGCTCACGGTATCATGAAGCGCGACATCGACTATGTAGTCAAGGATGGCGAGGTTCTTATTGTCGACGAGTTTACAGGACGCATCATGCTTGGCAGACGCTACAGCGAGGGACTTCATCAGGCGATTGAAGCCAAAGAGCACGTCGAGGTTGCAAGCGAGAGCAAAACCCTTGCAACAATCACCTTTCAAAACTACTTCAGACTGTTTAAGAAGCTCTCCGGTATGACCGGTACCGCGATAACAGAGCAGGAGGAGTTCATCTCCATCTATAATCTCGATATTATTGAGATTCCGACCAACCGTCCGCTTGCTCGAACAGACAATTCTGATGCGGTTTTTAAAAATGAAAACGGTAAATATAAGGCCATCATTGAGCAAATCGTTGAGTGCAACAAAAGGGGACAGCCTGTTCTCGTCGGTACGGTTTCGATTGAAAAGAGTGAGCTTGTTTCGTCGCTGCTGAAAAGAACGGGAATACAGCACAATGTTCTTAACGCAAAAAACCATGAAAAGGAAGCGGAGATAATCGCGCAGGCCGGCAAGCTTAACGCTGTTACCATTGCAACCAACATGGCAGGGCGCGGAACCGATATTATGCTCGGAGGAAACGCGGAATACCTTGCCAAGCACGACCTTAAAAAGCACGGCTGCAGCGACGAAACCATTGCAGAGGTAACGGGTTTCGCTGAAACGACAGACGAAATCATCCTTGAAGCCAGAAAACTATTCACCGAAAGGCTTGAATTCCACAAGGCGACCATTGCTGGAGAAGCCGACAAGGTTCGTGAAACCGGCGGACTTTTCATAATTGGAACAGAGCGCCACGATTCACGCCGCATCGACAATCAGCTGCGCGGACGTGCCGGACGCCAGGGTGACCCCGGTGAAAGCCGCTTCTACCTTGCTATGACAGATGATCTGATGCGGCTTTTTGGTTCGGAAAGAGTTTTGGGCATGATGGAGCGCATGGGTGTTGACGAGGACACACCGCTTGACTATAAAATTCTCTCTAATGCTATCGAGCAGGCGCAGAAAACAGTTGAAAGCCGTAACTTCCAGAGCCGTAAAAATGTTTTGGAATATGACGATGTCATGAACGTACAGCGCAACACCATTTACGAACAGCGCCGCAGAGTGCTCGACGGCGATGATGTGAATCCCTTTATCCACACGATGATAGAAAACTATATCAGAGATACAGTCTCCTCCGCCATGTCGGGGCACGATTATTTCGATGACATTGCGCAGTTCGAAGACGCGGTCGCTCCCTTTGAAGCGCTGTTCCTGCACAAGGGCGAGCTCAAGCCGACAAAAAAAGAGCTTGAGAAGCTCAACCCCCATATGCTCACGGACGAGCTTCTTGAAAAAGCAGAAGCGGTTTACGATAGGCGTGAGAATGAATTTGGGCTTATGCCGAATGGAACGCCGCTAATGCGTGAGCTTGAGCGTGTTATTATGCTTCGCGTTGTTGATGAATACTGGATGGAGCACCTTGACGCAATGCAGGAGCTTCGCCGAGGAATCGGTCTTCGCGCTTACGGAAACAGCAAGCCTATCGATGCTTACAAGGTTGAGGGCTTTGATATGTTCGAAGAAATGATAAACGGTATCCGTACCGAAGTTGTCCGCCGCATTTTCACCGTTCAGGTGAAGAAAGAACAGCCGCTTGAGAGAAAGAGCGTTGTTAAGGGACCAATAAATAGTGTCGGCGGTGACGATACCTTGAAAAAGCAGCCGATTAAAAAAGCCGTACAGCCCGGACGAAATGATCCCTGCCCCTGCGGAAAGATGAAAGAGGATGGCTCAAGACGCCTTAAGTACAAAGAGTGCTGCGGCAGAAATGAGTAAGCCCAAAACCTTTGCGCATCGACAGCTTGCAAAATTAAAGGAGCAACAACATTGGAATTTTCTAAACCTTTCGCGGAAATGAGCTATAAGGGGCTTGTCTATATGACGGCACCCACTATTCCGTTTACGCATTGCTTTACAACAAGATGGGGCGGAGCGAGCACAGGATGCCTAGACAGTCTTAACCTCGGGGAAAACAGGGGCGACAGCCAGGAGAATGTGCGCGAGAACTATCGCAGGGTTTTAGAGGCGCTGGAGCTTCCGGAGCAAAACCCCTGTTTTACAAAGCAGGTGCATAAAAACGAGGTCAGAATCGTTACGGACGCGGACAGAAGAGAGCTTTTTGAACCCTTTCTTTATGAAGCGGACGGCATTGTGACAAATGAAAAGGGTTTACCGCTGTTTTGCTTCACTGCGGACTGCATTCCCGTTCTGCTCTGTGATCCGCACTCTGGCGTTGCCGGAGCGATTCATTGCGGTTGGCGCAGTACGGTTGCGGATATTCTTGGTGTTGCAATTAAAAAAATGACTGAGCTTGGAGCTGATGCGGAAAATGTTTACGCGGCTATCGGCCCGGGTATTGAAATGTGCTGCTACGAAACAGACGCGGAGGTTCCCGAGGCGATTGAAAAGCTTTTGGGAGGGGACTGCGGAGACACGTTTTTTGCCGTTGGAGAAACCGGAAAATTCATGGTTGACCTCAAGGAGGCCAATAGACGTCGGCTCCTTCAGCTTGGAATAAAAAACGAGAATATTTCGGTGAGTGACGAATGCACCGCCTGCAACAGCGACAAATACTGGTCGCACAGAGCTACCATGGGAGAAAGAGGTTCGCAGGCGGCAGTGATTGTCGTATCAGCTGCGGAATGACGAAAGGACACCCATATGGCGAAACTAAATAAAAAACTCATTCTTCCGTGCCTGTGTGCCGCCATCTGTTTAAGCATCTTTTCCGGCTGTGAAAAAAGCGGAGATGCCGAAGAAACACCGCTTCCGGAAGCTTCCGACACACAAGTTCAGAAGCAGGACTATAATAAAGCAGACAATGTGTTTTCGCTCAACTGCAACAAAGAATACAGCTTCAACCCGTTTACAACGACGAACGCTTCAAACATTCTTTGCACACAGCTCATGTACGACTCGCTTTTTACTATTGACGACACCTTCAGCGTAACGCCCAACCTTATCAAAAGCTATAAAAGCGACGACGGTAAGGCTTGGTATTTTTATGTTGATACCTCGGTTAAATTCTGGGACGGGACGACGCTTACAGCAACTGATGCGGCTTATTCCGTTCAGCGTGCCATGCGCAGTCCTCAGTTTAAGGCAAGGCTTGACACAATTATGGGCGTGTCAGCAATGGACGACAGCCTTTTTATAATCAACCTCTATAACCCCGATATGCAGTTTCCGACCTTGCTTGATATACCGGTTATCAAATACGGAACAATCGAGGACTACGCACCGATGGGCACTGGTCCGTATATGCCGGATGAGGAGTATACAAAGCTGACTGCCTTTGCCGACCACAAAAATGCTGCTTCGCTGCCGGTTGACACTGTGTATCTTAAGGAAATCAAGGAAACGGAAGAAATAATAACCGCTTTTGAAGATTCTGAGATTGATTTGGTGACAAACGACCCAACGGGCTTTTTCAACATCGGTTACGGCTCGGCAAACGAGATTCGTAATTTTCCGACTTCGAATATGCACTATCTTGGTTTCAACAGCAGCAGCCGTTTTTTCTCAAGCACCCTTTGTCGAAAGGCGATGACATATGTTGTCAACAGAGAACAAATTGTTAGTGATTACATGGGAGGAGCGGCCTCCTCGGCGACACTTCCGATGAATCCGACCTGCGCGCTGTATAACGACTCGTTTTCCGATATCATTTCCTATTCGGTCAGCAAGAGCGAAAACGCCTTTGAGGCAGCGGAAGTTCAGGATTACGATGACGATGGCTTGAGAGAGATTATGATTACGGGAATACCCGTCGAAATTAGTATCGATTTTATCGTTTGCAGTGACAGCCCCGCAAAGGTTCAAGCCGCGCAGTCAATTGCCGATAATTTGACGAAAATGGGTATAACGGTAAATTTGCGTCAACTATCATGGGATGCGTATGTCGCCGCGCTGAGCGCCGGCGAGTTTGATATATATTACGCCGAGGTTAAGCTCTCGAATGATTTTTCTTTAATAAAGCTTCTGTTCACAGATGGGAGTCTGAATTACGGCAAGTTTTCGGATGCCGTGCTTGAGCAGTATGTCAACGACTACATGCTCTGCGGTGAGGAAGGACGTCAGAAATCTGTGGATTTGATGTTTAAATACATTACAGATACCGCACCAATAGTTACGGTCTGCTTTGAAAAACAGCAGGTTATTACACACAGAGGCGTTATAACCGGGATGAACCCGACAAAAGACAATGTTTTCAGCGGAATAGAGGACTGGGAGATAAATACGGACTGACAGAAAGAGGAGTTTTTTCTATGAACGACAGAGAACTGCTGACTCTGGCAAAACAAGCCTCGGAAAATGCTTACGCACCCTATTCCAGATTTCAGGTTGGCGCGGCCCTTGAATGTTTAAACGGTCGTGTTTTCACTGGCTGCAACATCGAAAATGGCGCGCTGGGCAGCACTATGTGCGCCGAGAGAGTGGCAATGTACAAGGCGATAAGTGAGGGGGAAACTCATTTTTACCGAATTGCCATTTATGGCGAAAGCGAGGATTATTGTATGCCCTGCGGGGCTTGTCGTCAGGTGATGAGCGAGTTTTCACAGGACATGGAGGTGCTCTGTGCAAGAGCGTCCGGCGGCTACGTAAGCTATAAGCTGAGGGATCTTATGCCTCATCCATTTAAGCTGGGGGACTATTAATTTTCAATTCCCCCTGTAATTTTGATAACGGAAGGGAGTGAAGAGCCTAAGTGGATTTTGAACAGTTGAAAATTTTCGTTTCTGTTGTAGAGCACGGCAGTTTTACAAAAGCGGCGGAAACGATGTACATTAGTCATTCCACAACAAGTCGAAACGTGTCGGCACTTGAGGAGCGCCTAAACGTCAAGCTGCTCGTCCGCGACAGTAAGGGCTTGAAGCTCACGGGGGCGGGAAGTCTGCTTTATCGAGAGGGAATTAAGCTTTTGCAGGAAGCCGAGAAGCTGGAGGCAGACGTTAAAAACGCAGTAAGCGACAAGGCAGAGGAGCTTTCCGTTGCCAGTGTAAAGCTTAATTCGCGCAAGCTAAGTGAAGCGTACAGGGAATTTTGCTCAAGTTATCCCGGGACTACGCTCGGAATATACCATCATGAGCTTTCGGAGCTTCTGGGACTTGTCGGAAGAGGTGAGGCGGATTTGGGAGTGACCTTTTCCTACGCTTTGCCGAAGGAAGCCGAAAGCTATTCCCTTTGCAAGGTGGCGGAGGAAGAATTTTGCGTTGTCGTTTCGAAAAAGCATCCGCTATCGCAGAAAAAGTCGGTTCGAGCAAAGGAGCTTCGAGATGTGAACTATGTCAGCGTCGGCGAGCAGAGAAGTGGATTTACTAGAAGCCTTGAGGAAGAGATACTCAAGGATAGGCCCAGAAGCGAAATTTTATCCGTTCCGACGCTGGAGTCGCTGTTTTTGCAGGTACGCAGCGGCAACGGCATTTCGCTCGTGCCCTACCCGATGGCACGGGAATACGGAGAGGGCTGTGCAATTCTCGCCCTGGAGGATGTTGACACACGCTTTGAGGTTGTCATATTTTGGCGAAAAGACAATGACAATCCGACCTTGCCGCTTTTTTTAAAGCTCATTAATAGAGAAAACTAGTTTTGTGCTGATAAAGCAAAATATTTACATAAACATTGCATTAAGTATAAACCGAGGGATAAGGTATGAAAAAAGCATTAAAAAGAACATTAATGGCAGTAATGTCGATTGTCATGCTGCTGCAGGTTCCGATTTCGGCGGAGGCGGCGACTACGTTTCCGGACGTGAAATCGACTGATTGGTATTACGACAATGTAACAAAGCTGGTGCAGCTTGGAATGATCAATGGCGATGAGAATGGACTGTTTCATCCGGAGGACAATATTACTCGTGGCGAGTTTATTAAAATTCTCATGATTGCCGGGGAAAGTCTGTATTCTACGACTCCCTCAAAAGGTATACATTGGGCGGAAAACTACTGGAACGCGCTCAACGAAGCGGGTGTGCTCGAAGTTGTTGAATCAGATGCAAATAAAGTGCAATGGTCCTATCCCATCATACCGCTTAAAGCCTCTGAGCTTGATAAGCCAATTAGCCGCTATGAAATGGCTTTTTTAATAAACCGAGTATTATATCTGGTGTATTACGAAAATCAGATGACGCTTGCGGATACGAACGACAGCTACGCAAACCATATTGCGGACTACAACACGATGAGCCAAGCCTACCGCAGCATTGTTGAGCAGGTTTACAGCAAGGGTATTCTGACAGGCTATGACGATTCTTCCTTCCAGGGTGGCAATGCGCTTACAAGAGCTGAGGCGACAACGGTTATTTTGCGTCTGCTTTCCAGCAAGTACAGAGCCAAGCAGAGCTGGGCTGTAGAAAAAGAGTATGCAGTCGACCCGACCTTTACGTCCTTTGCGTTCCAATACCGCACGCTTTCCAACGCGGAGCGCAGACAGATGCTTTTCGGTAACTCAACTAAGACGTATTTCACAAGCTCGGCTGATGCCAACGGATATATGGTAAACATTTCGTTTCCTGTGTGGAAGCTGAATGAAAAAACAGGGGTAAAATATTCTTCCACGGCATATCTTACTGTCCACAAGCTTGTGGAAAAAGAAGTTAAAGCGATTTTTAATTACATCTACAATTCACCTGAAAAATTCCCGATTAAGAGCATAGGTGGGGCAAGGTATTCGGATTCACTTCGCCATAGCTGGGGCTGCGCTATCGATATCAATTATGACGAGAACTACTACGTGAACTACAACACAGGTGCACAGGTGGGAAGCTTCTGTTATAAAACAAGCAGCAGTCCTTACTGCATAACGCCGAATGGGAGTGTTGTAAAAGCCTTTGCCATGTACGGCTGGGGCTGGGGCGGTCAGGGCTGGAGTACAGCAGTTGACTATATGCACTTCTCCATACTTGCCTCCGGCGGTTGATAGTTATACAATATTATATATAACTTGCGAAAAGGGAGCGGAAAACCGCTCCCTTTTTTTACGCTTTTATCCAATAATCCTCAATTTGAGCGCAAACTATGGCTTATTTTTTTCATTCCGCGCATAATCGTAATTGTGCACAGAAAAATGCAAATAACTATTGACAGAGAAAGAATTATCTGATATTCTAACGGAGCGCCTATTGGGGAACTTGCGCCCTAATTGCGCGAAAATGCGATGAAGCGGGAGATTGCGGCATTAGAGTTATGAGCAGATCGCAGATTTGTTTATGAGGACGAGCCGGTAACTTTCGTGGAGTATGTCCGTTGCCGAGACAATTCGGCAAATAATCGGGCGGTTGAGAACATTTCTGTTGCACGCGTATATCGCTTGTACGGGAAAAACCGGACAAAGATCCGGTTTGTTTTTCGGACAAGGTCTGATACGCACGGCAAAGTGTACAGAAAAAATTCTCACCGAACGTAAAATTTGGCCGGCGGAGTTCAAAGCCGTCGGAGAACTAACGTTCAGGAGGAAAAATAATGGCAGTATCAAACAAAAAGATGATTCGCATCAGACTTAAGGCTTACGATCATCAGCTTATCGACAAGGCAGCTGAGAAGATTGTTGAAACGGCAAAGCGTACGGAAGCAAAGGTTTCCGGCCCTATCCCTCTTCCCACGAAGAGAGAAATCATCACCATTCTCCGCGCTGTTCATAAATATAAGGACAGCCGTGAGCAATTCGAGCGCCGCACTCACATGCGCCTGATCGACATTATGAACCCCACACAGAAAACTGTTGAGGCACTTATGTCACTTGAACTTCCGGCAGGTGTTGAAATCGAAATGAAACTTTGATTACTGGCCTTTTTCGATTATCTCTTCGGCTCGTCGGCTTGCAGTATAAAACCATACAGCGGTGCCGCCTCGCCATCGACCTAAACGAAAAATCCTGCGTAATCGGATGTGACTCAAGCACTTGAAAATCTATCAAAAAAACCCGATTGTCTGTTACTTGCGTGAACGGACAGGGTCAAGTCAGCAGCCTCTGGTTCGTTTCTTAACAAATTAAGAGCCCAGCGAAGCGGGTCTTGATTTGAGAGGAGGTGGCCACACGATGCCGCAGTTTTCGCTTTAGCGGAAACGGAGCGTGAGTATGGCCTAACGACGAAGCGAGTTGACCAATAACCTATAAGGAGGAAATAACATGAAAAAAGCTATCATCGGCAAAAAGGTCGGCATGACGCAGATCTTCGATGAAGCGGGCAAAGTCGTTCCGGTAACCGTCATTGAAGCGGGACCCTGCGTCGTTGTCCAGAAGAAAAATGCTGATAAGGAAGGCTACACTTCCGTTCAGCTCGGCTATCAGGATCAGGCTGAGCGTAAGCTCTCCAAGCCTGAAAAGGGACACCTTCAAAAAGCCGGTGTTTCGCTCAAGAAGTATCTCAAAGAGTTCCGCCTCGAAGACTGTGAAGCTCTCAATGTCGGCGATGTAATCACCGCAGGCGTTTTTGCAGAGGGCGACAAGGTCGACGTCACCGGAATCTCCAAGGGCAAAGGTTACGCCGGCGTTATCAAGCGCTGGGGCGCACACAGAACTCCTATGACCCACGGCGGCGGACCTGTTCACCGTCATGCAGGTTCTATGGGTTCTGGCACCGATCCTTCCAGAATTTTTCCGGGAAAAATCGGCGCAGGTCACATGGGCGCAGAGCAGGTAACCGTACAGAACCTTGACGTTGTCAAGGTTGACCCCGAATTGAACATGATCGTTGTTCGCGGCGCAATCCCCGGACCCAAGGGTGGCATTGTGTATCTCAAGAACACCGTGAAGAACGTTAAGGCCAAGGGTGCCGCAGCTGGCATCAGCCTCAACCCGCAGAAGGCTTCCGCAAGAGTCAACCCGCAGAAGGCCTCCGCAAGAACAAGATAATGGAAAGGAGAGAATGTAATGCCTAAAGCACCAATTTACAATATGGCCGGCGAAAAGGTCGGTGAGATCGAACTCTCCGAATCCATCTTCGGAATTGAGCCCAACGAGTCCGTTCTGCACGACTCAGTTAAAAATCATCTCGCAAATTGCCGTCAGGGTACACAGAGCGCTCTGACCAAGGGCGAGGTCGACTGCACAACTAAAAAACCTTGGCGTCAGAAGGGCACAGGTCGTGCCCGTGCCGGACATGCCGGCTCACCTGTTTGGAGACACGGCGGTGTCGCGTTTGCTCCCAAGCCCCGCGATTACAGCTACACTCTTAACAAAAAAGTCAAGAGATTAGCACTGAAGAGCGCACTTTCATCCAAAGCGGCGGAAGGCGAAATCATCATAATCGACGACCTTAAGGTTGCCGAAATCAAGACTAAGACTTTTGTCGGCTTCCTTGAAAAAGTCAATGTTACCGGTAAGGCTCTTGTTATAACAAAAGAAGTCAACGAGACTGTTATTAAGAGCGCAAGAAACATCCCCGGCGTGAAGACAACAATCGCAACTATAATTTCCCCGTATGACATTTTGAATGCAGGGAAGCTTGTTGTCGATAAGGCTG
Organism: Oscillospiraceae bacterium; assembly: GCA_018053145.1. Taxonomy (GTDB): domain Bacteria; phylum Bacillota; class Clostridia; order Oscillospirales; family Oscillospiraceae; genus UBA2658. The sequence continues at coordinate 18,808 of JAGPMA010000013.1, read as the reverse complement.
CGCTTGAGAAAATCGAGGAGGTGTTCGCATGATTAGAACAGCATACGACATCATCAAGCGTCCCATAATCACAGAGCAGTCCATGGAGGACCTCGACATCAAAAAGTACGTTTTTGAAGTGGCGAAGGATGCTAACAAAATCGAGATCAAAAAAGCTATCGAAGAAATTTTCGACGTTAAGGTCATCAGAGTTACTACAACCATCGTGCCCGGTAAGGAAAAGCGCGTAGGCGCAAAACGCCCGGGTTACACTTCCGACTGGAAAAAGGCTGTTGTTAAGCTCAGCGCGAAGTCCAAGAACATCGAAATCTTCGAGGGTATGGTGTAAGGGAGGAAATGAGATATGTCCATTAAAACTTATAGACCTACTACACCGTCCAGAAGACATATGACGGTCTCGGGATTCGATGGAGTTGACAAGCGTGCAACACCCGAGAAATCCCTGGTAGAGGTTTTAAAGAGCAATGCCGGTCGTAACAATAACGGTCGCATCACCGTTCGTCATCAGGGCGGCGGCAACAAGAAGAAATACCGTGTTATCGACTTCAAGCGCAACAAGCTTGAAATGCCCGGCAAGGTGCTTCGTCTTGAATATGACCCTAACCGCAGCGCGCATATTGCGCTATTGGAGTATGAGGACGGCGAACGCCGTTACATCCTTGCTCCCGTTGGACTTAAAGCCGGCGACTCTGTTGTATCGTCAAAATCCGCCGACATCAAGCCCGGCAACGCTCTTCCGATTGCCAACATTCCTGTCGGTACGGTTATTCACAACATCGAGCTTTATCCCGGCAAGGGCGCTCAGCTCGTCCGCTCGGCGGGTGTTGCTGCTCAGCTCATGGCTAAGGAAGGCGAAACTGCAACAGTTCGTCTGCCCTCCGGCGAATATCGTAAGATTCGCATCAACTGCATCGCCACAATCGGGCAGGTTGGCAACATCGATCACGCAAACATCCACATCGGTAAAGCCGGACGTAAACGTCACATGGGCTGGCGTCCGACCGTTCGCGGCAGCGTCATGAACCCCTGTGATCACCCCCACGGCGGCGGTGAAGGCAAGGCCCCCATTGGTCGTTCAGGACCTGTTACTCCTTGGGGTAAGCCTACCCTCGGATACAAGACGCGCAAGACGAAGAACAAGAGTAATAAGTTCATTGTCAAGCGTCGCAATCAGAAGTAAGGAGGGAATAATTAATGAGCAGAAGTATTAAAAAAGGCCCCTATGCCGCTCCGGAGCTGCTTAAAAGGGTCGATGCTATGAATAAGGCCGGCGAGAAGAAGGTCCTTAAAACTTGGAGCCGCGCGTCCACAATTTTCCCGACTTTCGTTGGTCACACAATTGCCGTTCATGATGGTCGCCGCCACGTCCCTGTATATGTAACCGAGGATATGGTAGGACACAAGCTGGGCGAGTTCGCGCCTACCCGCACTTTCCGCGGTCATGCCGGCTCCAAGACCGGAAGATAAGGAGGAGAAAAATGGAAGCAAGAGCAGAACACAAGTTTGCCCGCATATCTCCCCGTAAGGTTTCGATAGTTTGCGACCTTATTCGCGGCAAGGACGTTAAAACCGCAGAAGCTCTCATGCAGCACACACCCAAGGCAGCAAGCGAGCTTATGATTAAGGTTCTCAAGAGTGCCGTGGCAAACGCAGAAAACAATTTTCACATGGACACCGACAAGCTCTATGTCAGCGAGACCTTCGCTAATCCGGGCCCCATCCTCAAGAGAGGCATGCCCAGAGCTCAGGGTCGTATGTACAGAATCAACAAGAGAACCAGCCACATCACCATCGTAGTGGCTGAGAAAAATTAGGGAGGAGGCAGAGTATGGGACAGAAAGTTAATCCTCATGGATTCCGTGTCGGCGTTATCATGGACTGGGATTCCAGATGGTACGCTAGAAACGATAAGGTCGGCGATCTCGTCGTTGAAGACTACAAAATTCGTGAATATCTGAAGAAGACCCTGTATTCCGCAGGTGTCCCTAAGATTGAAATCGAGCGCGACAGCTCCAAGGTTCGCATCTTTATCCACTGCTCACGCCCCGGCGTGGTAATCGGAAAAGGCGGCACCGAAATCGAGCGTCTTAGACTCTCCGTTGAAAAGATGATTGGCAAGCCCGTCGCACTTTCAATCGTTGAGGTCCGCACTCCCGATACTGATGCACAGCTTGTCGCAGAGAGCATTGCAGCTCAGCTCGAAAAGCGTATCAGCCATCGCCGTGCGATGAAAAACTCCATGGGTCGCGCCATGAAAATGGGCGTTAAGGGCATCAAGGTTATGTGCTCCGGCCGTTTGGGCGGTGCTGAAATCGCTCGCAGCGAGTGCTATCACGAGGGTACAATTCCCCTTCAGACTCTTCGTGCAGACATCGACTATGGTTTTGCAGAGGCCGCAACAACCTATGGCCGCTGCGGCGTTAAGGTTTGGATTTACAAGGGTGAAATCCTTAGCCAGACACTGCGCAGCACTCCCCGCGTAATGGATATGACCCGCAAGGATGATCATAACCGCGGCGAGCGCAAAAAATCCTTCGGCGATAACAGAAACAACAATTACCGTGGTGGTCAAGGCGGCCAGGGCGGATACAGCGGCGGACAGGGCGGCTACAATCGTGGCGGTCAGTCGACTCAGGGCGGACAGGGCGGCTACAATCGTGGTCCCAGCACCGGCGGTTACAATCGTGGCCCCAGCACTGGCGGCTACAACCGCGGCCCGGCAACACCGGCAGCACCGGCAGCCCCCGCAACCCCCGCAGCCGGCACCCCTAAGGAAGGAGGCAATGCGTAATGCTTCTGCCTAAGAGAGTAAAATACCGCAGAGTGCACCGCGGGCGTATGAAGGGCAAGGCCACCAGAGGCAACTTTGTTGCTTACGGCGAATACGGTCTTATGGCTACTGAGCCCAGCTGGATTACCTCAAACCAGATTGAGGCAGCGCGTATTGCTATGACCCGTTATACCAAGCGCGGCGGTAAAGTTTGGATCAAAATTTTCCCTGATAAGCCCGTAACAGAGAAGCCTGCTGAAACCCGCATGGGTTCCGGTAAAGGTTCTCCCGAATACTGGGTAGCAGTTGTAAAGCCCGGCCGTGTCATGTTTGAAATTGCCGGAGTACCCGAGGAAACAGCCCGCGAAGCAATGCGTCTTGCAAGCCACAAGCTTCCCTGCAAGACAAAGTTTGTTGTTCGCGATGCAGTTGCCGATTCCGAGACAGGTGGTGAATAAGATGAAGGCAAACGAGATACGCGAAATGTCTGCCGCAGAGCTTGAAAACAAGCTTTTGCAGCTGAAGAAGGATTTATTTACACTCCGTATGCAGCACGCCACTAACCATCTTGACAACCCGATAAAAATTTCTGCCGTACGCCGTGACATTGCCCGAGTCAAGACAGTTATTCGCCAGAAACAACTCGAGCAGTGAGGAGGAAAACGAGAATGAGTGAAGAAAGAACATCTTCCCGCAAAACCCGCGTCGGCAAGGTAGTGTCCGACAAGATGGACAAGACCATTGTCGTTATTGTTGAGGACCGCGTTGCGCATCCTCTGTACAAGAAGATTATCAAGCAAACTTATCGCCTGAAGGCTCACGATGAAAAGAATGAGTGCGGAATCGGCGACAGAGTCAGAGTTATGGAGACCCGTCCCCTGTCCAAGGATAAGAGATGGCGTCTAGTAGAAATAATTGAAAAGGCAAAGTAAGGAGGCCGCGAAATGATACAACAGGAAACATTTCTCAAGGTGGCCGACAATACCGGCGCCAAAGAGATCAAATGCATTCGCGTTCTTGGCGGATCAAAGCGCAAATATGGAAATATCGGAGATATCATAGTTGCGTCCGTTCGCAAGACCGCACCGGGCAGCACCGTTAAAAAGGGCGATGTTGTCAAGGCAGTTATCGTTCGCAGCGCAAAGGGCGTTCGTCGTGCAGACGGCACCTATGTACGCTTTGACGAAAATGCCGCAGTACTCATCAAAGATGACAAGAACCCCAAAGGTACCCGTATTTTTGGACCGGTTGCCCGTGAGCTTCGTGACAAGGACTTCATGAAGATCCTGTCGTTGGCTCCCGAAGTTATATAGGAGGGCAAGAAATGAACATTAAAAAAGACGATAAAGTCATTGTTCTGTCCGGCAAGGATAAGGGAAAAGAAGGCAGAGTAGTTTCTGCTGATCCCAAAAACGGCAAAGTCATCGTTGAGGGTGTAAATGTCGCTAAGCGTCATATGAAGCCCACAAAACCCGGCACAGAGGGCGGTATCATCAAAAAAGAAACCCCCATATATGCTTCAAAGGTTATGCGCGTATGCCCCAAGTGCGGCAAGCCTACCCGTGAAGCACATAAGTTCCTTAATGACGGAACAAAAGAACGCGTCTGCAAGAAGTGCGGCGAAATCATATAAGAAAGGAGAGACTTTTTAATGCCAAGACTTAAAACAAAATATCTTGAGGAAGTCGCTCCCGCTCTTATGAAGAAGTACTCCTACAAGAGCACGATGCAAATTCCCAAGATAGAAAAAATAGTAATCAGCGTCGGCGCAGGCGACTGCAAAGACAACCAGAAGGCTTTGGATGCTGTTATAAAAGACATATCTTCGATTGCCGGACAGAAGGCTGTTGCAACAGTTGCTCGCAAGAGCGTTGCAAACTTCAAACTCCGCGCAGGACAGAATGTCGGCGTCAAGGTTACGCTCAGACAGGACAGAATGTGGGAATTCCTCGACAGACTGTTCAACGTAGCGCTTCCCCGTGTCCGTGACTTCCACGGAATCAACGCGGATGCTTTTGACGGACGCGGAAACTACAGCCTCGGTTTGAAGGAACAGATTATCTTCCCTGAAATCGACTATGACAAGATCGAAAAACTGCGTGGTATGAACATTGCTATATGCACCACTGCGGCTACCGACGAAGAAGCAAAAGAGCTGCTTGCACTTATGGGCGCTCCGTTTGCAAAGGCTTAGGAGGATAAAGCATGGCTAAGACATCAATGAAAATTAAGCAGGCTGCTCCGGCGAAATTCTCCTCAAGAGAGTACAACCGCTGCAAAATCTGCGGTCGTCCCCACGCTTATCTGCGTGATTACGGCGTTTGCCGTATTTGCTTCCGCGAGCTGGCACATAAGGGCCAGATCCCGGGCGTCAGAAAGGCTTCTTGGTAAATTTCCATCATGCGTCATCTCGTCGGCTCGCAGTATGCTCATACAGCTTCGCCGCCTCGATTTGGCCTGAAGAAAATTTTCCGGCGATGCGCGTGTAGTCAGAAATAGGAGTTAGACCGAGAGTGTCTGACGAAAATTCCTGCACTCGCTAGACGAACTTATACAGGGCGTTTTAAAACGCAAGTCAAATAAACGCCCTGCAAAGAAAAATCTCCGCAAGGAGAACATTCGTTTTGTATTGCGGTTTTACCGCTGCAAATAAACATTTGGATGACGAAAGGCCGGGGGCAATCAAGAATTGGCTCGGAACCTCGTCGCCTCAACAGTACGAATTATCGACTGTAACTCTAACAAGGAGGAAATCAAGTATGCAAATTACCGATCCTATCGCGGATTTATTAACCCGTATCCGCAACGCAGGAAGCGCTAAGCACGACACCGTCGATGTTCCCGCTTCTAACATGAAAAAGGCAATTACCACCATTCTCTTGGACGAAGGCTATATCAAGAGCTTCCAGCTTATTGAAGACGGCGGCCAGGGAATAATCCGCATCACACTTAAATATCTTCCCGGCAAGGAAAAGGCCATCCAGGGCCTTCGCCGCGTATCAAAGCCCGGTCTGCGCGTTTATGCCGGTGCTGACGAGCTGCCCTATGTCCTCAAAGGACTGGGTATAGCTATCATTTCCACGTCCAAAGGCATCATGACTGACAAGGCTGCACGCAAGGCAAATGTCGGCGGTGAAGTCTTGGCGTTTGTGTGGTAAGGGGGTATATGAATGTCTAGAATAGGAAGAGCTCCCATTACCGTTCCCGCTGGAGTGGAAATCACAATTGACGAAAACAATCATGTCATCGCAAAAGGACCTAAGGGAACACTTGAACGCACTCTTGTGCCTTCGATGAAAATCGAACTCAATGACGGTGTGCTGACAGTTGCACGTCCCAATGACAACAAGGATAGCCGTTCTCTGCACGGCCTGACAAGAACACTTCTCGCCAACATGGTCGAGGGTGTATCAAATGGTTTTAAAAGAGAACTGACTGTTCAGGGTGTTGGCTACAAGGTTAATAAAGACGGCAACAAGCTCGTAATGAACATTGGCTACAGCCATCAGGTCATTGTTGAGGATACTGCCGACATTACTATCGATGTTCCCAGCCAGAATACCATTGTAATCAACGGTATTGACAAACAAAAGGTTGGCCAATTTGCGGCTGATGTGCGTAGTAAAAGACCGCCCGAGCCTTACAAGGGCAAGGGTATCCGGTATGCTAACGAAGTGGTTCGCCACAAAGAAGGCAAGACCGGAGCTAAGAAATAGAAGGAGGTGTGCCTAAATGGTAAAAAGACCTGATACAAGAGCAGCGCGCTTAAAGCGCCACAAGAGAGTACGTGCAAAGATATCCGGCACGCCCGAAACTCCAAGACTAGACGTTTTTAGAAGTAACGCTAACATTTATGCTCAGGTTATCGACGATGTAAACGGCGTAACCTTAGTCAGCGCCTCATCTGTCGAGAAGGACTTTGAGGGAATGGGCAGCAACTGCGAAGCCGCTGCAAAGGTTGGAAAACTTCTAGCGGAGCGTGCAAAGCTTAAGGGTATTGAAGATGTTCGTTTTGACCGCGGCGGTTACCTTTACCACGGTCGTGTCAAGGCATTAGCAGACGGAGCCCGCGAGGGCGGTCTGAACTTTTAGTCGGGAGGAGGAAACAAAATGGCTTACAGTAACAATAGAGATAACAGACGTTCCGAGGAACCTTCAGAATTTACCGAAAAAGTTGTTTCCCTCAACCGCGTTTCCAAAACCGTCAAGGGCGGCCGTATATTTAAATTTTCCGCTCTCTGTGTTGTCGGTGACGGAAAAGGCCGCGTGGGATTTGGACTTGGTAAGGCAGGCGAAGTTTCTGAAGCAATCCGCAAGGGAATTGACGATGCAAAGAAGAATATTACTACCATCACGCTTTCCGAAACAACGATTCCTCATGAAGTAATCGGCGAATTTGGAGCAGGCAGAGTTCTTCTCAAGCCCGCAGCTCCCGGTACCGGCGTTATTGCCGGCGGCGCTGTCCGTGCAGTTGTTGAAGCTGCCGGAATCAAGGACATCCGTACAAAATGTCTGCGTTCAAATAACCCCCACAATGTGGTTGCTGCCACAATGGTCGGTTTGCGCACTCTCCGCGATGCGGAGCAGGTTGCCGCCGTCAGGGGTAAAACCGTAAAAGAAATTAAAGGATAGGAGGGTGTAGCAATGGCTAATCTCAAGATCGAGCTTGTTAAAAGCTTAAACGGCAGAATGGACAAGCACATCGCTACTGCCAACTCTCTTGGACTGCATAAGATCGGCAACAAGACAGTGCAGCCCGATAACCCCCAGACCAGAGGCAAGATAGCTCAAATCAGCTATCTTCTGAAGGTAACAGAAGAATAAGGAGGTGCAGGCATGAAACTAAGTGAACTTTCACCGGTTGCAGGCTCCACCCACGCATCCAAGCGCAAGGGAAGAGGCAACGGTTCAGGTAAAGGAAAGACCGCAGGCCGCGGTCAAAAGGGACAGAATTCCCGCAGCGGCGGCGGCGTCAGAGTCGGCTTCGAAGGCGGCCAGATGCCATTGGCACGCCGTATCCCCAAGCGTGGTTTTAACAACATTTTTGCAAAGCCCCTCACCGCAATAAATGTTTCCGCTCTCAACAAGTTTGAAGACGGCGATGTTATCACCGTTGAAAAACTGCTTGCTTCCGGAGTTTTGTCTAAATGTGAGTATGGCTTAAAGCTTCTCGGCAACGGCGAAATCACCAAGAAGCTGACCGTACAGGCAACCGCTTTCTCCGAGTCTGCAAAGCAGAAAATTGAATCCGCAGGCGGGAAGGCGGAGGTGGTCTAGGTGCTCGAGACATTTCGTAACGCATGGAAAATCGAAGAACTCCGTAAAAAGATCCTTTTCACGCTCTTTATAGTTCTGCTTTATCGGCTTGGTAACGCAGTACCGGTTCCTTACGTTAACATTGATGCGCTGAAAGAGTACTTCACCACACTTCAGAATACTGCTCTGGGCCTTGTGAACATGATGTCCGGCGGTGCCTTTTCCAAAGCGACGATTTTTGCACTTTCCATTCAGCCGTATATCAACGCATCGATTATTATTCAGCTGCTGACCATCGCTATCCCCGCTCTTGAGCGTTTGCAAAAAGAGGGCGGCGAAGAGGGCCAGAAGAAGCTTGCAAGTATCACTCGCTATTCAACAGTCGTTATCGGTCTGTTGCAGGGCTTTGCATACTATATGCTCATCCGCAACAACGGACTGCTTGAGTCCACCGGAATTTGGCAGGCAATAGTAATTATCCTCACCTTCACCGCAGGCAGCGCACTTATCATGTGGCTCGGCGAGCAGATTAGTGAGTTCGGTATCGGCAACGGTATTTCCATCATACTTTTCGCCAGCATCGTTTCGCGCTTCCCCAGCGGAGTTGCACAGATGATTACCAACGTATCGACAGGCGGACTTTCCCCTGTTGGTCTGATACTGATGCTGCTTGGCGCACTGGCAATTGTTGTTCTAATAATCTTCGTTACCAATGCTGAGCGCAGAATTCCTGTTCAATACTCAAAGCGTGTTGTCGGACGTAAGATGTACGGAGGACAAAGCACACATTTGCCTATGAAGGTCAATATGTCCGGTGTTCTTCCCATAATCTTTGCCCAATCAATCGCTTCACTTATCCCGACAATAGCGGCGTTCTTCCCCACACCAGCAACCGGAACCTTCTGGGCCGGTTTCCTAAATGTGACGGGACTAACCTCTCCGCTATATGCAATTTGCTATTTCCTGCTTATCATCTTCTTTGCGTATTTCTATTCCACAATTCAGTTCAACCCTGTGGAAATTGCAAACAACCTTAAGAAGAACGGCGGGTTTATCCCCGGCTTCCGTCCGGGAAAACCGACAAGCGAATATATTCAGAAATCCCTCAACAAGGTTACGTTATTCGGTGCTTTATATCTCGGCATAGTGGCAGTGGTTCCAGTTATTATCAGTGCTTGCAGCGAGTCAGCCGCCAACAGCGGTATTTCGCTCGGAGGCACATCGATCATAATCGTTATCGGTGTTGCGCTTGAAACCGTTAGAGCGCTTGAGTCTCAGATGATTATGCGTAACTACAAGGGCTTCCTTGATTAATGTTCTGGAGGGAAACTAAATGAAGCTAATTCTTTTAGGTGCGCCCGGCGCGGGTAAGGGCACACAGGCAGAGGTTCTCAGCCGTATGTGCAATATCCCTACCATTTCAACCGGACACATACTTCGCGCGGCGATGAAAAACGGCACACCCGTCGGACTCAAAGCGAAGGAATATGTTGACAACGGGAAGCTTGTTCCCGACGATGTCATAATCGGCATCGTCAGGGAGCGGCTCGCCGAGGATGACTGCAAGAACGGGTACATTTTGGACGGCATGCCCAGAACAATTCCTCAGGCTCAGGCTCTTGAGGATGTGGGCATCAATATTGATGTAGCTCTCGCCATTGAAATCACGGACGAAGAGATAGTCGAGCGCCTGTCCGGACGCCGCACCTGCAAGGAGTGCAACGCATCATTCCATCTCGTTACAAACCCGCCAAAAACGCAAGGAATTTGCGACAACTGCGGCGGAGAGCTTATAATCCGTAAGGATGACGCCCCATCAACCGTTTTGGACAGATTGGCCGTCTACCACAAGGAAACGGAGCCTCTAGAAGACTTCTACGAAAAGAGAGGCAAATTGAAGACTATAGAAAATCAGACTACGGTCGAAGAAACGACCAAAGCAGTAGTAAAGGCTCTTGGGCTATGAGCACTATAACAATTAAAAGCCCACGGGAAATAGAGCAAATGCGCCAAGCGGGAATAATTACCGCGGCAGCCCGTTCAATCGGACGGGAGATGGTGACCCCCGGCGTAACAACCCAAGAAATCGATCATGAAATTTACAAGTTCATCAAAAAATCCGGTGCTGTGCCTTCCTTCTTGGGATATGGCGGATTTCCCGGCAGCGCATGTATTTCGGTGAACGACGAAGTCATCCATGGCATCCCCAGTAAGCGTAAAATCTGTGACGGCGATATAGTCAGCATAGATGTCGGCGCTTATATCGGTGGTTTCCACGGTGACTGTTGCGGAACCTTTACAGCAGGCAAGGTGTCCGATGAAGCAAAACGTCTTATACAAGTTACAAGGCAGAGCTTTTTCGAGGGACTGAGGTTTGCGCGCGAGGGCTGCCGCATTTCCGATATCTCCCACGCTATTCAAGAGTACGTAGAAAGCTTTGGCTACACGTTGGTTCGCGAGTATGTCGGTCATGGTATTGGAAAGAATTTACACGAGGCTCCCGAGGTTCCAAATTTCGGTGAGCCGGGGCATGGACCAAGGCTTATTAGGGGCATGACAATCGCAATCGAACCAATGGTCAACATGGGACGAGCGGCAGTTCGTGTACTTGATAACGACTGGACGGTAGTTACAGTCGATGGCAGTTTATCCGCTCACTATGAGAACACAATTCTCATTACAGACGGAGAGCCGGAAATTCTGACCATGGCGGAGGACTTATAATGGAGACCGCAAGGCCGTCCGACATCGTTTTCTCTCTTGCCGGTCACGATAAAGGCAGAGAATATGTCGTTTTAAAAACAGACGACAGCTTTGCATTGCTTGTTGATGGAAAGACGAGAAAGCTCACGAACCCCAAAAGGAAAAGCCTCAAGCATTTATGCTTAGGTAAGATGGGTACTCCGGAGCTTGCCGACGTTTTAAACGAAGGCAAAACAACAGACAGTGCAATCCGAAAAGAGCTTGCGATTTATCGCAGCGAGGCCGGCATGACCGAGGAGGGAAGACAGTTTGTCAAAAGATGATGTTATTGAGTTTGAGGGCACAGTAATTGAAGCTCTGCCCAATACGATGTTTCAAGTTGATATTGGAAACGGACACACAATTTTGGCTCATATTTCCGGAAAATTGAGGATGAATTTTATCCGAATTCTTCCGGGCGACAAGGTTACAGTTCAGATGTCGCCATATGACCTGACCCGTGGAAGAATCACTTGGAGAAGCAAATAATGGAGGTTTAGTTTTATGAAAGTAAGACCGTCCGTAAAGCCGATGTGCGAAAAATGCAAAGTCATTAAGCGCAAGGGCAAGGTAATGGTAATCTGCGAAAACCCCAAGCACAAACAAAGACAAGGCTAGAAAACTGCAAGCAGTTTTCCGGCTTGTAAGAGCATTGCCAAAAGCGGGACCGCTGATTAAGCGGAACAATAAGCGAAAGGAATGATTATTAAATATGGCACGTATCTCCGGAATTGACCTGCCAAAAGACAAGAGAATTGAAATCGCGTTGACCTATGTCTATGGCATCGGCAGAACCAGCGCAACAAAGATTCTTGAGAAGACAGGTATTAACCCCGATACCCGTGTGAAGAATTTGACCGAGGAAGACGAGGCCAAGCTGCGTGAGTGCATCGATACCGACTTCACCGTCGAAGGCGATCTTCGCCGCAAAGTTGCGCTTGACGTTAAGCGCCTCATCGAAATCGGAAGCTATCGCGGGACGCGTCACAGACGCGGTCTGCCCGTTCGCGGACAGAGAAGTAAAACAAACGCTCGTACCCGTAAGGGCCCGAAGCGCACTATAGCCAACAAGAAAAAGTAAGGGAGGGAACTTGAGTAATGGCAGCACCTAAGAAAAAAGTCAGAACACGCCGTAAAGAGCGTAAGAACATTGAAAGAGGAGTCGTCCACATCAGTTCCTCCTTCAACAACACCATGGTTACGATTACCGACGTACACGGAAACGCAATTTCGTGGGCATCCGCCGGCGAAATGGGCTTCCGCGGAAGCAAAAAGTCAACTCCGTTCGCAGCTCAGACAGCGGCTGAAACAGCCTCTAAAGCAGCAATGGAGCACGGACTTAAGACCGTTGAAGTTTTCGTAAAGGGACCCGGCAGCGGACGTGAAGCAGCTATTCGCGCTTTGCAGACAGCAGGTCTTGAAGTTACACTTATTAAGGACGTAACACCCATTCCCCACAACGGTTGCCGTCCACCCAAAAGACGTCGCGTCTAATTAGGAAGGAGAAGTAAATTATGGCTAGAAACATGCAGCCCATCGTTAAGCGTTGCAAGACGTTGGACATTTCTCCTGCCGTCATGGGTTACACTGCAAAGACCAAGAGTGAAACAATCCGTAACCCCAAGGGTCAGATGCGCAGGAAACAAAGCGAATACGCAATGCAGCTTCAGGAGAAGCAGAAGGTTAAATTCATCTACGGAATTCTTGAAAAGCAGTTCCGCTCTTATTACGAGAAGGCAGCAAAGGCTCCCGGAATCACCGGCGAGAATCTGCTTGTCACAATTGAACGTCGTCTTGACAACGTAGTATACCGTCTTGGCTTTGTTATGACACGCCGCGAGGCACGTCAGGCAGTTAGCCACGGTCACTTCACTGTTAACGGCCGTCGCGTTGACATTCCCTCTTATCTCGTCTCCCCCGGAGATGTTATTGAGGTTCGCGAGGGAAGCCGCAACTCTGTAATGTTCAAGAGACTGCTTGGCGAGGACGCGATTTTCATCACTGCGCCTCAGTGGCTTGCTCGTGAAAAGAATACACTCAAGGGAACCGTAACAAAGCTTCCCGCAAGAGAAGATATTGACTTCCCCGTGGAGGAAACCCTTATTGTCGAGCTGTACTCTAAGTAATACAGAGACCCTCATCATTGGTAAGCTGATCACAAAGGGCGCTTTTCCGCGCCAACTCAGAAGGAGGGTAAATAAACATGATTGAAATAGAAAAGCCGCGTATTGAATGCATCGAGAGTCAGTCAGATGAAGCATATGGAAAGTATATTGTAGAACCTTTAGAGCGCGGTTATGGCACGACCTTGGGTAACTCTCTCCGCAGGGTACTCCTATCCTCTCTTCCCGGTACTGCGGTCACTTCAGTAAGAATTGCCGGAGTTCAGCACGAATTTTCAACAATTCCCGGCGTTAAGGAAGATGTGACCGAAATTGTTCTTAACATTAAAGGCGGTATTTTCAAGCTACACAGCGACGGACCGAAAACAGTATATATCGAAGCAAGCGGCGAGTGCGAAGTTCGTGCCGGTGATATTAAGGCAGACAGTGAAGTTGAGGTATTGAACCCTGATTTGCATATTGCAACTCTTGGACCAGACGGATATTTAAGCATGGAAATGGTTGTTGACCACGGACGCGGCTATGTCGTTGCGGAAAAAAACAAGGGACTGCAGCAGGTTATCGGTTCGATTCCCGTTGACTCCATCTATTCACCTGTGCTTAAGGTTAACTACGCCGTAGAGAATACCCGTGTCGGAAATAAAACTGACTACGACAAGCTCACGATTGAGGTTTGGACAGACAAGACCATCACACCCAGAGATGCCGTTTCGCTTGGTGCAAAGATTCTCTGTGACCACTTCACATTGTTCACCGACCTTTCGGAAACAATCGGAAATGAGTCAACCGTGAAGGAAAAAGTTGAAACTCAACGTGACAAGGTTCTTGAAATGACGATTGAGGAGCTTGACCTGTCTGTGCGCAGCTTCAACTGCTTGAAGCGTGCCAACATTAACACCGTTGAAGACCTCATCGGAAAGACTCAGGACGAGATGATTAAGGTTAGAAATCTCGGACGCAAATCGCTTGAAGAAGTTGAGCATAAGCTGGCTATGATGGGACTTTCACTTGCCTGCGACGACAATAATTAATATTCAAGTCCGATAAACAACTGCTTAAGAAGGCATCAGCCTTCAATAATCCTTTACACTCACAAAAGGAGGAAACCGAAATGCCCACAAACAGAAAGCTCGGCAAGCCGACTGATGCACGTATGGCCATGCTCAGACAGCAAGTTACAGACCTGCTCGAAAAGGGCCGCATGGAAACAACCATCACACGCGCAAAGGAAATCGGACCTTTAACCGAGAAAATGATAACTCTTGGCAAGAACAAGTCTTTGGCAGATTATCGTCAGGCACTTTCTTTCATCACGAAAGAGGACGTCGCGAAGAAACTCTTCGAGGAAATAGCTCCCAAGTACGCAGAGCGCAACGGAGGCTACACTCGCATTGTTCGCATTGGACCCCGTCGTGGCGATGCAGCCGAAATGGCAGTTATCGAGCTCGTGTAAAAACAGCTTAAACGGTCATTGTTCCCTTGGGGGAACAATGACCGTTTTATTTCTTATCGCTTTGCCAGGTTCTAATTTACAAGACGTATAAGCCAGTCAATTACTCCGTAAATTACAGAGGCCGAGATGCCGTATACGATGACCGGCCCTGATATTATAAACATTTTCGCGCCTGTTCCGGTGATATAACCTTCTGTTTTAAATTCGAGAGCAGGGGACACAACAGCATTTGCAAAGCCTGTTATTGGCACCAGTGTTCCGGCACCGCCAAATTTGGCAAGGTCATCATAGAGGCCTAAACCCGTCATAAGAGCGCCTAACAATACGAGACTTATACTTGTTGAAGTTGCCGCAAGTTCTTTTGATAAGCCCAAAGCTGAGAAAAGCTCTAGAATTGCCTGGCCAACACAGCATATAGCACCGCCGACAGTAAAAGCCTTAAAAATGTTAGGAAATAGTTTTGAGTTCGGCGAGGCTTTTTTTACATATGCCCCGTACTCCTCTTTTGACATGTTGAAATAACTCAAACAAAAACCTCCTCTCACGTTTATTATCCGCAAAAGGAGGGCAAATATCAAAGAAATGTTCAGTTTGACACGAAAAATCATAGTACGAAGAGGGTTGACTATTTTAAGAAAACGATGCATTAGATGTTGAGGTTGATGTTTTCTATTCCATTTGCCTCAAATTCAAGCATATAATTATCCATTCTGGCGGTAAGCTCTTTTATATCGTTGGGATTTAGCTGTTCCTCTGACATATCGCGCCTTGCCAGTTCCTCTGCCAAAATGTCAAAGAAAACAGCGTCTTCATAGTCTGCGATAGCATCATGGATTCCGCCCTCTTCATAGGCCCGAGAGGGAAAAACGTGGCCTAAATAGGTTTGTGCAAGCTCCGGCAGACCATTCTGAGGAGCTATTGCGAATAGTTTTTCTTGCAACAGGTCATAGTCCTCAAAACGATCATTTGCTCTGGTGGAATTTAGTATCCAGTTCCCGATATAAACCAGATCAAGAAGATGCCGAAATTCCTTGGTAGTGAGCTTTATATCCATAACGGCCTCCTTTCAATAATTCGGCGACGCCGTTGACCGCTTATAAAACATTATATTTAAAAACGAAAATATAATGTTCTGTCTTTTATCACATAGATAAAAAAGAAATATTTCCAAAGAGAGATTAATTACAATCTACATATGATTATATCAAAAATCAGAGAAAAACGCCAGTAATTTATATTACAATATACTATCTCTTTTCCTTGAAAAAAACCGAAAATAGAGGTATTATTATACGGCATTATAGTATAGGAGCGTACAGATGGATAACAGAGCCATAGGCGTTTTTGATTCGGGCTTAGGCGGCCTGACAGCAACACAGGAATTGAAAAATCTTTTGCCGGATGAACACATAATTTATCTTGGCGATTCTTATAATATGCCATACGGCGAAAAGAACAAAACCCAAATAATAGAAATGTCTCTAAATGATCTGGCTTTTTTGCTGGCAAGAGATGTGAAGGCTGTATTTGTCGCTTGCGGAACAGCAACCTCTAATGCGCTTGAAGCGCTTATGCAAAGCAGCCCTGTTCCCGTTTTTGGAGTCGTTGAACCTGCAGTTTTGGAAGCAATCAATTCAACGAATAGCGGAAAAATCGGTTTGCTTGCTACGCGCGCAAGTATTCAGTCCGGAACTTATCAAAGACTGTTAAATGAAATTTCACCAAATGTTATTGTAACCGCGCAGGCTTGTCCAAAGTTCGCAACCATGGTTGAGTACGGAATATTTGACAAAGCCGACGAAAGAGTACTAAAGGCTGTTTCGGAATATCTACCTCCGCTAAAGCAGGCAGGAGTCGACACCGTTATTTTGGGCTGCACTCATTATCCGCTTTTGGCTGATGTTATAAGCGATTACATGGGCAAAGACGTTAAGCTTATAAGTGCAGGAGCCGCAGCAGCAAGAAAACTCAGCGAAAATTTGAGAGAAAACAATTTGACCTGCAATGGTTGCGACTCAAAAACTGAATACTACACAACCGGGTCAACGGCATCCTTTGCTCGTACAGCGGAGCTCATGCTCAAGCACGATATATCCCCGTTTCTACTGGGAATTGCACCCTTTGACAAGGGCAGTAATATATAATATAATGTCTGCGCCGCAGATGTTATGGGGCTTGGATAGATTTGCACATTTTAATATGATGTTTTTCTTATAAAACGGTGAACGCGAATAAATAGCATGATGACTAATTGGCCTTTTTGCGCCTTGAGCCAAGTAAAGGGATGGATATATAATGAAAATGAAAGATGTAATAATCTCCATAACGGGTACGCAAAACGACCCTAATGGAGAAGACAATGTAATACAGCTCGAGACGGATGGGATATTTGCCTACGAAAACGGTGAGGGGATGCTCTCCTACATGGAAAGTGAGCTTACGGGACTTGAAGGTACAAAAACTTCCTTCACAATTGGACCGATGGGCATTGTTATGACAAGAGAAGGCAGTCTCAACAGCCGTATGGTTTTCGAAAAGGGCAGGAAACATAACTTTCTTTACGAAACACCGTTTGGCAGCGCAACAATGGGGGTCAATACCACGAATGTTTCCGTGTCTCTTGATGAGCACGGCGGGAATATGGAGATTGACTATGTTGTGGATTTTCAGCATTCGGTTGTAGGACACAACATGTTCAAAATCAAAGTAAGTGAGCAAAAGGAAGAAATTTAATGGCCAATCTAATTGAAGAAGCGAAACTATCCATTGACGGGCTGCTTGAGATGGCCTATGAAAAGGCAGTTGCCCAGGGTGCTTTTCCGGACCTAGACTTTCCTCAGGGAAAGGTTGAAATTCCCAAGGACACCACAAACGGTGACTATGCCGCAAACCACGCGATGGCAGGAGCAAAGACATTAGGGTTGCCGCCACGTAAGGTAGCGGAAATTTTGGTATCCTGCATCGACTTGTCGAGCAGCTACTTTGAAAAGGTTGAAATTGCCGGTCCCGGCTTTTTGAATTTTCGCCTTTCCGATAAATGGTACGGCGGCGTTTTGGAAACTGTACGCAGAGAAGGCTCATCCTTCGGCTGCTCAGATGAGGGTCATGGCGAAAAGGTAATGGTCGAGTTCGTTTCGGCAAATCCAACCGGACCGATGACTATCGGCAACGCACGAGGCGGCGTTTTGGGTGACGCACTTGCGTCCGTTATGCAAAAAGCCGGCTATGCCGTTTCGCGCGAATTCTATGTTAACGATGCCGGAAACCAGGTGGACTTGTTCGGAAAGTCCATTGAGGTGCGCTATCTTCAGATTATTTTGGGCGAGGAGGCCGTGGACTTTCCGGAAAACGGCTATCACGGCGACGATATAAAGAAGCTGGCGCGAATGATTTATGACCGCGACGGCGAGAAATATTTAAACATGGACAGCGCAGAGCGCTGCGTTGAGTTTGTCGAATTTGGGCTTCCACACAATATCGAGCTGATGAAGCAGCACTTGGAGCGCTACCGCATCCACTTTGACGAGTGGTTTTTAGAAAGCGCACTGCACGACAGCGGATATGTTGCCGAAACAGTTAAGCTTCTCGAGGACGCGGGCTGCACCTATGAAAAAGATGGCGCGCTTTGGCTTCGAAACATGGACTTCGGTGCTGATAAGGACGAGGTACTTCGCCGCGCAAACGGCTTTTACACATATTACGCAGTAGATATAGCTTATCACCGCAACAAGTTTATTGAGCGCGGCTACGACAGGGTCATAGATGTCTGGGGCGCGGACCACCACGGGCACGCAATCCGCTTTGCTGCTTCGATGACTGCTCCGGTTCTGGGGCTTGAGAACAAAAAGCTCGATTTCTTAATCATGCAGATGGTTCGACTTGTGCGCGGATCAGAGGTCGTTAAGGTTTCTAAGCGTACCGGAAAGGCACTGACCCTCAATGACCTGCTGGACGAAATCGGCGTTGACGCTTGCAGATTTTTCTTCAACGCCAAGCCTGACACACATTTGGAATTTGACCTTGACCTTGCGATACGTCAGGACAGCGAAAACCCCGTGTACTATGTTCAGTATGCCCATGCGAGGATTTGCAGCCTGATTTCCGCCATGGCCGAGGAGGGGCATTCAGTTCCGATGCAAGGGGTGGTTGACGCCTCGCTTTTAAATTCAGAGCAGGAGCGCGAGCTGATTAAGCAGCTTGCCATGTTCACGGAGGAGATTCGCCTTGCAGCGCGTGACTACGACCCTTCTCGCATCAACCGGTATGTTACGGAGCTTGCAGCGCGCTTTCACAGATTTTATAACAACTGCAGAATAAAAGACGCCGAGCCCGCATTACGCGACGCAAGACTCGTATTGTGCGATTGCACTGAAAAGGTAATTGCAAACTCGCTTGAAATCGTGGGTGTTTCGGCACCGGAAAAAATGTAGTATAAAACCCGCCCTTTTCGGGCGGGTTTTATAC